>NZ_JAFCTN010000046.1:0-45828 GCF_049896045.1 Pseudomonas sp. PWP3-1b2
ATCCAGTGGCTGACTGAACCACCGCTATCGCAGGCAAGCCAGCTCCCACATTTTTAAGCCGGTTTCTTCAGGAGGTTTTGCAGGGTTTGGGTGACACCGTTGTCACGCAAGCTCACAAAACACCGCTCAAAAGCTGCCACAAACTCAGGCGAATTGGGAATAGCCGTGCCGAAAATCTCTTCCACGCCCAACAGCCGTTTACTGATCAGCGCATCATCACTCACCAGCCCCTGGCAAAACGCCGCGCGCGGATCCGGGATCTTGTAGCTCACCCCATTCTCATCCACGCCCTTCAAATACAGAGCCCACGCCGCCACTACCAACGCCGCGCGTTCAGTTTCGCGCCCATCGGCAATCAAGCGGTTGATGGTCGGCACGGTGAACTTGGGAAACTTCGACGAGCCATCGGAACACACGCGTTCCAACTGGTCGGCAATTGCCTGGTTGGAGAAGCGGTCGACCAGCGTCTGTTTGTAGTCGGTCAAGTCGATGCCCGGCACTGGCGCCAGGTTGGGCGTGACGTCGAGGTCCATGTAGGCGCGCATATAGGCCACAAACACCGGGTCATTCATAGTGTCGTGAACAAACCGGTAACCCTTGATAAAACCCAGGTATGTCAGCGCCAGGTGGCTGCCGTTGAGCAGGCCGATTTTCATTTCTTCGTAGGGCGTTACGTCATCGGTGAATTGCACGCCGACCTTTTCCCAGGCCGGGCGACCATTCACGAACTTGTCTTCCAGCACCCACTGCACAAAGGGTTCGCAGACCACCGGCCAGGCGTCGTCGATGCCGTGTTCGTCGTGCAATTGCAGGCGGTGGGCGCTGCTGGTCATCGGCGTGATGCGGTCGACCATCGCGTTCGGGAAGCTTACGTTGGCCGCTATCCAGTCATGCAGCTCGGCATCTTGCAGGGCTGCAAATGCCAGGAGCGCCTTGCGCGTGACGGCGCCGTTGTGCGGCAGGTTATCGCAGGACATCACGGTAAATGCCGGCGTCCCGGCCGCGCGGCGTTTGCTCAGCGCGGCGCAGATAAAACCAAACACGGTGTTGGGGGCATCGGGGTGTGCCAGATCATGCTGGATCTGCGGCAGTTGAGCCATGAACTCGCCGTTACTGTCGTCGATGCAGTAGCCGCCTTCGGTGATGGTCAGCGAGACAATCCGAATGGCCGGGCTGGCCAGCTTGTCGATCAGCGCCTGGGCGCCGTCTTCGGCCAGCAGCATGTCACTGATCGAGCCAATGACGCGCACTTCGGTGTCGTCGGTGTCGCCCAGTTCATACAGGGTGAACAGGTAATCCTGGCCGGCCAGATCGTCGCGGGCCTTGCGGTCTTCGCTGCGCAGGCCGACGCCGCAGATGCTCCAGTCCAGGCCCTCGCCGGTGTTCATCAGCGCGTCGGTGTAATAGGCCTGGTGCGCCCGGTGAAAGCCGCCGACGCCAATATGCGCGATGCCCTGGCGGGTGTCGGCGATGGCATAGGCCGGCAGCTTCACTTCGGGCGCCAGCTGGGTGAGGTGCTGTTTATTCAGTTTCATCACAAAGTCTCGCGTAATCAGGCGGCAGCGCGCAGTGGACGGGCCACAGCCACGCCGTCGGAGTCGAACAGGTGGCAGTGCGCCGGGTCCAGGTGTAGTTGCAGCGTCTCGCCATATTGGCTGGCCATGTCGCCGCGAATCCGCATCGTCAACGGCTCGCCATTGGCGGTGATGACGTGGCAGAAGGTGTCGCTGCCCAGGCGCTCGCCGACATCGGCGGTAACGGTCAAGGCGGTTTGCCCAGGTGCGGCGATTTCCAGGTGTTCCGGACGAATGCCCAGGGTCACCGCGCTGCCCACGCTCAAGGTTGCGCCGCTCAACGGCAGGCTGATCGTCGTGCCGGCGTCCAGTTGCACGTCACAGCCCTGGCTTTCGATGCGGGTGACGCTGCCCTTGAGGAAGCCCATTTTCGGCGTACCCAGAAAGCCTGCCACGAACAGATTGGCGGGCTGGTGATACAGCTCCAGCGGCGAACCGACTTGCTCAACGCGGCCGCTGTTCAGCACCACCACTTTGTCGGCCAGGGTCATCGCTTCGACCTGGTCGTGGGTCACGTAGATCATGGTCGCTTGCAGTTCTTTGTGCAGGCGCGACAGTTCCAGGCGCATTTGCACACGCAGCGCGGCGTCGAGGTTGGACAGCGGTTCGTCGAACAGGAAGATCTTCGGGTTGCGCACAATCGCGCGGCCGATGGCAACACGCTGGCGCTGGCCACCGGAAAGCTGCTTGGGCTTGCGCTCCAGCAACGGACCGAGTTCCAGGATGCGCGCCGCTTCGTTGACCTTGCTTTCCACCAGCTTCTTGTCGACACCGGCCAGGTCCAGGGCAAACGACATGTTCTTGCGCACGCTCATGTGCGGGTACAGCGCATACGTCTGGAACACCATCGCCAGGTCACGCTTGGCCGGGGTGACTTCGGTGATATCGCGCCCGTCCAGTTCGATGGTGCCTTCGCTGACTTCTTCCAGGCCCGCGATGAGGCGCAGCAGGGTGGATTTACCGCAGCCCGAGGGGCCGACGAACACCACGAATTCCTTGTCGTTCACTTCCAGGTCGATGCCCTTGATGATCGAGAAACCTTCGAAGCCCTTTTGCAGATTCTTGATTTTCAGGTTGGCCATGGGATGGGCCTCCACGTTGAATTTTTTATAAGGAAGCCGTTATTTCACGGCGCCGAAGGACAAACCGCGCACCAGCTGTTTCTGGCTGATCCAGCCAAAAATCAGGATCGGCGCGCAGGCCAGGGTCGAGACGGCAGACAATTTGGCCCAGAACAAGCCTTCGGGGCTGGAGTAGGAGGCGATCAACGCGGTCAGCGGCGCAGCATTCGACGAGGTCAGGTTCAACGACCAGAACGCCTCGTTCCAGCACAGGATCAGCGACAGCAACACCGTGGAGGCCAGACCGCCTTTGGCGATTGGCAGCAGCACCCGGACCATTTCCTGCCACAGGGTGGCGCCATCCAGGCGGGCCGCTTCGAGGATGTCCTTGGGGATGTCCTTGAAGTAGGTGTAAACCATCCACACCACAATCGGCAGGTTGATGAGGGTGTAGATGATGATCAGCGCAATGCGCGTGTCCAGCAGGCCCATGCTTTTCGCCAACAGATAGATCGGCATCAGCACGCCCACGGGCGGCAGCATCTTGGTCGACAGCATCCACAGCAGCGTGCCCTTGGTGCGCTTGGTTTCGTAGAACGCCATGGAGTAGGCGGCGGGCACCGAAATCAACAGGCACAAGGCGGTGGCGCTGAACGAAATCACCACCGAGTTCCAGGCGTAGGCGAAGTAGTTGCTGCGCTCGTTGATGTGCAGGTAGTTCTCCAGCGTCGGCGTGAAGATGAACTGCGGCGGCGTGGCGAACGCGTCGATTTCGGTCTTGAAGCTGGTCAGCACCATCCAGAAGATCGGGAAGAAAATCAGGATCGCGATGGCCCAGGCCAGGGTGCCGAGCAATACGCTTTGCAGGCGGCGGGATTGTTGAAGCGTCATGGCGCGGCCCTCAAGGCTTGTCAGTCAGGTTTTTGCCGATCATCCGCACCAGGATGATCGCCGCGATATTGGCGATGACCACGGCAATCAAGCCGCCGGCCGAGGCCATGCCCACGTCGAACTGCACCAGCGCCTGGTTGTAGATCAGGTACGCGAGGTTGGTCGAGGCGTAGCCCGGGCCGCCGTTGGTGGTGGTGAAGATTTCGGCGAACACCGAAAGCAAAAAGATGGTTTCGATCATCACCACCACGGCAATCGGGCGCGCCAGGTGGGGCAGGGTGAGGTGCCAGAAAATCGCGATGGCGCCGGCACCGTCCAGGCGCGCAGCTTCCTTTTGTTCCTGGTCGAGAGACTGCATGGCGGTCATCAATAGCAGGATGGCGAAGGGCAGCCATTGCCACGACACAATGATGATGATCGACAGCAACGGGTAATGCGCCAGCCAGTCCACCGGCTCGGCGCCGAAAAACTTCCACACGGCGGCGAGAATCCCCGACACCGGGTGAAAAATCAGGTTTTTCCAGATCAGCGCACCGACGGTGGGCATGATGAAAAACGGTGAAATCAACAACACCCGAACGATCCCGCGGCCAAAGAACTCACTGGCCTCCAGCAACGCGCTGATCAACACGCCGAACACCACGCTGATCAGCAGCACGCTGCCCACCAGCAGCAAGGTATTGGTGGCGCCGGGCAGGAAGCCCGAATCGGTGATGAAGTAGGTGAAGTTCTCCAGCCCCACGAATTGGTTTTCGCCGGGGTAGAGCAGGTTGTAGCGGATCAGGGAGAAGTACAGGGTCATGCCCAGCGGCACGATCATCCACAGCAGCAGCAAGGCCACCGAGGGGCTGACGAGGAACCAGCCGGGGTTGGCCAGGCGGTTTTTGGGTGTTGTATTCATGGTATTCAAGGCCAGTCAGATGCGTACAGAATCTGCGTCAGAGCGCGGTCAGTGTGGGAGCTGGCTTGTGTGGGAGCTGGCTTGCCTGCGATGGCATCCACTCGGCTTAACTGACAGACCGAGGTGTCTGCATCGCAGGCAAGCCAGCTCCCACAAAAGCCCAGCTCTCACATTTTCAGTGGCGAGTCAGAGTTACTTGGGGTAACCCGCTCGCTTCATTTCGCGCTCGGTGGTGGTCTGCGCGGCGGCCAGGGCTTGATCCACGGTTTGCTGACCGGTCAGCGCGCCCGAGAAGAACTTGCCGACCTGGGTACCAATCGCCTGGAACTCAGGAATGGTCACCAACTGAATACCGATGTACGGCACCGGTTTGAGCGTCGGTTTGGTCGGGTCTGCGACTTTCAGCGATTCCAGGGTCACCTTGGCAAACGGCGCGGCTTTCATGTACTCGTCGCTGTAGGTCGACTTGCGCGTGCCTGGCGGGATGTTGGCGATACCGTCGGTCTTGGCCACCAGCTGGCTGTATTCCTTGGACGTCGCCCAGCTGGCGAACACCTTGGCGGCGTCCTTGGCTTTGGAACTGGTCGGGATCGCCAGGCTCCAGGAGTACAACCACGACGTGCCTTTGTCAGTCTTCTCGTGGGGGGCGAAGGTAAAACCGACGTGGTCGGAGACCTTGCTTTGGGTTTTGTCGGTCACGAACGAACCGGCGACGCTGGCATCCACCCAGATCGCGCACTTGCCGCTGTTGAACAGCGCAAGGTTTTCGTTGAAGCCGTTGCTGGAAGCACCCGGCGGGCCGGATTTCTTCATGTTGTCGACGTAGAAGTTCAGCGCGTCCTTCCACTCAGGGCCGTTGAATTCCGGTTGCCACTTCTCATCGAACCAGCGCGCACCGTAGCCGTTGGCCAGGGTGGTGATCAGCGCCATATTTTCACCCCAACCGGCTTTGCCCCGCAGGCACAGGCCGTATTGCTCTTTGGTTTTGTCGGTGAGTTTGGCCGCGTATTCGCCGATCTGGGTCCAGGTCGGGTGCTCAGGCATGGTCAGCCCGGCGTCCTTGAACAGGTCGGTGCGGTAATAGGTGATCGAGCTTTCGGCGTAGAACGGCAGGGCGTAGAGCGAACCTTTGACAGACAGGCCGTCACGCACTGAAGGGAATACGTCGTCGAGGTCGTAGGACGCCGGCAGGTCCTTCATCGGTTCCAGCCAGCCCTTGGCACCCCAAAGTGCAGCTTCGTACATGCCGATGGTCAGCACGTCGAACTGTCCGCCCTGGGTGGCGATGTCGGTGGTCAGGCGTTGGCGCAGCACGTTTTCTTCGAGTACCACCCAGTTCAGCTTGATCTCCGGATGCTCGGTCTCGAAGGTTTTCGAGAGCTTTTGCATGCGGATCATGTCGCTGTTGTTGACGGTGGCAATGGTAAGGGTTTGCGCGCCAAGGCTGACGGCGCTGAGGGTCATGCATGCTGTCATGCAAGAACAGGTAAGCAGAGCTTTTGCTGTGAACTTCATCGCGCACTCCTTTTCTGCGCCCAGGGGCTGCAGAAGGACAGTTATTGTTGTTGTGTCTTCCCACGGGCAGTCAGGAAGAGTGTGCGGTTGATTACAGCCTTGAAATGGGGATGTGACAAATCCTTGGGCGCACTGGGACTGATACTTTTTTGCACTCGGGCAGCGGTTGGCAGCAACCTTTATGTAAGGCTCAGGCGAAAATCGCGGTGATGCATCACCGTCGCTTTCGCCTGGCGTATCTGCAGGTTATAAGCGGTTATAGCCATGAGCGTACGGGGTTTTTGGCTGTACGATGAGCGTGTTCATCCAGTTTTTATCCAGGGGGCTCATTCGCTTGGCTCCCTCCGTTATGACTAATTTTTCACTGCCCCATTGAGCCATCACGTCTTTCAGTTTCTGTGTGTATTCGTGCGCGGGGCAAGCGATGTCTGACCATGGGTCGACGATCCAGGCATCCTTCCAGGCGGGGCCGGAGAAGTCGACCGTTCCTGCAGGAAGCTCGGTCGGGCCGCCTACCACCGTGAACGCGTGAGCGTCTGAGGCGGCCCATTCATAAGCACGGCCTCCGCTCTTCTTAATGGTTTCTTTTGCCACCAGCGCCATTTCTCCACAGTTACCGGCTCCCGTCTTCAAAACCATGTCGGCTCGATTCAATGCATGAGGCGCAACAGTGTTGCGTATCCACTGATTGGTCGTGTCTGCAGCTTGCGCTCGCGCCAAATCCGCCTTCGAAAGCACCTTATTGCCGGCACCCAGCCCCGTGGCTTTCATACTATGGTTAACGCTGGCTTTGGCCTGTTCTGCATAAAATCTGTTTTGCTGTGCTGCTGTCAGCGTTTCGAAGCCAGCAGGCTTGGTCAACGTGGTCACTCGGTTCGGCCTGAAGGCGATCCCCAGCTGGTTGATCGCTGTGCTCCGATGCAACTGATAGACCACTTCGCGCTGCTGTTCTTCGGTGAAGTTTTTGCAGTAAGTTCTGAGTTCATCCACCTCCTGTTTCGGGTAGCCCAAACGCTCCAGCTGTTCAAACGCGGACTTGAGTTTTGGCAAGGCGATGAAGTCGGCGTCAAAGGGTACCCTGGATGTACCCAGGCGCTTGATGAATGCATCTCTGTAGCTGTCCACCAGTGGCTTCTCAAGTGGCGATGCCGCTATAAATTTCAGTTCGCCGGTGGGCGCGTTGTTCAACTTCGCATAATAAAACCTGGCCGTATCCGCCTCTATCACCAGATACTTATCGGCGCTTCCGGCAATCGGGGATTTAACGATCACGCCTCTGATTTCGCGTTTGTCGTCGACCATGTCGCTGATGCTGTTGAGCTTGACCACGCGCGTCTCCTGCGCCAATGCATCACTGCCTTGCGCGCCGAAAAAGCCGAATTGTGGATCGTGTTTGATGCTGCCGCTGATTATCGTTTTGTACTTGATTGGCCTGACATCCGTCGTCGGCATCAACCGGGGCCCCGTTTCACCTTCGACCAATTTGAGAACACGGTTCTCGACAATGACAAATTGATCCTTTCTGAATAATTTCGGGGGCGAGGGAAACAGGCGTGCATGCTCAAGCGCTTGAAGTTCCTGGGCAAACTGCCCACTGGCGTTTGTGATGACCCTGGAGAAACACGTGTCTTCGGCCCCGCGTTTGACTCTGCCACCCATCGAAGGCACTGCGCAGAACGCTTCAAAACCCTCGAGAGGCTTAAAGTGGTCGGCCGATGCCAAGTCAGTCAGTACGCCAGGGGTGCGCGTGTCGTAACGGTAAACTTTGCCTTCATTGACCACGTCGAAGCCATGGCTACGGGGAATGGTATAGGCATCGGCAGCCAAGGACCTTTCAGTCACCAGCGCTTGAGTGCCATCTGCAAAGGTCTCCTGGCGCAGGGCTGATGAAGTCTGCGATACAAAACCTTCCAGCGCCGGCCCATAAGCCGCCTGTGTCTTAGCGTCAAAGGCGTACCAGTTGCCGTCCTGAAACACAGCGCTGATGTTCGCCTGCTGTGCACCTGCGCCAGTTATCGTGCCCTCCGCCCTGTTGGCGGGCGGGGTGATCGCGCTTGACGACTGCGCGCTGCCGGAACTCGTCAGGTCCGTGAGCGCAACGTTTTCAGCCTCTTTAGCCCCAAACTTTTCGATGAACCCGGCAGAGACCTTGGCGGCCGCCCAGGATGCGCCTGATTTTGCCAGGCCCCACAGCTTGCCCGCGCCCTCTGTGGCGGCGTAGATCGCGACATCAATGGCCAGATCAACACCGGCCTTGAGCAATTGGCCGTGATAAATATCCTCCAGGCTGCTGGCGCCCGGCAGGGCATGCCAGACTGCCTTGAAAAAGTCGCTGGGCTCTGTCGCGGTTTCAAGGGTATTGCTCGACGCGTTGCGGTGCAGGTTGAGAAACTGAGTTTTGTTCAGGTAAGTCGAGTCGACCATGGTTCTGGCCAATCGGTCTATCCGCCCCCGCGCGTAATGGGGGGAGAACGGGTCATTTTCCTTGTGCGCAAGGAATGATGTTTCCTGTGGCCAGGGTTCATCATTATCGTCGAGCAGGTGTTGGTCAGTGATGCTCAATACAACGTTGGATGTGACCCCCGCTTTGGGCTCGGCGCCATTCTTGAACGCCTCGGCATCGATCTCGAGGCTGACGTTTTTGCCGAGTGGGGTTGAGGGGGCTATGTCGGCAATCCGCACAATCCGGCCCCTTGCCGGGTAGACCGCAAAATCTCTCCTGACGCCCTTGTAGAACGACGTCATCACCATGCCGCTGCCGGCGCCCGCGACGTTCAGGAACTCCACGTCGCCATAAAGCACGCTCTTGCGCTCTTCTACCGGCAGGTTTGCGAGCATGTCTTTCATCAGCGTTACGGTGTGGCGCCTGCGCAGCTTGAAGTCTTGCTTGATGGCTTTGTCGAATGCATCGTTGATAACCGGAAAGTCGGGTTCTTTGGCTCTGTTACGCAGGCGATCGAAATCAACATGCTGGCCTTCCTGCAGCCATGACTCATCCAGCCTGCCGGCTTCATAGATTTCTGCGAGGCTGTAATGCCTACCGGTGATGACACCCCAGAGTTCGTTTTCCACCATGAACCGGGATTCATAATCAATGTTGGCGCCAAATTCTTCTCTTAAAACCTTAAGTGTCATGCTCCGTCGAGTGGGTGCTTCAACCGTGCTCAACCAGCTTACGCCCTCGGCGGTCGCCTGCGTCTGTGCCTGCAGTTTTACCTGGCTGTCTTTCAGCTGTTCTAACGTGTAGCTGTCCTTGTCGACGTCGTTGTTGAGGGCGGCCCAATCCAGCAGTGGGTTCATCTGCGCGTAACTCTTTATCTGCGCCTCAAGTGCTGAAATGGGTTGGATGGTGTTCTGATCCATGACCTGCCGGTAGGTCATGTTCGCGGTGGCGCCGGGGGCCGTCCATTCAATCCGGTTCACGGCTGCGGTAAAGCTGAACCACTCAGGGGAGCCGAGTGTTACGTGCTGGGGTACCTCTTTTACCAGCAGGTGTGGCGCCGTACCCGATATCAAAAATTGCGTGGCTGCGTGTGCAAGGTTTACCGGAATGCCTTTTTTCGCGATCAACTGCTGGGTTACCTGCTCACGAATGAAGTCGGTGCCATGCCCCGAGTACGCGGCGCCCGCCAGGTCAATGCCTGCGAGGGTCCTGTGCTGGGTGCCGGCCGTCGGGTCAAGCTCCAGCACCAGAGCGGTCAATAGCCACTGCTTGAGGCTGGTGGCGGTTGCGGCGCCCTTCATCTCGGTTTGCAGGTCTGTCCCGAATTTAAGGGCTTGCGGGGTGGAGATGAGTTGATCCAGCGCTTTGTCGGGGTCTTCACTGAGTTGCGCGACGTGTGTGCCGAGGTAGCTGAGCAGGCTGGAGTCAGGGGCGGTGCGTTTTACAAATGCGCTGACTTTGCTGCGTTGGTCGTTACTCAGAGGGATGTCGGTGGACAGGAAACCCCAGTGGTTGCCAAGCGCTGGCGACTTGGGAGTCGGTGTACGCAATGCCGCTATCAGGTTGTCGGACTCGACTTTCGACGTCGGTATGTACCAACCGTTTTCAGCCAGAAAAGCCCTTGCCTCCTTAACACCTTTGGGGTGGTGAGAGGAGTCCGGGTCGACGACAAAACGCATGGAGTCCGCACGGTCGTCTTTATCTATTTCGCCGTTTTCCAGGGTGCTGAGCAACGCATAACGGTCGTTGCTATCGCCCACTGCCATTATCCGCCGGTTCAGCTCATCGGCTGCCCGCGGTAGGTTTTCAGGCGTGCGCGGCAGTTGCTGAGTACGGCCTATGAGTTCCAGCTGTTTTGCGAACGCCGGGCTGCCGGGGTCGGTACTGATGCCGTAGAAATTGAACACCCATTGGAACGGCACGCTGTTGCCATCAGCGAGGTCGACCCTGATCGACTCTCCATTGGCAGAGAAGGGCGTTGCCGCAGCGCTCCTGTGCATCAACGCGTCGGCGTGCTCAGGGAATTTTTTTGCAATTTCGCGGGTTCTGGCATGTTGATCAGCATCATCACGTGGCGGGAGCCAGACCGCGCCGAGTGGGCTGAAGTTGTTTTTCCGGTAGAACTCTGCCATTCCGAGCGAGTTTGCGGCCTTTTTCAGGTAAGTCTTCTGAAGATCGAACAGGCTGGACGGGGTTGACTGCATCACTGTCGACGCGGCCCTGGACGGATCGGCCTTAAGCTCAAGCATGGTTCGATGCACGGCGATCGCCATTTCTGATTCGGCGCGCGCCATAACGTCTTCGCGGGTTTCTACGCTTTGTTCGGTGAAGTCTGGGTTGGCCTCGACAGCGGCCGCCAGGCGTTCCAAGGGCGAGAGCGAAACAGGCTTGTCCAGTTGCACAATCGTGGCCTGTTGGCGTTGGCGCACGGTTGCGGATTCGGGGTCGCTGGAACCCGTGTCGATCAAGGCCTTGAAAGCGTTGTTTTGGTTTATTTCGACTACCCGGCTCAGGGTGGCAATGAGCTGGCGTTGTTGCCTGTTCTGTTGTCCTGTGTTCTGTTGGTGGGACGGCGCCTCGTTGTAAAAACTCATGACTTCATACAGGGGCGCGGACGTGCTGCGGGGGTATTTGACGAGCCCGTCATCGCCTGTGGGCATCTGTTGCGCCGCGTCCTTAATCTCGGCCCAGGCATCGGCCCACCCGGATACATCGTTCAAGGTGAACGTGGTGTTCACACCTCTCACGGTACCCGCCAACTCACCGCTCACCGGGTTAATAGCGATGCTGGTGGGGGCCAGGTCGTTCTCTTGCGCAAAGGTTGTAAAAGCACTGCCGTTGAGCGCGCTCAGGAAGTTTTTGCGCACCAGGTTGAAGGTTGAATACTCGGGAATGTTTTCCAGAACCACCGACGTCTCGTATTGACGGGTTTCTGGAACCAGTTTCATCAGCCCCTGGCTGACCTTCTGCGCCAGCGCCTGATCGGCTTGCTGAACCTTTTGCTGCATCGTGGAAGGCGTAAACCGTTCAACGATGCTTGTCAGCGCTTGGGAGGGTAAATCCACAATGCGCTGGATGGCCTCCCGTTGTCGCTGCTTGATAGGCGCGTCGATTGGGTTGGCGCTGCCTAACGCCCTGAAGCGCCCATCGCTCAACAGTTGCGCGGCGGTGGACAGCGTGTCGTTGCTATTGATGTTGCCCAGTTGCAAACCATAGAAATGCGCAATGGCGCTGGCCGGCGCTTGCTCTCGCCCAAAGAACCGCAGTTCTTTGGGCGGCGCTCCCGTCAGCTTCTTTACAACGGCTAAAACGGCCGCTGAGGCGGCGGACCATTCGGGGTCATCGTGCGAGAAGCTACTGACCAGGGCGCCGTGTTCTTTTTCACTCAAATCGCCGTTGGCGGCAAAGATCAGGTTTGACGTTTCGATCAACCTGGCTTCGGCAAACGATTTGAAAGGCTCCGATTCCAATGCATCGGCCAGCTCCGACCAGCGCTGGCCGAACGCAGAGTGTGGCGGCACGGCAACGTTCTCTTGCGCATCGCTGGAGCGCCCGGTTTCGCTGGCGAGCCTTTGGCGGATCAAACTGTTGCCAACACCCACGGCAAGTTCGCTGTCCCCCTGTTCAACCAGGGCCTCGGCAAACCGACGGATTGCCGCATCGCGTGGCGCGGCCGCCAGCTGCGTATTCTGCAAATCCCGGCGTGAGCGTGACAGCACAGGGCGAACGTACGATTGGCTCGCCGGCGTGCTTTCGAGGGGTTCCGGATTCGGCTGGGCGTTGGCTATTTGCGGCGTACGGTTGCTTGTCTCGGCGGAGCGCGGGAGTGCGGCGTGAAGGGGGGACGGTCGAACGTTGATCATGGAGTTGCCCTTTGCCAGTCAGTCAGAAATAGCATCGGTCAACGTCGGACTGCCCACGTGTGATGCTTGCTTTGAGTGACAGAGCGCTCGATCAGGTTCCTTTGGTCAGGTAAGAAACGCAGCCGTCTTACGCGTATTTTTTTCCAATATGTTTCGCTGGCCCGCTCAAGCCAGGTTTTGTTCCGTCAGCCGCTGCACCGCCAGGCGCCGGTGGGCAGGTTTTCAGGCGTTGTATGCATGGTATTCAAGGCCAGTCAGATGCGCACAGAATCTGCGTCGGAGCGCGGTCAATGTGGGAGCTGGCTTGCCTGCGATGGAATCACCTCGGCGTTACTGAAACACCGAGTTGTTTGTAGCGCAGGCAAGCTCTCACAAAAGCCCAGTTCCTGTATTTATTGCGCTGTCAATCGTCGGCGAAGTCGAATACATCTCGGATCTGCGCGGTGCTGAACACGCCTTTGCCCGTGCCTTCAATCAACTTGAATGTGCCGTCCGGGTTGATATTAACCCCTAGCGAGCTGGCGATCGTGGTCTCTACGCCAGGTTTTCTGAGGAGGGCCAGCAGCGGTTTTTTCCCCTGGTATTCTTGCCCCAATACAGCCCCCATGCCTGTCGCAGATTGTGATTCGATACCGCCTACGAATATCACCTTGCCGCCACCTGCCAGTGAGTCATTTAGTGTTTGCAGTAGCTGATAAGAGTCTTTATCAAATAAACCAAACTCCAGATTGCTGCCGGTCAGGTGCATCAGTGTACGTTTCTGATAAACCCCGTCCTTCAGGTCAGTCAGCACCGCCAGTGCGGAGCAGTCTGTAAGGCTGCGAGTCGACAGCACTGAGTGCGCGTCTTCAGCGGTGTGCGAGTAACCCATCAATACTTCAACTGGCTTTGCAGGCGCAGGCTTGATCTTCGGTGTTCCAAAGGTACGCGGTTGATAATCGACTTTGGTTCTATAGATCACCGGCTTTTCATCACTGCCGATATTGAGCTCGATCTCCGTGCCGGTATCTTTGAAGATATTGAACTTGATATCCCGGCCAGCAAGCTTGCGGTTCAGTTCTGCTTCAGCCATGCGTTGGATCTCACGGTCGCTGAGAGCTGTATAGTTTTTGCGGTAACGTGCCAAGGCGTCTTCGTAGAGCTTGAATGGGTCTTCATCGCCAACGCCCAGGTAGTCTGTAATGATTTCCTGATCAAAACCCTTTACGCGCGCACCTGTAAGTGCGCTGAGTTTCGCCGCGAGAGACTGTTCACCGCCGTTGCCGGAGTAGCAGGCTAATAACCGCACATCGCTATAGTCCCGGATGTCTATGCCGCGCGCCAACAATTCCCGGTCAATGTCTTCTGCCTCGTAATGCTTGCCATCTTCTCCAAAGATGTGTGCCGCTTGCTCACCTATGGGTTTTTCACCGTGGCCCATGATGTTGAGGCGTTGCTTGCCGTTGTAGGTGTCCAGAAAGACTTGAACGTCGCCGGCAAGCGGTTTGATATCCGCCGGACCTCCCAGGGCAATGCGGTTATTGGACGCTGGAGTGGGCGTTGCCACCTCTTCCACCAACAGGCTGCCGCCGGTTGCCGGTCTTGGTGAAAGGGTTGTGGAGGGTTCGGGTAATGACCGCGCCTTGAAATGGATCAACAACGTCGCAAGGTTGACCAACAGATCTGTCAGCGCCGCCTCTTTGCCTGTCGAACGCTCATCGTCCAGAACCTCCAGGTCGTGGATGATGCCCTCAGCCTGCAGCAGCAAGCCGAGCACGGCGCCAGGGCCGCGCAGCACTGGCAGCAGCGCATTGAGTAGCAGCAAACCCCCCGTCTTGAGGGACGCCCAGCGGCTTTGCGCATCGGATGTCGATTGTTGGTCGGCCAGGGTAATCAAGCTGTTCGCGTTGGCTTCGTACAGGTATTCCATCAGTTTGCCCTCCTGCAGTGTTTGCTGCAGGCGGGAGTCCACGGCCAAGGGAACTGTCTCGTTGAGGGTGACGGACCCCAGGTTGAGCCCGAATATCACCAGGTTGGGGTGTTTAAAACCGTTACCGCTGTAGAGCTTTCGCGTATTTTCGTCAGGTAACCAGGCCAGGGTATCGTTTTGCAGCTTGCCTGGCGTCTGGATGGCTTCCAGCAGAGCCTCGCGAGTAGGAAACTGCAGAAGCGGGGCATCCGGAATCAGCGGGCGATACAAAATATGCGGGCCGGTTGTGCTGTCTTTGGGTTCGATCAGGTAAGCCCCTTCAACCACATCGGTTTTGCCATTGGGCTTATTATCGAAAGCCAATGGCCGTATGACGATTTCTTTCCCGTCTACGGACTTGGAGCCTGGCCCCGGCTTGAGTATTTCCTGGATATACCGGAACCCTGTGTTGTTGAAACCGGCTTTTCCCTTGATGCCAAGTTCCAGCGCTTTGAGCTGCAGCTCGATGGGCACTTGCTGGGCAAACAGTGATCGGCGTTCGGCCATTTTGGCCGGGTCGTCGAGTAGTTTTTCCTTGAGTAATGCGGGGTAGGTTTTGCCGATATCAAGGTCGCTCACCAGTTGCTTGAGCACGCCCTCTTTCTCAAGTGCTGGCACCCGGACTTTGACTTCTGCGCCGTTCTCATCGTTGAAACCTGACTTGAAAAAAACTTCGATCTGACCATTAGGCAGCCCCGACAGGTTATTGAGTAGCATGTCAGCCAGGCTCATGGTTTGGCGATCGATAAAGCCGGAGCCCAGCGTCCCGTAAGGTACTTTGAAGACCACCTCCAGGTTCTCGGCGGCGTACTGCGTCAGCTTTTTATTGTCGGGCAACAGGTTGAACTGCTGTTGCGCAAACGTACGGATGTCTTTGATGTCGCTGTTGTACGCACGGCCCTTGTTACGTTGTATGAAGCTTGCCAGCCCCTGGCTGAGCTCATGCATCACAAAACGTTCGGCTTCGCCGGCATTACTCATCCAGTCGGGCAGCTTGATTGTTACTGGCGTCGGGTTCTCTGCGCCAATCGATGGTGGCGGGTTGAACAGGCTGTCGCCTTGATGCTGTTTGATGAGGGTTTGGGCCTGGGTGTCGAACATATTAGCGGTGAGTTCCTGCCGGATGTGTCCTAACTTTTCTACGTCATCCCAGGAGTCATAAGCGCTGATTTTTCCACTGGGCTCCACTACCAAGAGGATGTTGCGGTTTGATTGCGCCAGGTATCGATGAATCAACATGTTCGGGGTTGAATCGCCCAATGAATAGACGGTAACACCCGATGAATTAGGGTCGAGTGGCGCGGGCCGCGTCGATCCTTCGGGATGCCTCACGACACTGTCCACGGTTATACGTTGCTCGTCATCCAAACCGGTTTGTTTCAGGCTGGCCAGTTGCAGGTTGCTGCGCAGCATATGGCTGATCAACGCAAGACGGCTGTCGCTGAAGACGCTGTCGGCATTGGTCGGACTGCTGAACGCCTGTTTGCTCCAATAGTCTCGCGAATCAGCCTCGTAAGCTGTGTTCAGACGCAACGGCAACGCACCTATGACACCGCTTAGCGCTGACACATCGAGAGCGAGTGGGGTGTCGGCAGCGTTGCCCGTGCGGGCCAGTAAATCAGGGCGCGTGTCAAAAGCCCTGTCGGTGCCGGTGAAGTTCGGGGCCTCACTGCCGGCCAGGTAGCCCAGGGCAAGCGCCATCAATTGTGTTCGCTTAACGCTTCCAGGGTTGTCCGGGTCGGGTGTTTCAATGGCGATCTGGTTAACGTCGACGTCCAGTGAAGGGGCGGCCTGCTTTATCCGCTCGCTGAGCAATCGTGCGACCACCGAGTACACGTTGGGCTCACCGGCAAACTGACGGCGTGCAATAGCGGCCATCGGGTCGAGGACGGGGCGGGTCTTTTCAGTCGGCGGTGCAGCCGCTTCAGGTTCAGTTGTGCTTGGGTTCGCGAGCGTCTGGATGGCGGCGCGTTGCCGTTGCTGGACCGCGTGGGAACGTTTGTCTGTTGGCGGGGTGTCTTTGCTCAATGCGCGAAAGCCGTTGCGAGTGAGTGTTGAGGTGTGTGTGAGCACGCCCACCAAGGTTTCGTTATTGCCCGGCTCGGCGTAAAACCGGGTTATCCAGGCGAGGCTGATCTGCGCGTCTTTGCCTGGCGGCACCTTCGTGTTGCGCAGGGTTTGCCCCAGGGTTGAGTGTTCAGGTATCTCAGACATTGCAAAACCGGTGCGCGGGCCTTTGCCGTAACGTGCCATTTCGGGCCTGAGGCTTAACATGGCACTGCTGCACATTCTGGCCAGTTCCCGATCAGCGTCCTCAACCCATTGCGTGGGCTTGCGTTGCGAAGGGGAGAGAAGCGCGGGGTTCAAGGCGATTTCCCCGGCAAAATTTTCTATCGCTTCCCGTTGTTGTTCTCGGATGTGCGAATACGCCGGACGGTTGAAATCGGGTGCCTTGGAGTCAGGCTCACGCAACGCATTGAAGGAGTGGTGGTCTTGCTGTTCGGTGATCAAACGGAAGATGTCCGCTGGTATGTCGCCTGGGCGTACGCCGTAGAAGGTGCCTATTACCTCGGCAGTGGCACGGCTTGCGCCGGTATATTCGAGCGGGCCAAGCCGCGAGGAGAACGCATGCGCGGCGGCGCTAACCGCTGCAGTGGCCTGTTCATAGCCCGTATCGTAGATGCTGAACGTGGCGCGCTTGCCGTTTGCAACACAATCCATAGCCCATCCTGACTGAGTGTTCAGCTTGAGGGTTGACGTATCAATCTTGTGTTTACTGGCGAAACTTGCAAAAGGTTCGCTTTGAATCGCATGGGTGAGCTGAGCCCAGGCTCTACCGAACGTTGAGGTGGAAGGAATATCGGAAATAACCGGGCTTTGCAGCGGGGACTTCCTCCCGGCGGGATCGGCAATGAGCTGATTCATCAATGCAGCGCTATGCAGGGAGGAGAGGGCAGCATCGCCTGCTCTGATGAGAGCCGTTGCGGCTTTTTTGGTCTCCAGATCCACCACTGTGCTGCTACGTTTAGTCCGTGCATGAACAGCCGAGGCTATTTCGGATTTAGTTTGAAGGGCGTATGCAGAAGGGGGGAGCGGGCTCCAGCGTAATGGCTCGATTCTCATGAGAGCATTTTCCTAAGGCGTGCGACAGCTGACGTGTCCGCAGTCGTTATCGAGTGCGAAGATCGCGGATAAGCCTCGTGGAAACTTATCTTTTAACCGTAGGACTATTGGTCGTGAGGGGGGCAGGCGTTCACTTCAACCTGTTGCAGCGTGTTAGCCGCGCCAGGCCGCTGTGCATGAGTGGGCATGGCAGGCGTACACCTAGGCCAAATTCTGCTCGGTCAAACGCTGTACCGCCAGGCGGCGATAATGTGAGGGGGTCATGCCCTTGAGCTGCTGAAAGCGTCGGTTGAAGTTGGAGATGTTGTTAAAGCCTGACTCGAAACACACATCTGTCACCGCCTTATCGCCGTCGGCCAGCAACTCGCACGACTTGCTGATCCGCAGCCGATTAACAAACTCGATAAACGTTCGCCCGGTCGCCTGCTTGAACACCCGCGAAAAGTAGGTAGGTTTCATCCCCAAATACTCCGCCACTTCCTCCAGCGACAACTCCCGCGCGTAATGCGCAAAGATGTAATCCACCGCCCGGTTAGTCCGATCAATGCTGTGTTCATCCGCCAGCTGCGGTGTGGTCACGCCCGACAGCAATTGGTAGTCCTCACACGCACTGAGCACTTCCAGCAAGATAAAGAAGTGCCCCAGCCGCGCCATGCCCTGGGCGTCCTCTATGCGTTGCATCAAGGTCATCGCCTGGGCAATCGTGCGTTTGCAGCGAAACTCGATCCCGTACTGCGCCCGCTCCAGCAACGGCGCCAGTGTCTTGAGTTCAGTAAAAATCTGGCTGCCGCCCTCGAACAACTCATCGGTGAAGTTCACCAACATGTCGCGCTTGGGCACCACCTCGTCTTCCTCCACCTGGCTGATCCAGTTGTGGGGCAGGTTGGGGCCGGTGAGGAACAGGCTTTCCGGGTAAAAGTTGCCGATGTAGTCGCCGATAAACACCTTGCCGGAGCTGGCAACGATCAGGTGCAGCTCGTATTCCTTGTGGAAATGCCAGCGCACCAAAGGGCAGGGGAAGCCGTGCTGACGATAGATGATGGACAGGCCGTTATGGTCGTCCATCAGCTCGTAGGAAGGGTCGGTGATTCGCGTTGCTCGGGTCATGCTGCCGTCGCTTTATTGTGGTTGCTGCAAGGGATAATGCCCCCTTGCGCGCAACCTCGCCAGCAGCGGTGTTTAAACCACGCGGTTTTTTGCCTCGATCCACTGCGACATGTACTGCGTACTTTTATGCGCATGGTGGCGCAACATGCCGCCAGTGAAGTTGCGGCGGCGATGGGCATCCAGGTCGCTGCGGCAACGTTCCAGGCAGTCCACCAGCGCCGGGCCGTGAATGGCGTAAGCATAGCGACGGGCGAGCAACTGGCGGCCGTCTTCCTGGGCCTGGGTCCAGCGCTCGCGGTCCAGATACAGCGACACGGCAGCGGCAGCCAGGGCGGCGGCCGAATTTTCGATCACGCCCGGCCATGGCTGCTCATCGCCCATGGCCTCGGCGCCGATGGGTGTGGTGATGTTCGGCGTGCCACACAGCATCGCATCCGCCAGTTTGCCCTTGATCCCGGCGCCAAAGCGCAGGGGCGCCAGGCAGATACGCGCGGCCGACATCACTTGCAGCGCGTCTTCGGCCCAGTTCATCACGTGAAAACCTTGCGCGGCATTGTGCAGCGCGGTGGCCTTGGGTGGCGTGTAGGAACCGTAGATATGCAGCTGCGCCCCCGGCAATTGCTGGCGGATCAACGGCCACAGGCGGTTCTTCATCCACAGCACCGCGTCCCAGTTCGGCGCGTGACGGAAATTGCCGATACTCAGGAAATGCGCGCGGTCTTCATAGGGTGTGAACGGCTCGCCTGGCGGCGCGAGCATCAACGGGCACCAATGGAGCAGGGCGGACGGCACGTGGAACTGCTCGGTGAGCAGGCGCATTTCGACGTCGGAAATCATCAGGCTGATATCACAGCGGTAAATCGCCGCAATCTCGCGCTTGGCCAAGTCAGTGTCGGCCATCAACAGGAATTCTTCTTCAAGCGCCGGGTTAAACAGCGCGGTGAAGTCGTCGCTGTCGGGATGGGCCTTGAGGTGGTCCTTGAAACGCTGGTGACGTGCGTCGCGCAGGCTTTGCAGGTCGGAGGTTTCCAGCACGCGCAGGGCATTGGGGCAGCATTTTTCCACACGCCAGCCAAACTGTTCTTCCATCATGAAACGGTCGAACAACACGATATCCGGGGCCAGTTCGCGGATAAAGTCATCGAAACTGCTGCTATTGAGCTCAATTGCGCATTCAGCGATATCCAGTGCCGCCAAGTCCGCCTTGTGCTCGCCCACGGTGGCCGGGCTGCTGAAGGTGATGTGCCAGCCCTGGTCCAGAAAACTTTGCAATATCTGCATCATGTGCCCGCCAGCCGCCGAGGAGCGGGGCTCCGGCCAGACGTAACCGATGACCAGGACTTGGGTGGCGGGCTGATTCATCAACGGCGGTTTCCTCGAGCGGGGGCGAAAAGCGCGCAATTAAACCATAGCCGCTCTGAATAGGCCGCTGGCATGACAATTTGCGCGCGAGGATAGGTAGCCACGGCAGTTTGTGGTTAACTTCGGCCTCTCGAATTCGTTTCAATAAACCCAGCATAAGGATTCTGTTCATGGCTCAAGTTACCCTCCGTGGCAACCCAATTAAGGTTGAAGGCGAGCTGCCGCAAACCGGTACCCAGGCTCCAGACTTCACCTTGACCGCCGGCGATCTGTCGGACGCAACCCTGGCCACTTTCGCCGGCAAGCGCAAAGTGCTGAACATCTTCCCAAGCGTTGACACCCCAACCTGCGCCACCTCGGTGCGCAAGTTCAACGCCCAGGCCAACGAGCTGAACAACGCGGTGGTGCTGTGCATCTCCAGCGACCTGCCGTTTGCCCAGGCACGCTTCTGCGGCGCCGAAGGCCTGGAAAACGTGAAAAGCCTGTCGGATTTCCGCGACCCGGGTTTCGCCGTTGACTACGGCGTGTCGATCACCGAAGGCCCGCTGCGTGCCCTGACCGCCCGTGCCGTTGTGGTACTGGACGAGAACAACAACGTGTTGCACAGCGAACTGGTCAGCGAAATCGGCCAAGAGCCTAACTACGAAGCAGCCCTGGCTGTTTTGAAGTAACTGTTTCAACGCATTACTGTCGTTTGGCAGTAACACGTGTGATGCATGATTGCGGCCTGGCCTAGTCCAGGCCGTTTTTATTGGTTGCTCAAACGCTTAGCGAAATAGCGAACGGACTAAGGTCAGAAGTTAAAAGTTGTAAGCCCAAGGTAAATAGCCGGTAAAGGCGCTTTTCTTAATGCGCCCCAGTGCTTATCTTTCAGCCTCCCAAAGAAGAAGCTCTCGCGCCCAATGGTTGATCACTCCATGCAATCCTCCCCCCGTAATTCCCGTCGCTGGCTGTTTGGCCTGCTGGTACTGCTGGTTATCGCCGGCCTGTGCTGGAAATTCTGGCCTGGCACCCACAAGGATGCCGACGCGAAGAAACCCGCAGGGCATGCCGGCAAGTCGGGGATGACGCGCCCGGGCTTCGGAGGTTCCACTGGCCCGATCCCGGTGCGTGTGGCGCCGACGGTGCTGGGTGAGTTCCCGGTGTACTACAAGGCGTTGGGCACGGTTACGGCACTTAACACTATTAATGTGCGCAGCCGGGTGGGCGGCGAGCTGGTGAAGATTGCCTTTGAAGAGGGCCAGATGGTCAAGGCCGGCGACCTGTTGGCAGAAATCGACCCGCGCAGCTACCAGAACGCCTTGCTCCAGGCCCAGGGCACGCTGTTGCAGAACCAGGCCCAACTGAAAAACGCCCAGGTTGACGTGCAGCGTTACCGCGACCTGTATGCCCAGGACAGTATCGCCAAGCAAACCCTGGACACCGCCGAAGCGCTGGTCCTGCAATACCAGGGCACCGTCAAGACCAACCAGGGCGCGGTGGATGACGCCAAGCTCAACCTTGAATTTACCAAGATCCGCGCGCCCATCGGTGGCCGCGTCGGCTTGCGTCAGGTCGACGTAGGCAATCTGGTCGCCGCCAATGACACCACTTTCCTCGCGGTGATCACTCAGACCCAGCCGATCAGCGTGGTCTTCACCCTGCCGGAAAACACCCTGGACACCGTCCTCAGCCGTTACCACGCCGGTAACAAATTGCCCGTGGAAGCGTGGGACCGTGGCGACGTGAAAAAACAGGCGGTCGGCGTGCTGCAAAGCCTCGACAACCAGATCGACGTCACCACCGGCACCCTGAAATTCAAGGGCCGCTTCGATAATAAGGACCAGGCGCTGTTCCCCAACCAGTTCGTCAATGTGCATTTGCTCGCCGACACCCTGCACAACGTGGTGCTGGCGCCGTCCGCGGCGATCCAGTACGGCAACAACGGCACCTTCGTCTACAAGCTCGATGGCGACAAAAAGGTCAAGGTGCAGCCGCTGGTGGTAGGTGACACCGATGGCGACAACACTGTGATCAAGGAAGGCCTGGTCGCCGGCGACCGCGTGGTGCTGGAAGGCACCGACCGCCTGAAAGACGGCAGCGAAATTGAAGTGGTAAACGACAGCAGCGCAGTACAGACCACTCCGACCGAACACTTGCAAGGCAAGCCCGCATCGAAAGGGGAGACCGGCGCTGACGCCGGCAAGGCGCAAAAGGTCGGTTCATGAACCTGTCGCGACTGTTTATCCTTCGCCCGGTTGCCACCACGCTGAGCATGCTGGCCATTGTTCTGGCCGGCATCATTTCTTATCGCCTGTTGCCGGTTTCGGCCTTGCCACAGGTGGACTATCCGACTATCCGGGTGATGACCCTGTACCCCGGCGCCAGCCCGGACGTGATGACCAGTGCGGTCACCGCGCCGCTGGAGCGCCAGTTCGGGCAAATGCCCGGCCTCACCCAAATGGCCTCCACCAGCTCCGGCGGCGCATCGGTGCTGACCCTGCGCTTTAACCTCGACATCAACATGGATGTCGCCGAGCAACAGGTGCAGGCCGCGATCAACGCCGCCACCAACCTGCTGCCCAAGGATTTGCCGGCACCGCCGGTCTACAACAAGGTCAACCCGGCGGATACCCCGGTGCTGACCCTGGCGATTACCTCCAAGACCATGCTGTTGCCCAAGCTGAACGACTTGGTCGACACGCGCATGGCGCAAAAAATTGCGCAGATCAGCGGCGTCGGCATGGTCAGCATCGCCGGCGGCCAGCGCCAGGCCGTGCGCATCAAGGTCAACCCCGAGGCCCTGGCGGCGAATGGCTTGAACCTGTCCGACGTGCGCACCTTGATCGCCGCGTCCAACGTCAACCAGCCCAAGGGCAACTTCGACGGCCCGACCCGCGTGTCGATGCTCGACGCCAACGACCAGTTGGTCTCGCCCGAGCAATACGCCGAGCTGATCCTGGCCTATAACAACGGCGCGCCGTTGCGTCTTAAAGACGTCGCTCAAATTGTCGACGGCGCCGAAAACGAGCGCCTCGCCGCCTGGGCCAATGAAAACCAGGCCGTATTGCTGAACATCCAGCGCCAGCCGGGCGCCAACGTGATTGAGGTGGTCGACCGTATCAAGGCGTTGCTGCCGAGCATCACCGACAACCTGCCGGCGGGCCTTGACGTGACCGTGCTTACGGACCGCACCCAGACCATCCGCGCCTCGGTCACCGACGTGCAGCACGAATTGCTTATCGCCATTGCCCTGGTGGTGATGGTGACGTTCCTGTTCCTGCGCCGTTTCAGCGCCACGATTATTCCGTCCATCGCTGTGCCGTTGTCGCTGATCGGCACCTTTGGCGTGATGTACCTGGCCGGTTTCTCCGTGAACAACCTCACACTGATGGCCCTGACCATCGCCACCGGCTTTGTGGTGGACGATGCGATCGTGATGCTGGAAAACATCTCGCGCTATATCGAGGAGGGCGAAACGCCGATGGCGGCCGCGCTCAAAGGCGCCAAGCAAATCGGCTTCACCCTGATTTCCCTCACCGTATCGTTGATTGCGGTACTGATCCCGCTGTTGTTCATGGCGGACGTGGTGGGGCGCTTGTTCCGCGAATTCGCGATCACCCTGGCGGTGGCGATTCTGATTTCCCTGGTGGTGTCCCTGACCCTGACGCCGATGATGTGCGCGCGTTTGCTCAAGCGCGAGCCGACACCGGAAGAGCAAGGCCGTTTCTACAAGGCCAGCGGTGCCTGGATTGATTGGCTGATCGAAGCCTACGGACGCAAGTTGCAGTGGGTGCTCAAGCATCAGCCGCTGACGTTGCTGGTGGCCATCGCCACCCTCGGCCTGACCGTGGTGCTGTATCTGGTGGTGCCCAAGGGCTTCTTCCCGGTGCAGGACACCGGTGTTATTCAGGGCATTTCCGAGGCGCCACAGTCGGTTTCCTTTGCCGCCATGAGCCAGCGCCAGCAGGAGTTGGCCAAGGTCATCCTCGCCGACCCGGCGGTGGAAAGCCTGTCGTCCTACATTGGTGTGGACGGCGACAACGCCACCCTCAACAGCGGCCGTTTGCTGATCAACCTCAAGCCCCACGGCCAGCGCGACTTGAGTGCAGCGCAAATCATCACCCGCTTGCAGCCGGAAATCGACAAGCTGGTAGGCATTCGCCTGTTCATGCAGCCGGTGCAGGACCTGACCATCGAAGACCGCGTCAGTCGCACGCAGTATCAGTTCAGCATGTCGTCGCCCGACGCCGAGCTGTTGGCGCTGTGGAGTGACAAGCTGGTGCACGCCCTGAGCCAGTTGCCGGAACTGACCGACGTCGCCAGTGACCTGCAGGACAAAGGCCTGCAGGTGTACCTGGTGATCGACCGCGATGCAGCCTCGCGCCTGGGCGTCAGCGTGTCGAACATCACCGATGCGCTGTACGACGCCTTCGGCCAGCGGCAGATTTCCACGATTTACACCCAAGCCAGCCAGTACCGCGTGGTGTTGCAGGCCCAATCCGGTGAAACCCTTGGCCCGGCTGCGCTGAACCAGATTTATGTGAAAACCACCGACGGCGGCCAGGTGCGGCTGTCGAGCCTGGCCCGTGTGGAGCAGCGTCAGGCGCAGTTGGCGATTGCGCACATTGGCCAGTTCCCGGCGGTGATGATGTCGTTCAACCTGGCCCCCGGCGTCGCGCTGGGCAAGGGCGTGGAGCTGATCAACCAGACCCAGAAAGACATCGGCATGCCGGTCGGCGTGCAAACCCAGTTCCAGGGCGCGGCGCAGGCATTTGAGGCGTCGTTGTCGAGCACCTTGCTGCTGATTCTGGCGGCGGTGGTCACCATGTACATCGTGCTGGGTGTGCTGTACGAGAGCTACATTCACCCGATCACCATTCTCTCGACCTTGCCGTCGGCAGCGGTGGGGGCCTTGCTGGCCTTGCTGCTCAGCGGCAATGACCTGGGCATGATCGCGATCATCGGCATTATCCTGCTGATCGGCATCGTGAAAAAGAACGCGATCATGATGATCGACTTCGCCCTCGACGCTGAACGTAATCAGGGCCTGGACCCGCAGACGGCGATCTACCAGGCGGCGCTGTTGCGCTTCCGGCCGATCCTGATGACCACGCTGGCCGCGCTGTTCGGTGCGGTGCCGCTGATGCTGGCCAGCGGTTCCGGCGCGGAATTGCGTCAGCCACTGGGCCTGGTGATGGTCGGCGGTTTGCTGGTGAGCCAGGTGTTGACCCTGTTCACCACGCCGGTGATCTACCTGTACTTCGATCGCCTGGGCCGTCGCTGGCGCAAAGAGCCGCAAAGCCTGGAGCCGGTTGAGTCATGAACCTGTCCGGACCTTTTATTCGCCGGCCGGTAGCGACCATGCTGCTGAGCCTGGCGATCATGTTGCTCGGCGGCGTCAGCTTCAACTTGTTGCCGGTGTCGCCGTTGCCACAGATCGACTTCCCGGTGATCGTGGTGTCGGCCAGTTTGCCCGGCGCCAGCCCCGAGGTGATGGCGTCTACCGTGGCCACGCCGCTGGAACGTTCGTTCGGCGCGATTGCCGGCATTACCACCATGAGCAGTTCGTCGAGTCAGGGTTCCACGCGCGTGATTCTGGCGTTCGATTCCGACCGGGATATCAACGGCGCGGCGCGGGAAGTGCAGGCGGCGATCAACGCCTCGCGCAACCTGCTGCCGAGCGGCATGCGCAGCATGCCCACCTACAAGAAGATCAACCCGTCCCAGGCGCCGATCATGGTGCTGTCGCTGACCTCCGACGTGTTGCAGAAGGGCGAGCTGTACGACCTGGCGTCCACCATCCTCTCGCAAAGCCTGTCCCAGGTGCCGGGCGTGGGCGAAGTGCAGATCGGCGGCAGCTCCTTGCCGGCGGTGCGTATCGAGCTGGAGCCCAAGGCCCTCGACCAGTACGGCGTAGCCCTGGACGATGTGCGCAACACCATCGCCAACGCCAACCAGCGGCGCCCCAAAGGCTCACTGGAGGATGCCGAGCGCAATTGGCAGATCCAGGCCAATGACCAACTGGAAAAGGCCAAGGATTACGAGCCGCTGCTGATTCGCTACCAGAACGGCGCAGCCCTGCGCCTGGGTGATGTGGCGAAGATCAGCGACGGTGTGGAGGACCGCTACAACAGTGGCTTCTTCAACAATGACTCCGCCGTATTGCTGGTGATCAACCGCCAGTCCGGCGCCAACATCATTGAGACGGTGCGCCAGATCAAGGCGCAATTGCCGGCGTTGCAGGCGGTGCTGCCCTCCAGCGTCAAGCTCAACCTGGCCATGGACCGCTCGCCGGTAATCACCGCGACTTTGCATGAAGCCGAGATGACCCTGCTGATTGCCGTGGCCCTGGTGGTGTTGGTGGTGTACCTGTTCCTGGGTAATTTCCGCGCCTCGTTGATCCCGACCCTGGCGGTGCCGGTGTCGCTGGTCGGCACCTTTGCGGTGATGTACCTGTTCGGTTTTTCGTTGAACAACTTCTCGCTGATGGCACTGATCCTCGCCACCGGTTTGGTGGTGGACGACGCCATTGTGGTGTTGGAGAACATTTCCCGGCATATCGATGACGGTGTGCCGCCAATGAAGGCCGCGTACCTGGGCGCCGAGGAAGTCGGTTTTACCTTGCTGTCGATGAACGTGTCGCTGGTGGCGGTGTTCCTGTCCATTCTGTTTATGGGGGGCATTGTTACCAACCTGTTCCGCGAGTTTTCCATCACCTTGTCGGCGGCGATCATTGTTTCGTTGATTGTGTCGCTGACCTTGACCCCGATGCTGTGCGCGCGCTGGCTCAAGCCGCACATCAAGGGCCAGATGACCGGTTTGCAGCGCTGGAGCCAGAAGGTCAACGACCGCATGGTCGCCGGCTACGCCACCAGCCTCGACTGGGTGCTGCGTCACCGTCGGCTGACCTTGCTCAGCTTGTTCCTGACCGTCGGCGTGAACGTTGCGTTGTACGTGGTAGTGCCGAAAACCTTTATGCCGCAGCAAGACACCGGCCAGTTGATTGGCTTTGTGCGCGGCGACGACGGGCTGTCGTTCAACGTGATGCAGCCGAAAATGGAGACCTTCCGCAAGGCCGTGCTCAAAGACCCGGCAGTGCTCAGCGTGGCCGGCTTTATCGGCGGCAACAACGGCACCAACAACGCGGTGATGCTGGTGCGCCTCAAGCCTATCGCCGAGCGCAAAATCTCGGCGCAGGCGGTGATCGAGCGCCTGCGCAAAGACGTGCCGCTGGTGCCGGGCGGTCGTCTGTTCCTGATGGCCGACCAGGACCTGCAATTTGGCGGCAGCCGTGACCAGACCAGCGCGCAGTACTCCTACATCCTGCAAAGTGGCGATTTGACCGCGTTGCGCCTGTGGTACCCGAAAGTGGTCGCCGCCTTGCGCGAACTGCCGGAGCTGACCGCCATCGACGCCCGCGAAGGCCGTGGCGCGGCGCAGGTGACGCTGGTGGTGGATCGCGATCAGGCCAAGCGCCTGGGCATCGACATGAGCATGGTCACGGCGGTATTGAATAACGCCTACAGCCAGCGGCAGATTTCCACCATCTACGACAGCCTCAACCAGTATCAAGTGGTGATGGAGGTCAATCCGAAATACGCCCAGGACCCGATTACCCTGAACCAGATGCAGGTGATCACCTCAACCGGCGCGCGGGTGCCGTTGTCGACCATTGCCCACTATGAGAACAGCCTGGCGGACGACCGCGTCAGCCACGAAGGCCAGTTCGCCTCGGAAAACATCGCCTTTGACATGGCGCCGGGAGTGACGGTGGAGCAGGGCACGGCCGCCATCGAGCGGGCGATTGCCAAGGTCGGTTTGCCGGAAGACGTGATCGCCAAGATGGCCGGCACCGCCGATGCATTCGCCGCGACCCAGAAGGGCCAACCGTTCATGATCCTCGGCGCGCTGGTGGCGGTGTACCTGGTGCTGGGCATCTTGTATGAAAGCTATATTCACCCGCTGACCATCCTGTCGACCTTGCCGTCGGCGGGTGTCGGCGCGTTGCTGTCGATCTACCTGTTGGGCGGTGAGTTCAGCCTGATTTCCCTGTTGGGGCTGTTCCTGCTGATCGGCGTGGTGAAGAAAAACGCGATCCTGATGATCGACCTGGCGCTGCAACTGGAACGGCATGACGGCATGAGCCCGCTGGAATCGATCCGCAGCGCATGCCTGTTGCGCTTGCGCCCGATTCTGATGACCACGCTCGCCGCCATCCTTGGCGCCTTGCCCTTGCTGCTCGGCGCCGGCGACGGTGCGGAAATGCGCAAGCCGCTGGGCCTGACGATCATCGGCGGCCTGGTGTTCAGCCAGATCCTGACCCTTTACACCACCCCGGTGGTTTACCTTTATCTCGACCGCGCGCGCCACCGCTTCAACGCCTGGCGCGGCGTGCGTACCGATGCTGCCCTGGACACTGCGCTATGACCGACTCAACAAACGCCAATGCAAGCTCCTTGTGGCAAGGGAGCAAGCGCCCTCGCCACAGTTCGGGTTTCAGTCAGGGGGTGAGGGCGGTAACCATGGTGCTGTGCGGCGCACTGCTCAGCGCCTGCGCTATCGGCCCGGATTACAAGCGCCCGCAAGTTGTCGAGCCTGCACAGTTCAAGGAAGCCCAGGGCTGGACGCAGGCGAATCCGAGCGACTCCCTGGCCCGTGGCGCCTGGTGGGAGCTGTATGGCGATCGCCAACTCAATGACTTGGTGACGCGCCTCAACAACGCCAACCAAACCGTGGCCCAGGCCGAAGCGCGCTTTCGCCAGGCCCAGTCCCAGGTGCGCAGTGCCCGGGGGGCGTTTTTCCCCACGGTTGACTTGAGCGCCGGGAAAACCCGCGCCAGCCAGGGCACCGGCAGCAGCAGCGCGAGCCTCAGCAGTTCCAGCAGTGGTATCCGCGACACCCTTAACGCGCAGTTGGGCGTGAGTTGGGAAGCGGATGTGTGGGGCAAGTTGCGCCGGGGCCTGGAAGCCAATGAAGCCACGGCCGAAGCCAGTTCGGCGGATTTGGCGGCGATGCGTTTGAGTCAGCAATCGGAATTGGTGCAGGACTATTTGCAACTGCGCGTCATGGACGAACAGACGCGTCTGCTGCAGGCCACGCTCGACACCTATAAACGTTCGCTGCAAATGACCGAAAACCAGTATCGGGCGGGTGTTTCCGGGAAAGACGCGATTGCCCAGGCGCAGACTCAGCTCAAGACAACCCAGGCGAGCCTGATTGATTTGATCTGGCAGCGTGCACAGCTGGAGAACGCCATCGCCGTGTTGATCGGCGAGGCGCCAGCCAATTTCAATTTGGCGGTGAGCAAGGATATTCCGGCGCTGCCGCAGATCCCGCTGAGTGTGCCGTCGCAGTTGCTGGAGCGTCGTCCGGATATTGCGTCGGCTGAGCGTTCGGTGATTGCAGCGAATGCGAATATCGGGGTGGCCAAGGCGGCCTATTACCCGGATTTGAGCTTGAGCCTGGCGGGCGGGTATTCGAGCAGCACCTATGCGAATTGGATCAGTTTGCCGAACCGGTTTTGGTCGGTGGGGCCGAAGTTGGCGATGACCTTGTTTGACGGCGGGCAGCGCTCGGCTGAGGTGGATCGCTCCGAGGCGACTTACGACGAGACGGTGGCCAAGTATCGGCAGACGGTGCTGGATGGTTTTCGCGAAGTTGAAAACTATATGGTGCAGTTGAAAGTGCTGGAGGATGAAGCGGTAGTCAGCAATGAAGCGCTGGACGCGGCTCGGGAGTCGTTGCGGTTGACCGAGAACCAGTATAAAGCCGGGTTGATTGCGTACCTGGATGTGGTGACGGTGCAGGCTACGGCGTTGAGTAACGAGCGGACGGTGTTGACGCTGCTGCAGACGCGGTTGGTGGCGAGTGTGCAGTTGATCGCAGCGTTGGGTGGGGGTTGGGATGGTCAGACTTCGTCTGGCGTTACAGAGTGATTGGGGGTATATCCGGCATTTGCATTACGGCTGATATGGGGTTCGCTCTTACAGCCAGCCCTTTCAAGGTCTTTGGGAATCTGTCTGATAGGGCGAACACCATCCCCGTGGCGAGCGGGCTAGCCCCGCGTTGGGCTGCGTAGCAGCCCCAAAAACAGCAGCCGAAGAGTGCCTGACTCACCGCATTCCTCCTTTTAGGGTCGCTTCGCAACCCAACGCGGGGCTAGCCCGCTCGCCACAGAGACAGTATTCGCCCTTAACGCTTTTCAAAGACCTTGAAAGGGCAGGTCCTTAGAGCCCCAACTCAGACAGCCCCGGGTGATCATCCGGTCGCCGCCCCAACGGCCAATGAAACTTGCGCTCACTCTCCTTGATCGGCAGGTCGTTGATGCAGGCAAAACGATTGGCCATCAACCCGTTTTCGTCAAACTCCCAATTCTCATTGCCGTAAGAGCGAAACCAGTTTCCCGAATCGTCGTGCCATTCATAGGCATAACGCACTGCGATCCGGTTACCGTTAAATGCCCACAGTTCCTTGATCAACCGATAATCCAGCTCTTTGGCCCATTTACGCGTCAGAAACCCCTTGGCCTCTTCGCGGTTATGCGCGAACTCGGCACGGTTACGCCATTGCGTGTCCAGGGTGTAAGCCAGAGACACCCGTTGCGGGTCCCGGGAGTTCCAGCCGTCTTCGGCCAGGCGCACTTTTTCGATGGCGGACTCACGGGTAAACGGCGGCAGGGGTGGACGTGTTTCAGCAGTAGAGGTCATTCGGCATCTCCTTCATACACTACGGTTTAATCGAGCGTTGCGAGGCGTGTGGGTTCACAGTCCCAATAGCGTGCGCGCCACGCATTGGGCGTTATCTGCGGCGGTGCAATCACCCATCACTAGGGCGACAGTAATGGCGCCATCGATCAGTATCAGCAATTGCGCGGCCTGCCGTTGCGGGTCGCCAGTGCCGTGGGCTTCACACAGTTCAAGGGCGTACTCGAACAGTTTCTGTTTATGCGCCTTGGCCAGCAGGCGCACCGGGTCTTGCGGGTTGCCGGTTTCGCCACTGGTGTTGATGAAGGCGCAGCCGCGAAAATCCGCCGTGCCGAACCAGGCCTTGAGGGCACTGAACACTGCCAACAGGCGTTCACCGCTGCCTTCGCTGCGCTCCACTTCGTCACGCAGCCACTGCATCCAGCGTTCGTCGCGGCGTTGTAACGCGGCAATCACCAGTTCGTCTTTATTGGCGAAGTAGCGATAAATACTCTTGCGCGAGACACCGGCGGTTTTCACCAACAAATCCATGCCGGTGGCGGCGATGCCATGGCGATAGATCAATTTTTCGGTGACGTCGAGGATAACGTCGCGGGTTTCATTAGAGGTTATGTCGTTCATGATTTATACAGTAGAACGACCGTTCTTCTTGGTCAATTAAATTTTTTCCATGCTGCGCGGCGAGACCTGAGCACCCCCATGGTGTAAGCTCGGGGCCTCTTCGGATTCGACCCATTGCGAGCCTTATGCCGTCGTTCTTCAAACGCTCCCTGTTGCCCAAACTGCGCGGTTTTCCACTGTCCCCCGATGCCATCGAGGTGCTGCCCAGCGCCGATGCCTATCGCCGTTGCCTGCTGGAAAAAATCCCCCAGGCCACGCAGCGCATCTACATCGTTGCGCTGTACTTGCAGCAGGACGAAGCGGGGCAGGAGATCTACGATGCCTTGCACGCGGCCAAGGCTGCCCGGCCAGCGTTGGACATTGTGGTGGTGGTCGACTCGCTGCGGGCCCAGCGCGGGCTGATCGGCGCCGGCAAGCAGCCAGGCAACAGCGCCTGGTATCAGGCCATGACCCAGTCCCACAGCAGTGAAGTGCCGGTGTATGGCGTGCCGGTGCAAACCCGCGAGCTGTTCGGCGTGCTGCACCTCAAGGGCTTTGTGATCGACGACAGCGTGCTGTACAGCGGCGCCAGCCTGAACAATGTGTACCTGCACAAGTTCGACAAGTACCGGTTTGACCGCTATCACCTGATCCACTGCCAGCCGCTGGCCGATTCGATGCAGCATCTGATCGAGCATGGCCTCGTCGCGTCCAAGGCGGTGCATCGCCTTGACCTGCCGAACCCGCCGACTACCCGCAGCCTGCGCAACGATATCGGTGACCTGCGCAGCCGTTTGAAGCACGCCGCCTACGACACCACGGCGGGGCAGTTACCCAATGGCCATCTGTCGGTCAGTCCGCTACTCGGCGTGGGCAAGAACAACGCCTTGAGCCGCGTCATTCTCGAATTGATCGCCAGCGCCCAACACCAGCTGACCATTTGCACGCCTTACTTCAACCTGCCATTGCCGGTGACCCGGGAAATCAACCGCGCCCTGGCGCGCGGTGTGAAGATCGACATCATTGTCGGTGACAAAACCGCGAACGATTTCTACATCCCGCCCAGCGAGCCGTTCAAGGTGATTGCCGCGCTGCCGTACCTGTACGAAATCAGCCTGCGCCGCTTTGCCAAACGCCATCAACCGATGATCGAAAGCGGCCAGTTGAACCTGCACCTTTGGCACGACGGTGACAACTCCTATCACCTTAAAGGCATGTGGGTCGACCAGCGTTACACCTTGCTCACCGGCAACAACCTCAACCCGCGTGCATTCCGCCTGGACCTGGAAAACGGCCTGTTGATCGATGATCCGCAGGGGCAATGGCTGGCGCCGCGCCGCCTCGAACTGGCGCAGATTTTCCAGCACGCCACGCGCATCGAGGGTTACCAGCAATTACAAACACTGGTGGACTATCCGCCAGCGGTCGGCAAGTTCCTGCGCCGGGTGAGCCGGGTGCGCATCGAGCGGTTGCTGTACCGCATTCTGTAGCCGTTCAACTGCGTCTTGCTGAGACCGCGCCCGGCCGGGCGCGGGATGTTGATGCTTGGGATTTTCCTTACACCGCCCTCAGAGGCGGGGTCTTAAGGTCGCCTGTGCTGCTCTGGATTTAGAGCAGTGGCTTCATTCATCCAAACTCAGTGGGAGAGTCGTTATGCCAATTTCCGGCATTAGTGCTTCCAGGACGTTTAATTTCAGGGATGTTATCAACACGCAGGCGTCGGATACCCTGGCCACAGAGCCAGAGATTCGCGCCAAACGCAGCCCGCCGCAGGGTACAACCCCACAGAAAAAAAGGCCCGGTTGGGCTTTTCTGCCGCAAACCGCCCGCAGCAAAAGGCTCATGCCACTCGGCGACCGCAAACTGCAAGACGCCCTCAGCGGTGCGGCTTTCGGCGGGACCGCAGACAAGCGCGTGCATGTGCCGACCACCGCCAGCATTTTCCCCGCCTTTGACGCCTATCGCAGCACAATCAACAGCCCTGAAGCCGCCGCCTGGTTCCTCAGGCAAGGCTTGGACATGTCCACGGTTGTCGTCAAACCCGACTCAGTGTCGGGCAACGTCACGCGCGACGGCGTCACCCGCCTTGTAACGTTCACTCCCACGGATGGATCTGGATGGTGGCGGCTCAGTCCGCGAATCAATGCCGCTGCGGCGGCCCTTGATGTGCAAGGTGCGGGGTTACCTTACATCGATGAAGGCAGCGATATGCTGTCGCGCAACACGGTTTTACAGGCGTATGGCATCAAACCTCCCGCCAGCGACAGTGACCTTTGGCGAGTACAAAATGAACTCGCCGCGTCGGATTGGTTTTCCCTGCCGGCCAACACCAAGGCTCAACTTGAGCAACGGATACTCACCGCCAGAACCCTGGTCGACACCCTCGACGAGCGCAGGAGCCTGGCCAGTCAGCTCGGCGCACTGCTGGGCGACAAGCCTGACGATGAGGCAATCACACTGGCCGGTATTCAGGCGCAGATTGGCAGCAGTTCACCGCTTGCCAGCAAGGCGGCGACGACTGCGCCGATCAATGCCGTGCTGCAAGCGCACGGCCTGGCGTTGCCGAAAACGGCGGGAGAGCTGCGCAACGCCATCCGTTGGCTCAACGCCTCGCTGCCGCCGGCGCCGGCCCTGGGCAACTATGCGCAACTGATCTCAAGCCCATGGGCGCCGGGCGGTTTGTCTGGCCCCGACAAGGATTATCTGGCCGGGTTGAGCGATACGGACCCCGCTCACCGAAATCCGTCACGGGATTTGCTGTCGGTGGGCGTTGTCAACGCGGGCTCCGTTGATGAATTGCGTGCCCAGGCTGAGTCGTTTATCACCCAGGCGCTCTATCGAGGCCGTCCACAGGCGACGTGGGCGCATATTGCAGCGAATCGACAGTTCCTCGGGGCCTCCGGCGAGCAAGGGCTCTCGACGGGCGAAATTCAGCAGTGGGCCATGGCGGCGATCATGCTGCAGATTGACCCCCAAGCGCCCGGTGAGCCTGGGTTCATCGCCGGTTATGACATTTACCAGCCCGCCAACAACGGCCGCTCTCTTGCCGCCGTGCGCGAGGACATAGAAGCGCACCTCGGGAAAAAGTTGGGCGCCGATGCCAAGGTGGCGCCGCTGGTGGCGCATTTGTTCCTGGCGAGTGCTGCCCCGGAGTTTCTGGTTCCGGGCGTCTCGCCCACGTTGCGCATGGGCACCACCGAATGGGCAGACTTGCGCCTGGGCGTCGCATTCGCCGAGCGTCAGGGCGGGCCGGGGTGTTCTCGTGCCATGAATTACCAGGAAATCGTTTCCCTCACGCGGTTGGACCCCCGTTCGCCGGAAGAGGCCGCCGTGCTGGATAACTACGCGATGGCGGCTCTGCTCGACTGGGGCATGATGCAGGGGCTCTACACCAAGCCGGTAGACGGCGTTTACACCCCCCAGCATTACCAAAAGGCTGCCAATGCCTTTGAGTCCCAGCGCGAGCAACTGCTTCAGGCCCTTGAGGCATTCAAGACGCCGCTGCCGACTCGACGGGACTTGGCCATCGCTCAATTGCACACGGCGTTTCCAGACTACAGCGTCCAACAGCTGCAAGGGCTGCGAGTGCACATCGCAAACCCGAATGAGCGGCGCAGCCTGAAGCTGTCGGAGCCCAGAACCCGCTCCCTGGTTGAAACCTACATGACCGGGGACCTGAAAAAGAACCGCTGGATGCTGTTGGCGCCGGGTGAGCAACCGCCTCAACTGACTAAACCGAAAACCCCTTACGCGGCTGCAAGAGGGCTTAGCCCGGCTGATCAAGCCGCCGTGGACCGCAATGTCCAGGCCCTGAACGTCAAGATCGACACATTGCCGGATGTGCAAGCCAGGGTTGGCGCGGAAGTCGACGCTTCCCTGGCCAGCCTTAAACAGGGCCTGAGTACCGTGACCCGTCAGATGATTGCCAACTTGCCGCTGGCTGATCGTCAGGCGCTGGAACTGGGCAGTGTTGAGTTGTTTGCCTTGCGCGAGCAAACCGACAGCGTGCCCACGGTGGATCAGACGCCGGGGCAGGTGGAGGAGCGGCGAGGGCGCAAAGGCACGGTGATACGTTGCGAATACAACGGGGTGATTCGCTACTTCGAAGTCTTTCCGGACAAGATGCTGATCATCAAACGCGAGGGATTACCCGATACGTTACAGCTGGGCGGCACCTTGCACGACCACCCGAAAACCTACGGCCCATGGGCGCCAACCACCACTCAGTTGCAGAACGGGGCGGTGGAACCGTTTGATTTTACGGCCTACAGCACAGACGCTCTGCCCAGGTCCGGCACGACGTCGCCGGGCATCATCATCGATAAACTCGGCGACACCCTGCCCGCAGCGCCAACGGCAGTGACGGGGGATGGGGCCAGCGTTGTGCCCAATAGTTTTGCCTCTGAGCGCAGTCAGGCGATTGTCGACCGCATCATGCAGGGCAACTTTATCCATCACCGAGACACCGTGTTGAAAGCCGCCGAAGGTAAGTTGCCACTTGAGCAACGTCGTGAGGTATTGCGCCGCAACGACAGCATTCTGCTGGGCATGATTCCCTTTGTAGGCGCAATTATGGATCTGACCAAGGGCAATTGGGTCGAGGGCACGCGCGGCCTGATAATCGATACTGTCGGCGCCTGGGTGGGCGGCGCGGGCGCGACGCTTGGGCCGTTGGTGAAATCCACCAAAGTCGTTGCGCCTTTTGGTGCCAAGGCTTTTCGTGTGCTGGAAAAGGGCGTTGCCGTGGTCAGTGGGTTTTTGAACCCGCTGGACGGTTCGGCCGATCTGCTGGTCGCCGGCGCAAAAGGGATTTTTTCCGTGCCCAAACTCTTGAGCAAGGCGCCAAAGACAGCAATGTTGAGGACGTTGGGCGCGGTGGAGGAAAAGCTGCGTACCTACCTGGGCGTTAGCAGCGGGGTTCAACAACAGGCGACGGCTCAAGGCGCAGGGCCGCAGGCTGCCACTTGCGATGTGAGTTATCACGGGATCAGCGTAAAGGCGATGCAGGTGGATGGCCTTTGGTATGCGACTGATCCGAAAACCGACCTGCCAGTGGGTACGCCGCTGGAAGGGTTTTTCACCGTTTGAAGCCATCATGGCGCTCAACATGACCCAGGCCTGATTCAGGCCTGAGTTTTTTTTGAACGGATAGTGCGGAACAGGCTTTTCAGTAACGTTCAGCTTCCCGTGTTGCGCATTCGGACGACTCCTACAGGCCCGAATGATACGACCTCATAGGCTCGCGGTTGATGGTTCTTAAGGACAAGAACTCTTGCGATTTCAACCGTTAAGAGAACTTGAAATGTCTGTAAACACTGTAAGTAACGCAGTCATGCCTGCTCGTATGCCCGCGATAGGCAACGCCAGCGACGCAACGCATCAACCGGCCCCTGCGCCAGGGCCGCAGGACAGCCCTGGCGATGCTGGGCAGTCGGTGCTCTCGGGCGTCCCAAGACATCGGGATGGACAGCTCACTCAATTAAAACTCGAACAATCATTGCCACGCCTCAAGCGTGAGGCTTCGTCCGAAGCGCCCACTCACATTGCTGATGCCGAGCGTAAAAGCCCTGTTTTTCCGGCGCCCTCTGCTGCCAAAAAAGCGGACGATAAAGCGCGCAAAGCCCTCGCTCACTGGCTCAAGACCGGCAAACTCAAAGACGACCCTGTACCTCCAAACTCTTCTATCAAACCTTTCGTCGAGGCCTACAAGGACGCTGTACGTGAGCCACAGGTGCAGGCCTGGCTCACATCCAAAGGCTTGGACTTATCGACCGTCCGGGTCTTCAGTGACGCGGTTGAGGGCGCGGTGGTTGTCGACGGGGTAAAGCACATTCGCAGGTTTACCACGACAGACGGTTCTGGCTGGTGGGAGGTGGGTGCCAAGGTCACCGAAGCGGTGAAGGCATTGCATCCCGGCTATATCGGGGTTTCGTTGCCACTTAAAGAAACCGACGAGTTTCTTGACTCAAACGTGCTGTTTGGTTTTTACGGTATTGAAGGGCCAAATGATCAAAATGACAGAAAGAAGATTTCCAAGAAGCTCCACAAGGAAGGTTGGCCGGCGATAACCGACGAAAAACGCAGCCAATGGCAAAAGCAATTCAACACACTCCAGCAAAAAATCAGTGATGAAGATGTTCGCTCGCGCCTGGCGGCACAACTGCAAGCGCTGCTCAAGGAGAAAGTCGGGACAGAGGCGTTTGATTTGAGCGCGGAGCGCGCTGTTGTTTATCCGCAATCGTCTCTGGCGCGAAAAAGCCAAGTGCCGCGTGAGCGTTTTGTCGAATGGTTGGAAGCGCCGCTGTTCAAGGCGTTTATCAAGAAAATCGGGTACGGCGGGAGTGAAAACGACTACAGGATATCCGAAGGAACGCTGGAGCTGCGTCGGGGTTCCGGCAACCATTGGATTTCCTTGCAACCCTATCTGGACGATGAGATCAACAAGGTCATGGTGGGCGGTAGCCCGGACGAAAAAGCCGCGATCAACCGTTTCAGTCAGCAATTTAATCAGCTGCTGGCCTTCAGTAGAACCACCGGCAATGCCTTGTATGCGTCGGCGACATACGACGTACGCCAGATGCTCGAGTTTTCCGGGCTGGGTTGCCCCGGTACGGCCACACAACTGAACTCAGCGATTGGCTGGCTGGCCACCAAGCTGCCGCCAGCCCCAGTGGTGGGTGATTACGCCGGCCTGTCGCCTTATAGCTGGGCGCCGGGTGCGCTGTCGCCCGGTGATGTGGCGCTGCTCAAAGAACAGTCGACGCAGGCCGGATCGGTCACCCAATTGTTGATCAGCCATTTGGCGCGGCACGACGTGCCGAATGATCCGCACCTTGAACTTCAAGTGTTCTTCGACTCACCCGAAGCCGTCGCCAAGGCGCAGGAACTGGCAGGTGTGTTGAAGATGGCCGAGGTGGCTGATGGCAAGGTCCTCTCAAGAGCCACCCGTCATCAGTTGTTGGCCTGCGCCATCAAGGCTGGCATCACTGCTGAAATGCCCGGTAAACCCGGAGTGGTCGCCGGGTACGCGCTCTATCAGCCAGGCAACCTTGGCCGCACCCTGAATGACGTGCGAACTGACGTCGAAACCCACTTGCAACGCCAAGGCGCCAATGCCAGGACGGCCCCCTTGATTGCCCATATGTTGCTGGCACAGGCTGCGCCTGAGTTCTTGATCATCCCTGACCCCAATATTTCGTCAGACGCCCCGGCCGCGCTGAAGCTGTCACCCGGGCAAGTCAGCATCGGTTCGGCGTCCTGGATGAACCTGCGTCTGGGCTGTGCCATGGCTGAGGCACTTGCTGGCAAAGGCAGTTCGCGGTCACTGAACATTACTGAGGCTCAAGCCCTTGCTCGGCTCAACCCCATGGGGGCCGAGCAAGAACAGCTGATGAAGGGCCTTGGAGCGCCACCGGTGCTCGATTGGGCAGTGATGAATGGCGTATTCCCCAAGACCTCGGATGGGCGATATTCGCCAGGCGATTACACAGCTGCCACGCAGGCGTTCGCAGACCGGGAGAAAGCCATCTATAGCGCTTTCCAGAGCATGACGCGCGAGCCTCCCAGCCAAACAAACCTGCTGGTAGATCAACTGGCAATACTGTTTCCCGAGATGACCAAAAATGAGATCCGTAAATTCAAGCTTGAGCTTGTTACCGATACGCCTTTTAACCCGCGCCAGCACGGGCATCTGGAAACACGTCAGCCGCTGTTAACCGAATTGCTTCTGACCGGGCAAGCCAGACTGGACCCGCTATTTAGTTTTCAGAAGTGGCTGAACGAACTGTTCTCCGGCGAGAAAAAGTACACATTCACCCACCCGCTTATTTCTCAGGAAACTTTCAACGAGCGCATCAAAAAACTGCCGGACATTGCCCCCTTGGTGGCGCCGGCTGTGGATAAATACCTGGCCGATAGTCGAACGGCACAGGAAACCATGGTCCGGCTGATGATCGCCAATGCACCGCTGGATGTGCGCAAAGGGCTGGAGGCGGGCGATGTGGAAATCTTCACCCTGCGTGAAGAGACCGGAACACCTCTGGACGAGGACGAGGGAGCCGACTCGAAGGTATTTGAAAAACGCGCCAAGCAAGGCGTGCTGTTGCGCTATAAAACCCCAGGGACAACGGATGGGTATACCTATCTCGAGATGTTCCCGGGCTCTATGAAAATGGAAAAGCGTCACCTGCTGTTCTCCAGCCTGAAACTGAACGGGGAGATTCAAAAGGGCCAGGTACCTGATGTTGGTTTCAGCTACAGCCGGAAAGATTTTCGCAAGGCGACACCGGTGGACTTTGACCTGCAGGCTTACCAAACAGGTGACGCACCCCGCCCTGGGGTGCGTACGAACGCAATCATCGAAAAGTTCGGAAAGACGCTGCCGGGGCGCACTCAACCCCCGCGCTTTGCGACTTCGCCTGAGCATGCCCCAAACAGTTGGTCCTCGACTAAAACCCGCGATATTGCCAAAGCGATTGTGGATGCCACGTTCGATGTAAAACGCGAAGCGTTGATGGAATACGCCAACAAGCCCACAGCACTTCAGCGAAGACGCACCTACCCGTTCGATTCCGGACAGGTCTTTACCCGGGAGAACCTGAGAACGGTGCTAAGCCTTATCCCGTTTGTCGGCGGGATTGCCGACATAGCCGAAGGGAAGTTGGCGGCGGGGCTCACGGGGCTGGTGATTGACTTTGGATCGTTCGTGGTGACGGGCGGTCTACCAGGCGCCGCAAAATTTTTTCGGGGCCTTAAGACCGTTGTCAGGTTTAAAAACAGTGCATTCGGTGTGCGGGAGGTGAAGGGCGCTTCGCCGTTTTTCCGCAGTGTGTTCAACCCTCTCGATGGTTCGCTTGATGTAATCAGGTCTGGCCCTAAATTGGCAAAGGCAGCCAGGAAGATACTGGCGGGTGAGAGGGTTGTTGTGAGCGAGGGCTTTTTTCTGACGACTACTGCGTTTGAGAAGTGTCGCTGGGGCGTGGGGGCCTACGATACCCTGGTGCCTGAGACCGTGGGTGAGGCTGCGACTACCTACCCGGGGAGCCAGACTGGCTTTAGTCAAAACTGTGCGATATCTGCCGTGCAGATCAACGCGAAGTGGTACGCGATTGACCCTGCCACTCACAAACCCACCGGAGCACCGCTTGAAGACTTCCAGCCGGATGCTCCTGTGAGTTAAGCGTTGGCCGTCCCTCGGTCGCGCAGTGCGCGATACGAGGGAGCAGGTCAGTTCAGACCCAATTTGCCGCGCAGGGTCGACAGGTCTTCCGCCAGGGTGTTGACCGGACCCACCAGCGCCTTGCGGTCGTTTTCCTTGACCTTGTCGTAGGTCTCATACCCGCCATCCTTGGTTTTGTACTTGGCGAGAATTTTGTCCACGGCGGCGAAATTCTTGTCGACCTTGGCCAGGAAGGCTTTGTCTTGTTTCTCGATCTGGCCACGGAACAGGTCGACGATTTTCTTCGCACCGTCGATGTTGCCCTGGAAGTCATACAGGTCGGTGTGGCTGTAACGGTCTTCTTCACCGGAGATCTTGGTGGCAGCGACTTCTTCGAGCAGCGCTGCAGCACCGCCGACGACTTTTTCAGGCGGGAAGGTCAGGCCGTCAACGCGGGTTTTGAGGTCGTTGACATCGGTGTTCAGCTTGGCGGTCAGCGTTTCCAGGCCTTTGGTGGTCTTCTCGGAGAACAACACGTATTCGATGCGGTGAAAGCCGGTGAAGTCTTCAGCGGTCACGCCTTTTTCGTGGTCGTCAACGCGCGAATCGATGGAGGCATCGAGGTCGCTGAACAGCTCGGCGATCGGCTCGATGGACTCATAGTGCACGCGGGTTGGTGCGTAGAGCTTTTGCGCTGTGGCCAGGTCGCCCTTGTTGATGGCGTCGGTGAAGGCTTGGGTCTGGGTCACCAGCTCACCGATTTCTTCGGTGACGTAAATCTTGTAGTCCGACACCGGGCCTACCAGGTCCAGCGGTGCGGTAGCGGCGAACGCTGCCAGCGGCGAAAGGGTCATTAACAACGACAACGCAATAGTCGACTTCTTCATGGGACGGTATCCGCTCTGGTTTGTTTTAGGTGTTGGCAGTGGTTTGAGGATGCGTTGCAGCGAGCAGCGTGCGCCCAATGAAATCCTTGGGCCCTGCGACACCTGGCAAGGTGAAGAAATACCCGCCGCCGACCGGCTTGAGGTATTCCTCCAGGGGCTCGCCGTTGAGCCGGGTTTGCACGCTGATAAAGCCTTTCTCCAGGTCAGCCTGATAGCAGATGAACAACAGCCCCATGTCCAGCTGACCGTTTTTGTTGACGCCGTTGGAGTAGTTGAACGGCCGACGCAGAATCAGGTTGGCCTGGGTCTGCGGGGTGCGCGGGTTGGCCAGGCGGATGTGGGCATCGAGCTTGGTCAACTTGCCTTCCGGGTCCTTGCTGTAATCGGGAACCTGGGTTTCTTTAACGCCATCCATCGGTGCGCCGGAAGGCTTGACGCGGCCGATGATGCTTTCCTGCTCTTGCAGCGGAGTACGGTCCCAGCGCTCGACGAAGTTGCGGATGATCCGCACCACTTGATAGCTGCCGTTGGCTGCCCAGGCCGGTTCTTCGCTTGCAGGTTGCACCCAGACAATCTGGTCCATGGCCTTGTTGTCGGTGGAGTTCGGGTTGGCCGAACCGTCACGAAAACCGAGGAAATTGCGCGCACTTTGTGCCGGCTCGCCAGGTTTGGCGGGTGCCTGGGGCGGCACGCTGCCTTCCTGCTTCCAGCGCACCAGCAGCAGGTCGGGCAGGTTTTTGACGATGTCGCGCAGGGCGTGAATGTTGGTATCAGTGGTGTTAGAGCAAAACTGCAGGCTCAGGTCGCCGTGGCACTGCGCCGGTTCCAGTGCGTCATTGGGAAAGCCGACCATGCGGCTCAGGCGCTTGGGCTTGACCGCCGTCAGGCCGAAGCGCTCATCGAACAGCGACTCGCCAACCGACACGGTGATGGTCAGGTTATCCGGCGTGACCACCGGGCCGAGGATGCCGGAATCAGTGGGCGGCAGTTTCGGGTCGACCTGCGGCACGGGGCCGCCGGTCATCAGGAACGCGATGCGCTCGTTCAAGGTGCGAAACAGGCGTTCGAGGTCGTCGCGGTCGCTTGCCAGTACATCGAACGCCACCATCATGCCGCACGCTGGGCGCGGCGTGACGATGCCGGTCTGGTGCTTGCCGAAAAACTCGTGGTGGTCCTGGGTCTTGTCACTGCGCGGCGCCGTGGTGACCTGTTCGGCGGCAGCTGCCAGCGCAGGGCAGGTCAAGGTGCTGCCGGCAATGGCGGCGCCGGTCGCGGCCATGCCCAACAGGACACGGCGGCGCTGAAGGTTAAGCTGTTCTGAATCACTCATCTGTGCGGTCGTCTTCACTGCAGGCCGGAAAGGCCAAGGGCGGGGTCGATTCCATCGAGTGCAACGGCCAGAGCCTTGGCCTTGTCGGCGATCTGCTTGCGCTGATCGGCCGTAACGCTGTCGTACGCGCTGTAGCTGTTATTGACTTTGAACCCGTCGAGTTCGGCATCGAACGCGGCGAGGGCGCTGTCGATCTTCGGCAACAGGTCGTCGGCGGATTTGCTCAGCAGCGGGCGCATCAGCTCGACGACTTTGTGCGCGACGTCGAGGTTGGCCGCGAAACCGTTCAGGTCGATATGACTGTAGCGTTCCTCTTCACCGCTGGCGGCGCGCACGTCGGCCAGGCTGTTGAGGTTGCGCACCACGATGCTCACCAGTTGCTCCGGTGGCAGCGATTGAGCCAGCAGCTGTGCCTTGAGGGTGGTGACGTCGGCGACCAGGCGCTGCGCAATCGGCGCAAGGCCGTCGAGGCTGCGTTGCTGGAACAGGCTGTACTCAATGCGGTGGAAGCCGCTGAAGGCCGGGTCTTGCTCGCGCTGTTCAAAGTAGTCGGCGCGGGCGTTGATCGCGTTGTCCAGCTCGGCGAGGCGTTGAGCTGCCGGCGCCAGGCGCTGGTAAGCCTCACGGGCTGGCACATACAGCGCCTGGGCCTGGGCGAGGTCGCCGGCATCGATGGCGTGTTGCAGCGCCGTCGCCGCCTTGACCAGCGCACTGCCTTGGCCGCTCAGGTACACGCGAAATTCCGACAGCGGGCCAATAAACGCCAGCATCGACGGCTTGGCTTTGGCCTGGGCGTCGGACTCGGCGGTCGGCGTCACATGCAAGGTGCCGCGCGGGTTGCTGAGCAGGCCGCAGGTGATTGCGTAGTCGCCGGGCAACAGGTTGGCATTGATGATTTGGCTCAGGCCCGGGGCAATATTTTCCCGCTCCTCGATCACCAGCACGCCGTCGAGAATTTCCCACTCCACCGCGCGGTCGGAGCGGTTGATGATGCGAAAGCTCGCATGCCCGGCGGGCACGGTCAGCGCGTTGGGCTCGCAGGCATGGCCGTGAATGGTCACGGTGATTTCATTGCTGTTGGTTTGACGCTTGGCCGCCGCCAGTTGCGAGGCGTAATAGAACAGGCCACCGGCGGCGATCATCACGATCACCGAGCCGGCCACCGCCCAGCGCAAGGCGCGGGCAGGCGGAGCCGGTTGAGGAGTTGGGTTGGACAAGAGACGGTCCTTACTGGCTGGAAACGGAAGAGGTGTTGGCAACAGGCTTGGGCGGCGCTGAGGGCAGGAAAAACATCACCAGCGCCACCACCAGGTAAATCAGATAGGCGCCCAGGGTGCTCACGGTCGGCGCCTCCTGGTAGCCGAACATCCCGGCGAGCACCGAACCCAGCGGGCTGTCCATCGGCAGCACGGCGCTGAAGTCGAACAGTACGGTTTGCAGGTGGTTCCACACTCCGGCTTCGTGCAGGGCCTGCACCGAGTTGGCGAGAATGCCGGCGGCCACCACCAGAATGAACAGGCCGGTCCAGCGGAAGAACGCCCCGAGGTTCAGGCGCATGCTGCCGGAATAGATCAGGAAACCGACGATGATTGCCAGGATCAGGCCGAGCAGGGCGCCAATCGGTGCGCCCGGGCCTTCGCTCTGCTGGAACACGGCGAGCAGGAAGAACACCGTTTCCAAACCTTCGCGGGCCACGGCGAAAAACACCATGGCAATCAGCGCGAACACCTGGTGCTTGGAGCCGGCCAGGGCGTGGTCCAGGGATTCATGCAGGGAATGCTTGATGGACCGCGCGACTTTGCGCATCCAGAACACCATGGAACTGAGAATGCCCACGGCGACGAGCCCGACCACGCCTTCAAACAGTTCCTGCTGTTTTTGCGGAAACTCAGCGCTGACCAGCTCCAGGCCACCACCGACCAGCAACGCCAGGGCGGCGGCGAGGAACACGCCGACCCACACGGCGGGCATCCACTGGCCACGACCGGTCTGTTGCAGGTAACTGGCGATGATGCCGACGATCAACGCGGCTTCAATGCCTTCGCGCAGCATGATTAGAAAGGGAACAAGCATTCAGCACCGCACCGAGACCTATTGAGATGCTAATTTGTAACATAATGATACTCATTACTAAACAGGCAATGTTGACCTTTGCTGAACCGTTGCTGAACGGTGGTGGCGAATCGTAACCACCCTTATGATGCACGCCATGTTTATGCAGAGCTGAATAGCCGAATTCCCATGGCGGAAAAAGACACCATCTCCATCCATCTCGTGCGCGAAGCGTTATTGCAGAGCTGTGCGCCGGGTGCGGCGACGCTTGAGGCCTTGGGCAAAGTCGGAATCGACCCGGCTTTGCTCGCGCTGCCCACTGCACGCGTGCCGGCCACGGCGTATGCCCGCCTATGGCGCCTGCTGGCGCGGCGTATGGACGATGAGTTTTTTGGCATGGACCCGCGCAAGCTCAAGTCCGGCAGCTTTGAGTTTTTGTGCCGTGTGGCCATGGCGCAGCCGAACCTGGGTGCCAGCCTGGAAGCGGGTTTGGGTTTTTTGTCGTTGATGCTTGAGCATCTGCCTGCGCAATGGGTGCGCCAGCAGAGCCTGGCGGAAATCGTCTTGCTTGAACCGCAGGTGCCGCCCAAGCGGGCATTTACCTACTTTGCCTACTGGATGATTGTTCACGGCGTGGCGTGCTGGCTGGCAGGGCGGCGGATTCCCATTCTGGCCATTGAGCTGCGATGCCCGCAGCCGGATTTTTGTGATGACTACCAGGTGATGTTTTCTGACAACTTGCGGTTTGATCGGCCGCGTACGCGGATGATCTTTTCGGCGGATTGTCTGGATTTGCCGATCAAGCGCAGCCCGCAGGAACTGCAGCGGTTTCTGGCGCATGCGCCGGCCAACATCCTGGTTAAATACCGCGACCCGCAAAGCCTTGCCGCGCGAATCAAGCACGACTTGCGGCAGATGCCGCCCGACACCTGGCCGGAAACCGAGGGCCTCGCCGCCAGCCATTGCATCTCGGCTTCGACGCTGCGTCGCCGTCTGGCAGAAGAGGGGCAGACGTATCAGGGGCTTAAGGACAGCGTGCGCAAGGAGCTGGCGATTGTGTGGCTGGCGGAGCCACACGTCAGCTTTGCCGAGATCGCCGGGCGGTTGGGGTTTGCCGATGCGAGTTCATTTTATAAGGCGTTTCGCAAGTGGTCGGGGTCGAATCCGGGGCATTACCGGAGTTTGATTTTGAATGAGGGGTTGGGGCGGTAGGGGGTGCGTGTATATCCGTTATTTAGTTAACGGCTGGTATTGGTTCCGCTCTTACAGCGGCTCACTTTTGGAAAGACCCAAAAGTAAGCAAAAGGTCTTCGCCCCACCACTCGGCAC
>NZ_JAFCTN010000047.1:0-2251 GCF_049896045.1 Pseudomonas sp. PWP3-1b2
GGTTAGCCGTGCTGGGCCAAGGATGGCCCATCACGGCGGCCCACGGATTCAAGCCGGAGTGAGGGCACACCGAGCCTAGGCGAGGTGCCGAGTGGTGGGGCGGAGCGTTTTTGGTTACTTTTTGCGCTGTTCAAAAAGTGACCCGCTGTAAGAGCGGAACCCTAAGCAGCCATTACCGCAGCAACGGATATGTACACCAACAGCCAGCCATCGCAGACAAACCACACACTCACTTAAAGCACCGGTTCCGCCACCCCCAGCTTCGGCTGGCGATACAGATCCAGCAACACCTGATCCAGCACCGACGAAGCCCCCCACGGTTTCGAGTCGTTAAGAATCGCCACCACCACCCAGGTATTGCCATTGTTATCACGACTAAACCCGGCAATCGCTCGAACCGTGTTCAGGGTGCCAGTCTTGACGTGAGCCTCACCGCGCATAGCCGTAGTCTTCAGGCGTTTACGCATGGTGCCGTCAGTCCCGGCGATCGGCAGCGAGCTGATGTACTCAGCGGCATACGGACTCTTCCACGCAGCTTGCAGCATGGCCGCCATCTCACGGGCGCTGACTCGTTCAGCACGCGACAAGCCTGAGCCGTTCTCCATCACCAGGTGCGGCGCGGTGATGCCTTTTTTAGCCAACCATTGACGCACTACACGTTGCGCGGCCTTGGCATCGTCGCCATCGGCGTCGTTGCGAAACTGCGCGCCCAGGCTCAGGAACAACTGCTGGGCCATGGTGTTGTTACTGAATTTATTGATGTCGCGGATGATTTCCGCCAGGTCCGGCGAAAACGCCCGGGCCAGCACCTTGGCGTTTTTCGGAACCGGCGCCTGGATGTCACGGCCCTGGATGGTGCCACCCAATTCCTGCCAGATCGCGCGCACGGCGCCGGCGGTGTAGGTGGCGTGGTCGAGCAGCGACAGGTAAGTCTGTGAGCTGCAGCCATCGGCCAACTGACCGCTGACGGTCACGGTGACGCTACCGTCGGCGGCCGTCACGGGGTTGTAGCGCACATCGCCCGTGCATTGCTTGGCGTTGGACACTTTCACCTGATTGTCGATACGGATGCTCGCGATTGGCGGCTCGACCGACACGATCACCCGGCCGGCATCGTTGCGGGTCACGAAGCGCAGGGCCTTGAGGTTGACCAGAAGGGCATCCGGCTTGACCAGGAACGGCTTGTTCTCGTCGTTGCCGTCGTCATTGAATTCGGGCAATTGCGGTGGGTTGAAGAAGCTGCGGTCCAGCACCAGGTCGCCGGTGACTTGCTTCACGCCGTTGGCGCGCAGATCGCGCATCAGCAGCCAGAGTTTTTCCATGTTCAGCTTGGGGTCGCCGCCGCCCTTGAGGTACAGGTTGCCGTGCAACACGCCACCGCTGAGCGTGCCGTCGGTGTAGAACTCGGTCTTCCACTGGTGGTTGGGGCCGAGCATTTCCAGGGCTGCGTAGGTGGTAACCAGCTTCATGGTAGAGGCTGGGTTAACCGAAACGTCGGCGTTGAACACGGTCGGGGTGCCGGGGCCGGTCAACGGCAGCATCACCAGGGACAGCGAGGTATTGGGTATTTTGGCTTTCTGCAGGGCCTGCTGAACATTGGGCGGCAGGGTGGTATTGATCGGGGCGGCGGTGACGGCAAAGGCCAGTGGCAAAAGAACGCTGGCAAGCAAAAATGGACGCAAAGATTTGATCATAAGGAATAAAACCCTACTGCTGAGAAGGGTGAAAAAGGCGAGGGGTGTGTAAGAAAATCCCTCATTAGTCACGAAAGTGTCGGCATTATGCCCCAAGGTGGATCCAGTTGTAGCTGAACGATAGCTGCTAATGGGCGTTTTTTTTGCCTGCATTGTGCCGCCCGTCCCAGAGAGTCGGGCAATCGTCGCCTTAAACTGCTAAAGTGCCGCCCGTTATTACTTATGAGGATTGTTCCAATGGCGACTAACCGTTCCCAGCGTCTGCGCAAAAAACTGTGCGTTGATGAATTTCAAGAGCTGGGTTTCGAACTGAACCTGGACTTCAAAGAAGACCTGAGTGAAGAAGCTACCGACGCTTTCCTCGAAGCATTCATCAAAGAAGCCATGGAAGCCAATGGTCTGGGCTATGTTGGCGGCGATGACTTCGGTCTGGTTTGCCTGCAGAAGCGTGGCTCGGTCAACGAAGAGCAGCGCGTAGCGGTTGAAAGCTGGCTCAAAGGCCGCAGCGAACTGAAAAGCGCTGAAGTCAGCCCACTGCTGGACGTGTGGTATCCGGA
>NZ_JAFCTN010000047.1:2351-26755 GCF_049896045.1 Pseudomonas sp. PWP3-1b2
GTTGAAAGCTGGCTCAAAGGCCGCAGCGAACTGAAAAGCGCTGAAGTCAGCCCACTGCTGGACGTGTGGTATCCGGAAAAGCCGATCAACGCGGCTAAGTGATACTAAAAAAAACGGCGACCTGAGGGTCGCCGTTTTTTTATGCCTTGCGCCAATTCAGAATCAGCAGCGTCAACACCCCCGCCACAATCCCCCAAAACGCCGACCCGATGGAAAACAACGTCAAGCCTGACGCGGTGACCATAAAGGTGATCAGCGCCGCTTCCCGTTCCTTCGGCTCATTCATGGCGATGCTCAGGCCATTGATGATCGAGCCAAACAGCGCCAACGCCGCAATCGACAGCACCAGCTCCTTAGGCAGCGCTGCGAACAAGGCCGCCAATGTCGCGCCAAATACTCCGGCAATCCCGTAGAACACCCCGCACCACACCGCGGCGGTGTAGCGCTTGTTGCGGTCTTCATGGGCATGCGGCCCGGTACAGATCGCCGCGCTGATCGCCGCCAGGTTGATGCCGTGGGAGCCGAATGGCGCCAGCACCAGGGAAGCCAGGCCGGTGGTAGTGATCAGCGGCGAGGCCGGCACCGTGTAGCCGTCGCCGCGCAGTACTGCGACGCCGGGCATGTTCTGCGAGGTCATCGCCACCACGAACAGCGGGATGCCGATGCTGATGGTCGCGGCCAGCGAGAAGTGCGGCGTGGTCCACACCGGCGTCGCGACTTCCAGGTGGAAGCCGCTGAAGTCCAGCAGGCCCATCAGCCCGGAGAGCACGGTGCCGATCACCAGCGCGGCCAACACGGCATAGCGGGGCGACGCGCGCTTGATGATCAGGTAGGTGAAAAACATCCCCAATACCAGGCCGGTGCGATGCTGCGCGGCCACAAAAATCTCGCTGCCGATCTTGAACAGAATCCCCGCCAGCAACGCGGCCGCCAGTGAAGCCGGAATGCGCTTGACGAGTTTTTCAAAGCTGCCGGTCAGGCCGCACAGCGTGACCAGCACCGCGCACGTGATGTAGGCGCCAATGGCCTCGCCATAACTCACGCCGCCAAGGCTGGTGATGAGCAAGGCCGCGCCGGGTGTCGACCAGGCAATGGTGATCGGCGTGCGATAGCGCAAAGACAAGCCGATGCTGCACACGGCCATGCCGATGGAGATCGCCCAGATCCATGAAGAAATCTGCGCCGTGCTCAAGCCGGCGGCCTGGCCGGCCTGGAACATCAGGACCAGGGAGCTGGTGTAGCCGGTCATCATGGCGATAAAGCCGGCGACTACGGCCGACGCAGAAGTGTCGGCCAGTGGGCGCAAAGGCGCTTGAGTGGCGTCGGTCATCGAGAGGTGTTCCTTTTACCTGGGTGTTTGCCGGTGAAGGCGCAGATTCAAGCCTAAACTCAAACGTAACGACTCATTGCAATACAGCCGGGGCCGCAAACAGCCGTACAGTGTGTTGGCGTATGCGGTTGTGTACAATGTGCCCTGTTTTTAGGTGATACTTGCCAGCAACCGTTTGTTGCCGTATTACCGTTAATTCGCCGCCGTTCTCCCGATCCGAGTGCCCATGAACGAACAGTTGCAACCTCTCAAGAAACAACCGCGAGCCGGCAAGGCCGGACGCAGCGGAACCCAGGACGATATCGTCTATGCGCATATCTTCGAGGCGATCCTCGAACAACGCCTGGCACCCGGTACCAAATTGAGTGAAGAGGCACTGGGCGAAATCTTCGGCGTCAGCCGCACCATCATTCGCCGCGCGCTGTCGCGCCTGGCCCATGAAGGCGTGGTGTTGCTGCGGCCCAATCGTGGCGCGGTGGTGGCGAGCCCCAGTGTCGAAGAAGCGCGCCAGGTGTTCCTGGCCCGCCGTTTGGTCGAGCGGGCGATCACGGAATTGGCGGTGCAGCACGCGACAGCCGAACAACTGGCTGAATTGCGTCAGATGGTCAACGACGAGCGTGACAGCTTTTCGCGCGGCGATCGCGGTGCGGGTATCCGCCTCTCCGGCGAGTTCCACCTGAAGCTGGCCGAAGCGGCGAAGAACGCCCCGCTGATCAGCTTCCAGCGCAGCCTGGTGTCGCAGACATCGTTGATCATCGCGCAGTACGAAAGCGGCAACCGCTCGCACTGCTCCTACGATGAACACACGCAGTTGATCGACGCGATCGAGGCACGGGACGCGACGCTGGCGGTGAACCTGATGATGCATCACATGGATCACATCGACAGCAAGCTCAACCTCGATGAGGAAAGCGCGTCGGATGATTTGCATGCGGTGTTTTCGCATTTGTTGCAGACCAAGAAGCCAGGGCGCTCTTCGGTCAAACTCTGATCCCAATCAACAATGTGGGAGCTGGCTTTTGTGGGAGCTGGCTTGCCTGCGATAGCATCCCCTCGGTCTAACTGAAAGACCGAGGTGACTGCATCGCAGGCAAGCCAGCTCCCACAAAAAGCCGCTCCCACATTTGGTTTTGTATGGCGACTGATATTAGCGCTGATGCACCAACTGCCCCGCCGCATACGTCTGCAACACGGTCCGGTCATCCCCCAGCGTCATCAACACAAACAACGTCTCGGCAATGTTGTTCGACTGCTTCAAGCGATAGCTCAATAGCGGCGTGGCGTTGTAATCCAGTACCAAAAAGTCCGCATCCGTACCCGGTTGCAACGTACCAATCTTGTCTTCCAGGCGCAGTGCCCGCGCGCCGCCCAGGGTGGCCAGGTACAGCGACTTGAACGGGCTCAAACGCGCACCCTGCAACTGCATCACTTTGTACGCTTCGTTCAAGGTTTGCAGCAGCGAGAAGCTGGTGCCGCCGCCCACGTCCGTGCCCAGGCCCACATTCAACTTGTGCTTCTCGGCCATCGGCAGGTTGAACAAACCACTGCCGAGGAAGAGGTTCGAGGTCGGGCAAAACGCGACCGCTGAACCGGTCTCGGCCAGGCGCGCGCACTCGTCGTCACACAGGTGCACGCCGTGGGCAAACACCGAGCGTTCGCCCAGCAGTTTGTAATGGTCGTACACGTCCAGGTAGCCCTTGCGCTCCGGGAACAGCTCCTTCACCCACTCGACTTCCTGCTTGTTCTCACTGATGTGAGTCTGCATGTAGAGGTCCGGGTATTCGCCCAGCAGTTGCCCGGCGAGTTCCAGTTGCTGCGGCGTGCTGGTCGGCGCGAAACGCGGCGTCACGGCATAGTGCAGGCGGCCCTTGCCGTGCCAGCGTTCGATCAGCGCCTTGCTTTCCTGGTAGCCGGTTTCGGCGGTGTCGGTGAGGTAGTCCGGCGCGTTGCGGTCCATCATCACTTTGCCGGCGATCATACGCAGGTCGAGCTTCTCTGCGGCTTCAAAGAACGAATTCACCGACTGTGGGTGCACGCTGCCGAAGACCAGCGCAGTGGTGGTGCCGTTGCGCAGCAGTTCCTTGATGAAAATATCCGCGACTTCTTCGGCATGGGCCTTGTCGGCGAACTGGCTTTCGCAGGGGAAGGTGTAGGTGTTCAGCCAGTCCAGCAACTGCTCGCCATAGGCACCGACCATGCCGGTTTGCGGCAAGTGGATATGGGTGTCGATCAGGCCGGGAGTGATCAGCGCATCCTGGTAATGGATGACTTCGATGTCGGCGGGCAGGGTCGGCAGCAAGTCACCGGCATGGCCGACAGCGCTGATCTGGCCGTTTTCGATCACCAGCAGGCCGTCTTCGAAGTATTCGTACGAGGCTTCGATGCCCACTTCGGCGGGGTCGGCGATGCTGTGCAAAATGGCGGCACGGTAGGCTTTGCGTGTCAAAGGCATGGTCATCTCAATTCAAATGGCTTGGCTGCGACGCGAAGCCGGCAGCAGTTTGGCAATAGGTTCGGCGCTCGCGGTGTGCTGGCCGAAATTCGCGTTATAGGTGGCGATGATTTCGCCGGCGATGGAGATGGCAATCTCCACCGGTAATTTGCCCTTCACCTCGGTGAGGCCCATGGGGCAGCGCATGCGTTGCAGCTGTGCGGTGTCGAAGCCGCGATCACGCAGGCGGTGTTCGAACTTGACCCGTTTGGTTTTCGAACCGATCAGGCCGAAGTAGGTGAAGTCATCTCGCTTGAGCAGCGCGGCGGTCAGTTCCAGGTCCAGTGCGTGATTGTGGGTCATGACGATGCAGTAACTGCCCACCGGCAGGTCGGCAATTTCGTCGACCGGCTCTTCGCTGACGATTTTACGTACGCCCTGGGGGATGTGCTCCGGGAACTCCTGATCGCGCGAATCAATCCAGCGTACGCGGCACGGCAGGCTGGCCAGCAACGGCACCAGCGCACGGCCAACGTGGCCAGCGCCGAATACCGCGATCTGCGCCTGCACCTGGCCCATCGGTTCGAATAGCAGCACCGTCACGCCGCCGCAGCACTGACCCAGGCTGGCGCCGAGGCTGAAGCGCTCCAGATGGGTGTTCTGCTGGCCGCGCACAAGCATGTCCCGGGCAATCTGCATCGCCTTGTATTCCAGGTGCCCGCCGCCGATGGTGTCGAAGGTGTGCGCAGCGCTGATGACCATCTTCGAACCGGCGTTACGCGGCGTGGAGCCGAGCTCTTCGATGATGGTCACCAGTACGCAGGGTTCGCCGCGGTTTTGCAGGTCGGCGAGGGCGCTGATCCAGTTGTGCATAGTCACCTCAACATTTCTGTTGTCAGTTCGGCCGCCATCGCAGGCAAGCCAGCTCCCACATTTGAATGTATTTACACATCAAAAATTGTAGGAGCTGAACTCCCTCACACCTGGTCTGCAAACCACGATCAAATGTGGGAGCTGGCTTGCCTGCGATGGCAGCGCCTCGGTCTAAAGCGAAGCCATCTCGGTTTCAGTCTCAACAGCCTTCGCCGCCTGCAACTGGCGCATCTGCTCGCACCCCCACAACACCCGCTCCGGCGTCGCTGGCGCGTCAATCCTGGGCTGATGGCGATAGTCACCGAGGCTCGCCACGGCATCCTTGATCGCACACCACGACGCAATCCCGAGCATGAACGGCGGCTCGCCCACGGCCTTGGAATGGAACACCGTGTCTTCCGGGTTCTTGCGGTTTTCCACCAGCTTCACGCGCAAATCCAGGGGCATGTCAGCCACTGCCGGAATCTTGTAACTGGCCGGGCCGTTGGTCATCAGCTTGCCCTTGTTGTTCCACACCAGCTCTTCCATGGTCAGCCAGCCCATGCCCTGGATAAAGCCGCCTTCCACCTGGCCAATGTCGATGGCCGGGTTCAGCGAGGCGCCGACGTCGTGAAGAATGTCGGTGCGCAGCATCTTGTATTCGCCGGTCAGGGTGTCGACGATCACTTCGCAACAGGCCGCGCCGAATGCGAAGTAGTAGAACGGCCGACCGCGCGATTGGCTGCGGTCGTAGAAGATTTTCGGGGTCTTGTAGAACCCCGTGCTCGACAGCGACACCTGGGCGAAATACGCCTGCTGGATCAGCGCTTCAAACGTCAAAATCTGCTCGCGCACGCGCACATGGCCGTTGTGAAACTCCACGTCGGCTTCGCTCACGTCGTACTTGCGCGCAGCGAATTCCACCAGCCGTTGCTTGATGATTTCTGCTGCGTTCTGTGCGGCTTTGCCGTTCAGGTCGGCGCCGCTGGACGCAGCGGTCGGCGAGGTGTTGGGCACCTTGTCGGTGTTGGTCGCAGTAATCTGCACGCGGTCGATGTCGACCTGGAAAATCTGCGCCACCACCTGCGCCACCTTGGTGTTCAAGCCCTGGCCCATCTCGGTGCCGCCGTGGTTCAGGTGGATGCTGCCGTCGGTGTAAATGTGGATGAGCGCACCGGCCTGGTTAAGGAAGCTGGCGGTAAATGAAATACCGAATTTCACCGGCGTCAGCGCCAGGCCTTTTTTCAGAATCGGGCTGTGGGCGTTGTACAGGCGGATCGCTTCGCGGCGCTCGGCGTATTGGCTGCTGGCCTCAAGCTCGGCGGTCATTTCTTCGAGCATGTTGTGCTCGACGGTCTGGTAGTAGTGGGTGACGTTGCGCTCGGTCTTGCCGTAGTAATTGACCTTGCGCACAGCCAGCGGGTCGAGGGCCAGATGCCGGGCGATGGCGTCCATCACTTCCTCAATGGCGACCATGCCTTGCGGGCCGCCGAAGCCGCGATAGGCGGTGTTGGACGCGGTGTTGGTCTTGCAGCGATGGCCGTTCACCGTGGCATCGCCCAGGTAATACGCGTTGTCGGAGTGGAACATCGCGCGGTCGACAATCGAGTTCGACAGGTCCGGCGAGCAGCCGCAGTTGCCCGCCAGTTCCAGGTTGATCCCGTGCAGTCGGCCGGTGTCGTCAAAGCCCACGTCGTATTCAATATAAAAGGGGTGGCGCTTGCCGGTCATCAGCATGTCCTCGACGCGCGGCAGGCGCATCTTGGTCGGCTGGCCGGTGAGGCGCGCAACCACTGCGCACAGGCACGCCGGGCTGGCGGCTTGGGTTTCCTTGCCGCCGAAACCACCGCCCATGCGGCGCATGTCGACGACGATTTTGTTCATCGACACGTCCAGCACTTCGGCCACCAGCTTCTGCACTTCGGTGGGGTTCTGCGTGGAGCAATAGACGATCATGCCGCCGTCTTCGGTGGGCATCACTGAAGAGATTTGCGTCTCCAGATAGAAGTGTTCCTGGCCGCCAATGTGCAGCGTGCCCTGGATACGGTTTTTCGCCGTCGCCAATGCGCCCGCCGAATCGCCGCGCTGGTGGGTGTGGCTGTCGAGTACGAAGTGTTTATTGCGCAAGGCTTCGACCACGTCGAGCACCGGTTCGAGGTCTTCGTATTCGATCACCGCAGCCATGGCGGCTTTGCGCGCGGTTTCGAGGTCGCGGGCCGCTACTGCCAGCACCACTTGGCCGACGAACTGCACGGTATCGATGGCCAGCAACGGGTCGCCGGGCATCAACGGGCCGATGTCTTTCAGGCCCGGCACGTCTTCGTGGGTGATGGCGATGCGCACGCCTTCAAAGGCGTAGCAGGGCGCAGTGTCGATACTGATGATGCGTGCATGGGCGCGGTCGGACATGCGCGCATACAGGTGCAACTGGTTCGGGAATTCCAGGCGGTCATCGATGTACTGCGCCTCACCGGACACGTGCTTGGCGGCGCTGTCATGTTTGACGCTGCGGCCGACGCCGGAGGTCAGGTCCTGAGCGAACAGCTCGGCGAGTTCGGCCTGGGTTTTTACATCGGCGTGATGGTTAGACATAAGCGGTCACCCGAGTCTCGATGTGCGGCGTTTGCAGTTCGATGAAGTATTTGCGCAGCAGGTTCTGCGCGCTGAGCAGGCGGTATTCCTTGCTGGCGCGAAAGTCCGAGAGCGGGGTGAAATCTTCGGCCAGGGCGGCGCAGGCTTTCTCCACGGTAGCGGAGTTCCACGTGGCGCCGACCAGCACGGTTTCGCAGCTTTTCGCGCGTTTTGGCGTGGCGGCCATGCCGCCGAAGGCGACGCGGGCTTGGCTGATTACACCGTTTTCAATCGTCAGGTTGAAGGCGGCGCACACCGCGGAAATATCATCGTCGAGGCGTTTGGACACCTTATAGGCTCGGAACAGCATGTGGCCCTTGGGCACGATGATCTTCTCGATGAACTCGCTGTCCTGGCGCGCAGTTACGCGGTAGTCGATGAAGTAGTCTTCCAGCGCCAGGGTGCGGCGGGTGTTGCCTTTGCACAGCACAATCTGCGCGCCGAGGGCGATCAGCAGGGGCGGCGAATCGCCGATCGGCGAGGCGTTGCCGATGTTGCCGCCGAGGGTGCCCTGGTTGCGAATTTGCAGCGAGGCGAAGCGGTGCAGCAGTTCGCCGAAGTCCGGGTATTCGTGGTGCAGCGCGGTGTAGCAGTCGGAGAGGGCTGTGGCGGCGCCGATTTCCAGGCGGTCGTCGAAGTCTTCGATGCGCTTCATTTCTTCAATGTTGCCGACGTAGATCATCACCGGCAGGGTGCGGTGGAACTGCGTGACTTCCAGCGCCAGGTCGGTGCCGCCAGCCAGTAGACGGGCTTGCGGATAGGCGTCGTAGAGGTCGGCCAGATCGGCGACGGTCAGCGGCACCAGGCAGCGTTTGTCGCCGCTGTTCAACTCGCCGGTTTGGGTTGGTGCGATGGCCTTGAGGCGGGCGATGGTTTCGGCCTGGCGGCTGTCGAACTGATCCTGCGGTTTGTTGCAGCAGGCCTGTTCGGCGGCGGCGAGAATCGGGCGATAGCCGGTGCAGCGGCACAGGTTGCCGGCCAGGGCTTCGTGGGCTTTTTGGCTGTCGGGAGCGTCGCTGTTCTTTTGCAGCGCAAACAACGACATCACAAAACCCGGTGTGCAAAAGCCGCATTGCGAGCCGTGGCACTCGACCATGGCTTGTTGCACGCTGTGCAGTTGGCCCTGGTGTTTGAGGTCTTCGACGCTGATCAGTTGTTTGCCGTGCAGGGAGGAGACAAAGGTCAGGCAGGAATTGAGGCTGCGATAACGAATCTGTTGCGCACCGTGTGCATCGGTGTGCAACTCGCCGACCACCACGGTACACGCACCGCAATCGCCGCTGGCGCAGCCTTCCTTGGTACCGGATTTGCCCACGTGCTCACGCAAATAGTTGAGCACGGTCAGGTTGGGGTCCAGGGCGTGCTCGCTACGGAGTTCCTGGTTTAGTAAAAACTGGATCACGGAAGGCCTCGCAGACTCATTATTGTTGTTAACCGCTTTGCGCCGAATCTAGTCATGTCTGACTTTTCGGTCAATTGTTTTCTGACTTAAGGGTCAAGAAAATGCGATCGCAACACATTTAATTAGGGTTCAGTCTTCTGAAACTGGCGTTTTTGCAGGCCTTTACCTGCGATACGTTGCTTATTTCATGCCAAATTCGCCGCCGTGGGCGTAGCGCCATCAGCGGGCCAATGCGCTACACTGCCGCGCTTGTACCGATAGCAGATTTTGAAGGGAAAACATGACGTTCAAGGCGCCGGACAGTCTCGCCGAGCAAATCGCTCACCACCTCGCCGAACGTATCATTCGCGGCGATCTCAAGCCTGGGGAGCGGATCCAGGAGCAGAAAGTCACGCTGGCGCTCAATGTCAGCCGTGGTTCCGTGCGTGAAGCCCTGCTGATCCTTGAACGCCGCCACCTGATCGCGATCCTGCCGCGCCGTGGCGCCCACGTCACCGAACTCACCGCGCACAAGGTGCAGAGCCTGTGCACGTTGATGGGCGAGCTGTACATCCTGCTCGGTAATGCGGTTGCCGAGGGCTGGCAGACCCAGGCCGACATGGCGCCGTTCGTGCAAATCCAGCAGCGCCTGATCGTCAGTTTCGAACGCCAGGACATTCGCGCCTTCGTCGAAGAAAGCTTCAACGTGATGCGCGCTGCGTACCCGTTCGCCAACAACCCGTATTTGCAGGAAACCGTCGAGAACCTGCAGCCGGCGATGAACCGCGCCTATTACCTGGCGCTGGAGCAACGCAAGGCGTCCATGAGCGAGTACCTGGTGCTGTTCGAGCAGTTGCTCGCCGCCGTGCTCGCCCGTGACTTGCCGCAGATTCGCCAGGTGTTGTCGGCCTACGGCGAGCGCAGTTGCTCGCTGGTCATCGCTGCGTTGGCGGACGCCTAAGCGTGCGGCTCAAGTGCATCAAACTGGCGGGGTTCAAATCCTTCGTCGACCCGACCACGGTGAACTTCCCCAGTAACATGGCGGCGGTGGTCGGGCCCAATGGTTGCGGCAAGTCGAACATCATCGACGCCGTCCGCTGGGTGATGGGCGAGAGCTCGGCAAAAAACCTGCGTGGCGAGTCGATGACCGACGTCATCTTCAACGGCTCCACCAGCCGCAAGCCGGTGAGCCAGGCCAGCATTGAGCTGGTGTTCGACAACTCAGATGGCACCCTCGTCGGCGAATACGCCGCCTACGCGGAAATCTCCATTCGCCGCAAAGTGACCCGCGACAGCCAGAACAGCTACTTCCTCAACGGCACCAAGTGCCGTCGCCGCGACATTACCGACATCTTCCTCGGCACCGGCCTTGGCCCGCGCAGCTACTCGATCATCGAGCAGGGCATGATCTCCAAGCTGATCGAAGCCAAGCCTGAAGACCTGCGTAACTTTATCGAAGAAGCCGCCGGTATCTCCAAGTACAAGGAGCGCCGCCGCGAGACCGAAAACCGCATTCGCCGCACCCATGAAAACCTTGCCCGCCTGACTGACCTGCGCGAAGAGCTGGAGCGCCAGTTGGAGCGCCTGCACCGCCAGGCCCAGGCCGCCGAGAAGTATCAGGAATACAAGGGCGAGGAGCGCCAACTCAAGGCGCAACTGTCGGCCCTGCGCTGGCAGGCGTTGAATGAGCAGGTCGGCCAGCGCGAAGCGATTATCGGCACCCAGGAAATCAGCTTTGAAGCCCTGGTGGCCGAACAGCGCAATGCCGATGCCAGCATCGAGCGCCTGCGCGACGGTCACCATGAGCTGTCTGAACGCTTCAATCTGGTGCAAGGGCGTTTCTACTCGGTGGGCGGCGATATCGCCCGGGTCGAGCAGAGCATCCAGCACGGCCAGCAGCGCCTGCGCCAGTTGCAGGATGACCTCAAAGAGGCCGAACGCGCGCGCCTGGAGACTGAATCTCACCTGGGCCACGACCGCACGTTGCTGCTGACCCTCGGTGAAGAGCTGGACATGCTCACGCCCGAGCAAGAAATCACCAGCGCCGCCGCCGAAGAAGCCGCCGCCGCGTTGGAAGAATCCGAAACCACCATGCAGTGCTGGCAGGAGCAGTGGGACACGTTCAACCTGCAATCCGCCGAGCCGCGCCGCCAGGCCGAAGTGCAGCAGTCGCGCATCCAGCAGCTGGAAACCAGCATGGAACGCTTGGCTGAACGCCAACGCCGGATGCAGGAAGAGCGCGCGTTGCTCTCGGCTGACCCGGAAGACGCGGCGATCATGGAACTCAGCGAGCAGCTCGCCGAAAGCGAAATGACGCTGGAAGACCTCGAAGCCAGCGAAGAGCAGCAAGTGGAGCGCCTGGAGCAACTGCGTCAGCAGCTGCAACAGGCGACCCAGGCCCAGCAGCAGGCCCAGGGTGATTTGCAGCGGCTCAACGGCCGGCTGGCGTCGCTGGAAGCCTTGCAGCAGGCGGCGTTGGACCCCGGCACTGGCACGGCTGAATGGCTGCGCGACCAACATTTGGCCGAGCGTCCGCGCCTGGCCGAGGGTTTGAAAGTAGAAGCCGGTTGGGAGCTGGCGGTGGAGACCGTGCTTGGCGCCGACCTGCAAGCGGTGCTGGTCGACGATTTTGGCGGCTTTGACCTCGCCGGTTTCACCCAGGGCGATCTGCGTTTGCTCAGCCCCGCCGCTGACGGCACCCGAGTGCCGGGCAGCTTGCTGGACAAGGTCGAGGCGGCGATTGATCTGTCGCCCTGGCTGGGGCAAGTCAAACCGGTGGACTCGCTGGAACACGCCCTGGCCCAGCGTGGCCAACTGGGCGCCGGCGAAAGCCTGATCAGCCGGGACGGCTTTTGGGTCGGTCGGCACTTTTTGCGCGTGCGCCGCGCCAGTGAAGCCCAAAGCGGTGTTCTGGCCCGTGGCCAGGAAATCGTCAGCCTGAGCGCCGAACGTGAAGAGCGCGAAGCCACCCTGGAAAGCCTGGAAACCGAACTGCAAACCCTGCGCGCCACCCAGCGCCAGCAAGAGACTGGCCGCGAACACCTGCGCCGTCTGCTTCAGGACGAAGCGCGCCAGCAAGGCGAACTCAAGGCTCAGCTCTCAGCCAGCAAAGCCAAGGCCGAACAGTTAACCCTGCGCCGTACTCGCCTCGACGAAGAAGTCGCCGAGATGGGCGAGCAGCGCGCCCTTGAACACGAACAGATCGGTGAGGCGCGCCTGCAGTTGCAGGAAGCCCTTGACAGCATGGCGCTGGACACCGAGCAGCGTGAACTGCTGCTGGCCCAGCGCGACAGCCTGCGTGAACGCCTGGATCGTGTGCGTCAGGAAGCCCGCCAGCACAAAGACCACGCGCACCAATTGGCGGTGCGCCTCGGCTCCTTGCAGGCCCAGCATAAGTCCACCGCCCAGGCCCTTGAGCGCCTGGAGATGCAGTCCGAACGCCTCACCGAAAAGCGTGAGCAACTGAGCCTCAACCTGGAGGAGGGCGAAGCGCCTCTGGAAGAGTTGCGGCTCAAACTGGAAGAGTTGCTCGACAAGCGCATGAGCGTCGACGAAGAACTCAAGACCGCGCAAATCGCCCTGGAAGACGCCGACCGCGAACTGCGCGATGCAGAAAAACGCCGGACCCAGGCCGAGCAGCAATCCCAGCTGATTCGCGGCCAACTCGAACAACAGCGGATGGAATGGCAAGCCCTGACCGTGCGCCGCAAGACCTTGCAAGACCAGTTGCTGGAAGACGGCTACGACCTGCACGGCGTGCTCAACACGCTAACCGCCCAGGCCAACGAGAAAGACGCCGAAGAAGAACTTGAGCGCATTGCCGCGCGCATTCAACGACTGGGCGCGATCAACCTTGCGGCCATTGATGAGTATCAGCAGCAGTCCGAGCGCAAACGTTACCTGGACGCCCAGAACGCCGACCTGGTGGAAGCCCTGGACACCCTGGAAAACGTGATCCGCAAGATCGACAAGGAAACCCGTAACCGCTTCAAAGATACCTTTGATCAGATTAATAGCGGTTTACAGGCGTTATTCCCGAAAGTTTTCGGTGGTGGCAGCGCTTACTTGGAACTGACGGGCGAAGATCTACTCGATACAGGGGTAACGATCATGGCGCGGCCGCCGGGCAAGAAGAACAGCACCATCCATTTGTTGTCCGGTGGCGAGAAGGCACTCACCGCGTTGGCCCTGGTATTTGCGATCTTCAAGTTGAACCCGGCGCCGTTCTGCATGCTCGATGAAGTTGACGCCCCGCTGGATGACGCTAACGTTGGACGCTATGCGCGACTGGTTAAAGAGATGTCCCAGACCGTGCAGTTCATCTATATCACCCACAACAAGATCGCCATGGAAATGGCCGATCAACTCATGGGTGTGACGATGCACGAGCCTGGCTGTTCGCGTTTGGTGGCGGTGGATGTCGAAGAAGCGATGGCGATGGTGGAATCCTGAAGCGGGCGTTGAAAGAGAATTTTCAGCAGGCGGTAAGCTGATGGACCCGGTTGTGAAATATGGCAAATGGACATATTTGTTCAAGGCATTTTGACAGACGGTGTAAAGTTATCTTTGGTCGTGCTAGTTTAATGTCAAATTTTCGTATGCGTGGGCAAAACGTCAGTCAGAACATAGAGTTGGCGCCACGTTTTAAAGCGGTTTGCACGGTGCTAAACCCCTTATTTTTCAGCATTTTTTATTAGAGGCACGGGATTACATGGAAATCGGTCTGCGCGAGTGGCTGATCGTCATCGGCATTATTGTCATTGCCGGTATTCTTTTTGATGGCTGGCGCCGTATGCGCGGTGGCAAGGGCAAGCTCAAATTCCGTCTGGACCGCAACCTGTCCAACTTGCCTGACGACGACAGCAGCGCAGAGCTGTTGGGGCCGCCACGTGTACTTGACAACCATAAAGAACCCCAGCTTGACGAGCATGACTTGCCGTCGATGAGCGCGCCGGTGCGCGAAGCCCGTGAGCCGTCTTCCAAGCGTGGCAAACGTGGCAGTGCCGGCGCGGCTGAGCCGCATCAGGGCGACCTTAACCTCGACGTTGATGATGGCCCGAGCTTCAGCAGCCGCGATGACGATTTCCCCGACGAGACACCAGCCAAACGCAGCGCCCCACGCCAATCGGTCAACGATCAGCCGGCCGCTGAAGAAGTTCTGGTGATCAGCGTGATCTGCCGTGACGCCGGCGGCTTCAAAGGCCCGGCGCTGTTGCAGAACATTCTGGAAAGCGGCCTGCGCTTTGGCGAGATGGATATCTTCCACCGTCACGAAAGCATGGCGGGTAACGGCGAAGTGCTGTTCTCCATGGCCAACGCGGTCAAGCCGGGTACTTTTGATCTGGACGATATCGACCTGTTCAGCACCCCGGCGGTGAGCTTCTTCCTCGGCTTGCCCGGCCCGCGTCACCCGAAACAAGCGTTCGACGTGATGGTGGCCGCAGCCCGCAAGCTGTCCCAGGAACTCAACGGCGAGCTCAAGGACGATCAACGCAGCGTCCTGACTGCCCAGACCATCGAACACTACCGTCAGCGCATCGTCGAGTTTGAGCGTCGCGCCCTGACACAAAAACGCTGAGGATTGGTCTCCAGCGTTGTCAGTAGAATAAGCGCACTACCATTTGAGCAGCTTCGGCTGCTCTTTTGCTTTCTGAGAGAACACCCATGACCGCCGCCCACACCCGCATCCTTGAATTGCGCGCTGAACTGGATCAGCACAACTACCGTTACCACGTCCTCGACGAGCCGAGCATTCCGGACGCCGAGTACGACCGGTTGTTTCACGAGCTCAAGGCCCTTGAGGCCGAGCATCCGGACCTGGTGACGCGTGATTCGCCGACGCAGCGGGTGGGCAGTGCGGCGCTGTCGGCATTTACGCAGGTCAAGCATGAGATTCCGATGCTCAGCCTGGGCAACGCCTTTGATGAAACCACGATGCTGGAGTTTGACCGCCGGGTAACCGAGGGGCTGGATCTACCGGCGGGTGATCTCTTCGGGAGTGTCGAGTACAGCTGCGAGCCGAAGCTCGATGGCCTGGCGGTCAGCCTGCTGTATCAGGACGGCGAACTGGTACGCGGCGCTACCCGCGGCGACGGCACCACCGGCGAAGACATCAGCGTCAACGTGCGCACCGTGCGCAATATTCCGTTGAAACTGCAGGGCAGCGGCTGGCCAGCGACCCTCGAAGTGCGCGGTGAAGTGTTCATGTCCAAGGCCGGCTTCGAGCGGCTGAACGCCTCGCAACTGGAAGTGGGCGGCAAGACCTTCGCCAACCCGCGCAACGCCGCCGCCGGCAGCCTGCGTCAGCTGGACTCGAAAATTACCGCCAGCCGCCCGCTGGAATTCTGCTGCTATGGCGTGACTACTGACATCAGCGACACGCATATCGGCAACCTGCAGCAGTTGAAAAAATGGGGCATGCCCATCAGCCACGAGCTGAAACTGGCCAAGGGGATTCAGGATTGCCTGGACTACTACCGCGATATCGGCGAGCGGCGTAACAGCCTGCCGTATGAGATCGACGGTGTAGTGTTCAAGGTCAACAGCATTGCCTCCCAGCGTGAACTGGGCTTCCGTGCGCGCGAACCGCGCTGGGCCATCGCGCATAAATTCCCGGCCATGGAAGAGCTGACAGAGCTGCTCGACGTGGAATTCCAGGTCGGCCGCACCGGCGCCGTGACCCCGGTGGCACGCTTGAAGCCGGTCAAGGTGGCCGGTGTGACCGTCTCCAACGCCACGTTGCATAACATGGATGAAGTTGCCCGATTGGGCGTGATGATCGGCGATACCGTGATTATCCGCCGCGCCGGTGATGTGATCCCGCAGGTGGTCTCGGTGGTACTCGAGCGCCGCCCGGAAGCTGCCCGCGCCGTGCCCATTCCCCAGACCTGCCCGGTGTGTGGCTCCCACGTGGAGCGCACGCAACTGGTCAAGCGCAGCAAGGGCAAGGAAACCGTCAGCGAAGGCGCGGTGTACCGCTGCGTTGGCCGCCTGGCCTGTGGTGCGCAGCTCAAGCAGGCGATTATTCACTTCGTCTCGCGCCGCGCCATGGACATTGACGGCCTGGGTGACAAGACCATCGAGCAACTGGTGGATGAAAAACTCATCGGCTCGCCGGCTGACCTCTTCAAACTCACGTACGAGCAGATCATCGACCTGGAAGGTTTCGCTGATATTTCCAGCAAGAAGCTGATCACCGCCATCGAGAACAGCAAAACGCCGACTCTGGCGCGGTTTATCTACGCCCTGGGCATTCCCGACGTGGGCGAGGAGACGGCCAAGGTGCTGGCGCGCTCGCTGGCGTCCCTTGAGCGGGTGCAGAAGGCCTTGCCGGAAGTGTTGACCTACCTGCCGGACGTGGGCCTGGAAGTGGCGCATGAGATTCACAGCTTCTTTGAAGACAGCCACAACCGGGACGTGATCGGCGCGCTGCTGTCGCCGGACGAATGCGGCCTGCAATTGCAGGATCAAGGCGACCTGGGTGCCGAGTTCGCTGCCAGCACCACCTTGGGCGGGTTACTCGACAAGCTGCACGTGCCAAGCGTCGGCCCTGGCGCCGCACAGAAACTGGCGGATAAATTCGGCTCCCTGCAAGGCGTGATCAACGCCGACTGGCTGGATATGCGCCAGGCGCTGCCCGAGAAGCAGGCCAAGGCCGTGCGCGATTTCTTTGATAACGCCGAGAACGCCACGCACGCCCTGGCCATCGAGCAGCAGCTCAAGGACTTCGGCATGCATTGGGACAGCGAGAAGAAAGTCGTCGAAGGCTTGCCGGAAGCAGGCCACACGTGGGTGCTGACCGGCTCACTGGAGCTGATGAGCCGCGACGTGGCCAAGGACAAGCTCGAAAGCCTCGGCGCCAAGGTGGCGGGCTCGGTCTCGGCGAAAACCCACTGCGTGGTCGCCGGGCCGGGCGCCGGTTCGAAACTGGCCAAAGCCAGTGAGCTGGGTGTGAACGTGCTGGACGAAGAAGCCTTTGTCGCTTTCCTCGCCAGGCACAACATCCCCGTCTGATGGGCTCCTGTGGCGAGGGAGCTTGCTCCCGTTGGGCTGCGCAGCAGCCCCTCTCAGGAAAGTGAACGATATCCTGCGTGAGATGATCTAGTCTCTGTCACCCAGGAGAGACCGCCATGTTCCGCTACTTCGAGCAACTCAGTTCGCGCATCGCAGCACCGTTCGTAGCCGGGGCGTCTCGCAACAGCAAGGTATGGCAATGCCGCTGCGGGCAACCTCTGTTCTTTCGCAACAGCCAGTGCCTGGCTTGCCAGGCGCTGTTGGGCTACCAGCCGCAACAGAGCCGCGTTTCATCTCTTCAACCGGGCCCCGTCGCCGACACTTGGCTGGCGGACGACAACCTCAACGCCGGTGCCTTTCGCCGTTGCGCCAACCTCGACACCCCGGCCGCGTGTAACTGGCTGATCCCGGCCCACAGCACTGCGCCACTGTGCGTGGCGTGCAGCCTGAACCGTACCATTCCCGACCTGTCTATCCCGGAAAACCACGATCGCTGGCGCAAGGTCGAAACCGCCAAGCATCGGCTGGTGGCGCAACTGATAAGCCTGGGCCTGCGCGTGGTGCCCAAGAGTGTCGACGAAGACACTGGCCTGGCGTTTGACTTTGTCGGCATCGACCTGGAAGGCAATGCGCCGATGACAGGCCATTCCAACGGGCTGATTACCCTGGATATCAAGGAAGCCGATGACGCTCATCGCGAAAAGGTCCGGGTGCAAATGCGCGAGCCCTATCGCACGTTGCTCGGCCATTTTCGGCATGAAGTTGGTCATTACTACTGGGATCGGCTGATCGCTGATAGCCACTGGCTCGAAGCGTATCGCAGCCTGTTCGGTGACGAACGCGCCAGCTACGCCGATGCCCTCGACCAGCACTACCAAAACGGCCCGCGCCCGGACTGGCAGCAAACCTGCGTCAGCGCCTACGCGACCATGCACCCGTGGGAAGACTGGGCGGAAACCTGGGCCCACTACCTGCACATGATGGACGCCGTCGACACCGCCCTTGGTTTTGGCATGAGCGCCCGCGAGATGGACCTGGACTACCAGCCATTTCCTCTCTCCACGCTCTATGACCCCGCACACCCCGGTGGGACGGCATTCCTGTCGTTCGTCAACGCCTGGATCGAACTGGCCGGTATGCTCAACGAACTGTCGCGCAGCATGGGGCAGCCGGATTTTTACCCCTTTGTGCTGCCGCCAGCGGTGATCGCCAAGCTGCACTTTATCCATCTGGTGATCCAGGAGGAGGGTGGTCGGGCGGATGAGGTCGTACAGGCGCAATAAGTTGCTGTGTGTGGGAGCTGGCTTGCCGGTGATGGCGTCACCGCGATATCACTGATGCACCGAGTCGGGGGCATCGCGGGCAAGCCCGGCTCCCACAAGGTGCGAGGCCTTAGGCAAGTGCTTGAACCAGTGGATATTTTTAATCCTGAACCAACGGTTGTAACTTCCGATGAGATCGGTACAATGGCCCCGCTTGCCGAGAGGCAGGCGTCGTTATGGTGACCCCATCGGTCCCCCCGCAACGATTACCCGTGAACCTGGTCAGAGCCGGAAGGCAGCAGCCACAGCGGGAACATTGTGTGCCGGGGTGTGGCTGGTGGGGTTGCCTCCATAACGCTCTTCCTCGCAGTACCCCCTCTGTTTCAACTCAATATTTCTTGCTCAGTTAACTGCCAAGCCACATTGCGCCGTCGATGACCACTGGACAACTGCATGCCGCCTGCTAGCGTGAATCAGGTAAACGACCCGTGCTGGAGTAGTGGAGAAGTGAAGGCACTCATTCCCTGATTAAGGATGATTGCCATGACCAGCCTTCAAGGCTTACCCATTTCTATCAAGGCTTCAGTCGGCACGCCAGGCAAGGCCGTCAACGACCCTGCCGACGTTCGATCCATTCAACATCTGTTTAATCTGATCAAATCCACCTCCGATTTGCCTCTGGTAGAGGACGGCAAATCCGGCCCCAAGTTGGTCCAGCGCATCAGTGCGTATCAAGTTGCTCGCCTGAAGGCGAAAAACCCCGACGGCGTGATTGATGCCAATGGCCAGACCTTCAAGAGCCTGGTCGAGGACGCAGGCAAGGCGACGCCTTCCGTGCAAGCGCCAGTTCAGCCTGAGAAAGACCGGCAGCAGTGGCTGACAGAGGTGACGTGCGACGGTGGTGTCACGCTGACCGAGGCAGATTTCAAGAATGCGGCCGCCCAACTGGGCAATGGTATTTCGGTGAACCTCATCAAGGCGTTTGCCACTGTTGAGTCCGGCGGACGTTCCGGCTTCGGGCCAGCCAAGCTCCCGGTGATTGCGTTTGAAGGGCACACCTTCCGAAAGTACACCGGGAACAGTTACGACAAGTCTCACCCCTTGCTCTCATACCCTTACCTGGTCAAGGCAGGTCCGCAATGGAGGGCCAATAACAGGGACCAGGCCACAGCCTGGCGCACCCTCGCCGACGCATTCAAGCTAGACCCGCAGGCCGCGCTGAAGTCAGCTTCGTACGGCATGTTTCAAATCATGGGTTTTAACTTCGCCGCCTGCGGTTACAAGAACGTCACCGATTTTGTGGTCGCGATGAAACTAAACGCTGGCAATCACCTGAAGGCGTTCGTCGGTTTTTGCAGCAAGACCCCGCCCTTGATCAAAGCGATGAGGAACAAGGATTATGTGGGCATGGCCTCCAATTACAACGGCGACGACTACGGCGACTACGACAAGCGCATTAAAAAAGCCTATGAGGCGCTTGAACAGAAAAAATAGCGGTGTAAGTACTCTTTTGTGTTGATTACGCGGCGCATTGATTGCTTTCTCACAGCTATCAATGCGCCCACTGGACAAGCCAAAACAGACTTGTTAGCTTGCGCGAGCCATTTGTTTCAGAATATGACAAGTGCGCTGCTTTGAGATTGAAGTGCTATCACTTCGCTGACTAACAAGGACGTCTGTCATGAAAAGCCTGCAAGGGTTGCCCCGTCTTATCAGTGCTTCAGTCGGCGCTCCGGGGAAAGCGCGCAACTTGCCTGCCGATGTTCAGTGCATCCAGTATTTATTCAATTTAATCATCCCCAAGATGGGTTTTCCGCTGGCCGAAAACGGCAAGTGCGACGGCCAGTTGGTGCAATGCATCAGCCAGTATCAGTTCCGCCACCTTAAATATGCCCATCCCGATGGCGTGATCGACCCCACCGGTCGAACCTTCAACAGCCTGATTGAGGAAGCGATGAAGGTGCCGATAAACGCCTTCCCGACGGCACGCATTCCGAGCTTTCTCAATGTGTTCGGCAATAACAACGGCGACGCCGTGCAGGCCACAGTCAACGTTTATCTGGACCGTATGCGCGCGATGGTGGAGGCCGAGCGACGCAACCGTCAATTGATACTCCAGGCCACATGCGACGGGGGCATGACCCTCACCGACACCGACTTCCAGAACGCCGCAATGCAGTTGGGCAGCGGTATTTCGGTGAATATCGTCAAGGCGTTTGCCACCGTTGAGTCCGGCGGGCGCTCGGGGTTCGGGCCGGCGAAGTTGCCGGTGATTGCGTTTGAGGGTCACCTGTTTCGCAAGTACACCAAGCATATCTACGATCAGGCGCACCCGTTGCTGTCCTATGTCTACGTAATGAAGGCCGGGCCGCAGTGGAAAACCAATAACAAGGATCAGACCAAGGCCTGGGAAACCATGGCCACCGCGTTTGCGCTGGATCAGGAAGCGGCGCTGATGTCGGCGTCCTGGGGCATGTTTCAGATCATGGGTTTCAACTTCACTTCATGCGGTTACAAAACCGTGTTTGAATTTGTCGCGGCATTAAAGATTAATGCCGGCTACCAACTTAAGGCGTTTATCAGTTTTTGCAGCCAAAGCCCGGCATTGATCAAGGCCATGAAAGATAAAGATTATGTTGCCATGGCCCGCAACTATAACGGCAAGGATTACGGCGACTATGACAGGCGTATCAAAAATGCCTACGACGCATTGGAAGGGAAAAAATAAGATGACGCGTGTTCTAGCAGTGGGTGTGTTGTCGTTGTGCGCTGTGGTGCCGGCATTTGCGAGCGAAACCGCCCTGCATTCGGGCAAGTACGAAGGGCTGATGCTGGCCGTGACGCCGCAGCATCAGGTCGAGGGCTATTACGCCGAAGCACTGGGCGAGGGCGTAACCCGCAGTTGCGCGTTCTACCTGCAAGGCGCGCCCGACGCGCTCCGCACCTGGCTCGACGAGGTCTACCCCGGCACTGTGGCCGCATCGTCCGATGGCGTCACCCTGACCGTGGAGCAGGGCCGTCAGCACCCTGGCTGCATGAGCGTGCTGATGCCGGAAATCGCCACGGGCCTGGAGTTGACCCAAACCGCCAGCACGCAGTGGATTGGTCTGGTGACGGTCTTGGCCGACAAGGCCTACCTGCTCAAAGCGCCTGGCGACGATGCGGCAAAACGTCCGTACATCGTCAAGGATGATGTGGTGGGGGTGCTGGCGTTCAAGGATGGCTGGGCCGAGGTCGAATACACCAACGCCAAGGATCACACGTACACCGGCTGGATCAGCAGTGATCAATACAGTCGCCTGTCTGTGCCCACTGCACAGCACTGAACCAACCCTCTACGCCGCAGCGTGCTCGCCACGCTGCGGCGTTTTTGTGTCCGGGGTCAGGCCTTGTTGCGATTGAACAGTTTGCGCACCAATGCGAGCAGCGCCACTACGCCAATCACCAGGAATTTTTTCGCGGCGAGCAGGAAGATGCCGATCTTGGCGAACAGCCCGGCTTTGGCGGCGATTCCGCCTGCAACCAGGGCCGCGAGGCCGTAAGTCGCGGCTTTGTCGGTGCTTGGGTTGAAGTCGGTGTACAGGTTGCCGTCGGTGAAGTTGGTAAAGGCCAGCACCTTGGGCAATTCCTGCTTGATGATTGGCAGGTCGGCCATGGCTGCCACGGCGTTGAGTTCCAGCACGCCTTCACGGCCCAGCACGCGGATGCTGTAGTTGAGGGTCGTCTGCTGTGCGTCATCGGCTTTCAGCTCACGCGCCCAGTACATTTTGTGGGTGGTTTCATCGTAATGTGGCGGCTCGGCCCAGCCCAACAGGTGCAGGCCGGAGTAGCCCTGTTCCTGGCGGGCCTTGTTCTCTTCTTCGTCTCCTTCCTGCATTTGCTTGAGCAGTTCGGCGTAGTCGATTTTCGCCGCGTCCTCGTCGGAGATGTGCCCGTCGTTGTTGTAGCTGACGATCACGCCCCAGCCGCGTTCCGCCAGCGGGCTGACGGCTTTTGGCACGATCATCCCCAAGGTCTTGAAGCCCGGCGGGTTGCCCCAGCCGTCGGTCAGCAAGCGCTCGGTGTCGGCCGGGTTGAGGTAATAGAACTCGTCGTTGAGCTTGAGGGTGGCAATATCGCCGGGCAGGGTGACCGTGCCGGTCTGCTGTTTGAGTGAGGCGAGGAAGTGCTCGGCCGTTTCGGCCGGTGCGCTGGCTTCAACAGGCGCAGGGGCGGGCGTGGCAGCAGCAAAAGCACTGGCGGCAGGCAGGCTCAAGGCGGCCGCCGCCATTAAAACGCGGAAGTAATTCATGGTAGTCCCTTACGTTTAGAATCAATTTGGCGAGAGAATAACTGAAAGGGAATGTTACCGGTTAGCCGAACGTTTCCCGCAGCAGCTCGGCAAATGCATCGCGGGCCAAATGGCGCTGGGTGTCCTTGTGCCAAAACAGCAGATTGTTCACGGCCTGTAATTCTTCGAACCGGTACGAAGCCAACTGATTGGTCTGCGCGTAACGCGCCAGAATGCCTTCCGGCGCCAACGCCACGCCAATCCCCGCGCTGACGCAGCCGATGATCGTGCCCCAGCTGGCATAGCTGGCGATGCTCGGCTTGAAATCATGGGGCTTGACCCAGTTTTCCAGCGCTGCGCGGTAGGGGCAGCCGGGTGGCCATACCAGCAGCGTGCGGCCGGCCAGGTCTTCGGCGCTGTTGATCGGCTCACTAGACGCGCTGGCAATCAGCACCAGGCGTTCGCTGTAGACCACACTGTGTTCGAGCCTGGCGCGCTTTGCGCCAGCCGCTACCAGCGCCACATCCAGACGGTGATGTTGCAAGTCATCGAGTAACTCGGCCCACGCGCCAGTCACCAGTTCAAGGCTCACATCCGGATAGCGCCGGTGGTATTCGGCCAGCAGCGGTGGCAGTCGCCCGCTGGCGCTGGATTCCACCGCACCGATGCGCAGGGTGCCACGGGGAATCGCGTTAGCGTCCACTGCGCGTTTGGATTCATCCACCAGCGCGAGGATGCGCTCGCAGTAATCCAGGAAGATCTCACCGGCGGCACTGATCGCCAGCCCACGCCCGGCGCGGATAAACAGTGGCGTGCCCAACTCGCTTTCCAGCTGCTTGATGCGCGTGGTGATGTTGGACGGCACGCAGTGCAATTGCAGGGCGGCCTGAGCCACGCTGCCGGTTTGCGCCACGGCTCGCACCATTTTCAGTTGGGCCAGTTCCATTGCTCAGTTCCAGTGATATCTGAAGTCAGAAACGCTTAATTGTCCTGCGCTTTGCCTGGGCCAAGACTGACGGCACTACTTCTCAGTGTCCGGATGCCGTCGATGAATACCCCGTCGCCCCTGAAGCTTACGCTAGTCGCTGCCAGCGTCATCCTCTGCTGGGCGTATTCGCCCATCGGTGTGCACATGGGGCTGCACAGCTATAGCCCGGGCCAGTTGGCATTGCTGCGATTTTTGATCGCCTCGGTGTTCATGGGCGGCGTGGCGCTGGTGGTGGGCATTGGCCGGCCGCAGTCAAGGGACGTGCCCTGGTTGTTGGTGCTGGGTTTTTTTGGCGTGTTCCTGCACCACACCAGCCTGAATAACGGGCAGCAGTGGGTCACGGCGGCGGCGTCGAGTGTGTTGGCGCAGTCGGCGCCCCTGTTCAGTGTGTTGATTGCGTTTTTCTGTTTGAAGGAGCGGGTCAGTGTGTGGCGCTGGAGTTGCGTGCTGCTTGGGCTGGTGGGCGTGCTGGTGGTGATTTGGGGCGACCACGGCGTGGGGGATATCGACCCGCGTGGCCTGCTGATTCTGCTGGCGGCGGTGTCTTGGAGCGTGTATTTCGCGATCCAGAAGCACTACGCCCACCGTTACAGCCCGCTGACCATGGCCTGCTATATGGTCTGGTCAGGCACCTTGATGCTCTGCGTGAACCTGCCAGGCCTGTCGGCCGCCGTGGTACGCGCGCCTTTGCCGGAGAACCTGTCTGTGCTGGTGCTGGGGATTTTCCCGAGCGCCTTGGCGTACGTGGCCTGGGGCTTTGTGTTGAAACACGTGGACGTCAGCCGCGCCTCGGTAGCGATGTACCTGATTCCGCCAGTGGCCATGGTGATGGCCGCCACCTTGCTCGGCGAGCACGTCAGCGTGCAGGTGATGCTCGGCGCAGTGATCGTGCTCGCCAGTGTGGCGGCCATCAGCCTGGAAGGGCGCTGGCGGTCAATCGCTAAGGCTGGGCGTGCGCAGGTGCCGGGAAGCGGGTAACGGAAATCATCCATAAAACACTCAGGTTCAGGCCTTCGGGGGCTCGACTCGATGCGGTTAGTCAGATTAGACGAGCGTGCCGGATGCATTTTCCCCCTTGCTCCGCTAGCATTACCGGCTTCCGCTTCCCAGTTGCGACGGTTTTCGATGAGTTATCAGGTTCTTGCACGTAAATGGCGTCCGCGCTCGTTCCGCGAAATGGTCGGCCAGACCCATGTGCTCAAGGCTCTGATCAATGCCTTGGACAGCCAGCGGCTGCACCACGCCT
>NZ_JAFCTN010000047.1:26852-44181 GCF_049896045.1 Pseudomonas sp. PWP3-1b2
CGGCCGCTTCAAGGTCTACCTGATCGACGAAGTGCACATGCTCTCCAGCCATTCCTTCAACGCCCTGTTGAAAACCCTGGAAGAGCCGCCGCCCTACGTCAAATTCATCCTGGCCACCACCGACCCGCAGAAGCTTCCTGCAACGATTCTGTCGCGGTGCCTGCAGTTCTCTCTGAAAAACATGACCCCCGAGCGCGTGGTCGAGCATTTGACCCACGTGCTGGGCGTCGAGAATGTACCGTTCGAAGACGACGCGCTGTGGCTGCTCGGCCGCGCCGCCGATGGCTCGATGCGCGACGCCATGAGCCTTACCGACCAGGCCATCGCCTTTGGTGAAGGCAAGGTCATGGCCGCCGACGTGCGCGCCATGCTCGGTACGCTCGACCACGGCCAAGTATTCGATGTGCTGCACGCGCTGATCGAAGGCGACGCCAGGGCGTTGCTCGAAGCCGTGCGCCACTTGTCGGAGCAAGGCCCGGACTGGAACGGCGTGCTCTCGGAAATCCTAAACGTGCTGCACCGCGTCGCCATCGCCCAGGCCTTGCCTGAGGGCGTCGACAACGGGCATGGCGACCGCGACCGCGTGTTGGCCCTGGCTCAGGCGTTGCCGGCCGAAGATGTGCAGTTTTATTACCAGATGGGCCTGATCGGCCGCCGGGATTTGCCCCTGGCGCCGGACCCGCGCGGCGGCTTTGAAATGGTCCTGCTGCGAATGCTCGCCTTCCGGCCCGCGGACTCGGCAGATGCGCCGAGACAGCCGCTAAAGCCAGTGGGGATCAGCCAGGCCACAGTTGATTCCGCCAAACCAGTGGCTGGCGCGGCAGTTGTCGCGCCAGTAGTGGCTGCGCCTGCACCGGTTGCTCCGGCGCCTGAGCCTGTGCTGGCCGCGCCCGTGGCCGAGCCGCAAGCGGTGGAGGAGCCTGCGCCGGCCCCGGCCCCGGTGGTCGATTTGCCGTGGAATGACCCCGTAGAGGCCGAAGCCGAGTTGCAGCCGTTTGTTGAGCCTGTGCTCGAGACTATCGGCGAGCAGCCCGATTTGACGCCGATGCCCACGCCGACGCCGGACAGTGTGGTGCCCGCCGCGCCTGAGTGGGTCGCAGCGCCCGTGCCAGAGCCGACCGTTGCCCAAGTCGACGCCGCCACGCCGGGCATCGATCTGGACGACGAGCCGCCGCTGGACGAAGACTATATCGAGCCGGACATGGATTCGGCCTACAGCTACCTGGACGAATTGGCCAGCGAACACACGGCAGAGCCAGCCCCCGAGCCCGAAGCGGAACCCGCTGCGGCCCCGGCAACCGGCCTGGCCCTGCAATGGCTGGAGTTGTTCCCGAAGCTGCCGATTTCCGGCATGACCGGCAGCATCGCCGCCAACTGCACCCTGATCTCCATAGAGGGCGACCACTGGCTGCTGCACCTGGACCCGGCCCACAGCGCCCTGTTCAACGCGACCCAGCAGCGCCGCCTCAACGACGCGCTGAACCAGTACCATGGGCGCACGCTGACCATCGCCATCGAACTGATCAAGCCCGAGCAGGAAACCCCGGCCCAGGCCGCGACCCGCCGGCGCATTCACCGCCAGAAGGACGCCGAGGACTCGATCCACGCCGATCCGCTGATCCAGCAAATGATGCAACAGTTTGGTGCGGTGGTCCGTCACGATACTATTGAACCTGTCGACGCCCCGGTGCCCCAAGCGTCATGACACCGGGCTACTAACTTGATCCACGTACTTTTGAGGTGATTCCCATGATGAAAGGTGGCATGGCCGGCCTGATGAAGCAGGCGCAGCAGATGCAGGAAAAAATGGCCAAGATGCAGGAAGAACTGGCCAACGCCGAAGTCACCGGTAAAGCCGGGGGCGATATGGTCAGCGTGGTGATGACCGGTCGTCACGACATCAAGCGTGTGAGCATCGACCCAAGCGTACTGCCAGGTGCGAGTGAAGATGACCTGGAAATGCTTGAAGCGTTGTTCGCTGCGGCCGTCAACGACGCCGTGCGCAAGATCGAAGCCAACAGCCAGGACAAAATGTCTGGCGTGACCGCTGGCATGCAACTGCCGCCGGGCATGAAGATGCCGTTCTGATCGTCGAGCCAAGGGCTAGACTCAAATGCCAGGCCATGTGCCTGGCATTTTTGTTTGTGTTGATCCAATCGAACCCTCGCCCGGCATACGGGGTCTGCACCCTGTACCGATGAATTCGCTAAAGGAGCCTCTGATGCCTCAAGAACCGATTCTGAACCAGCGCATTGTCCTGGTTTCCCGCCCGCAAGGCGCGCCGACCCCGGAGAACTTCCGCCTGGAGCGCGTTAACCTGCCGGAGCTGGCAGACGGCCAAGTGCTGTTGAAAACCCTGTATTTGTCCCTCGACCCCTATATGCGTGGGCGTATGAGTGACGCGCCGTCCTACGCCGCACCGGTGGAAATCGACGAAGTGATGACCGGCGGTGCTGTCAGCCGTATCGAGCAATCGCGTAATCCGAAATTTGAAGTGGGCGACCTGGTAGTCGGTTCTACCGGCTGGCAGAGCCACAGCATTTCCGACGGTCGCAACCTGATCCCGGTACCGAATGGGCTTGCCAGCCCGTCGATGGCCTTGGGCGTATTGGGCATGCCGGGCATGACCGCCTACATGGGCCTGATGGACATTGGCCAGCCCCAGGCCGGGGAAACCCTGGTGGTGGCTGCAGCCTCTGGTGCAGTGGGCTCGGTGGTGGGGCAAGTGGCCAAGCTCAAGGGCTTGCGCGTGGTCGGCATCGCCGGTGGGGCCGACAAGTGCCGCTACGTCGTCGATGAGCTGGGCTTTGATGCCTGTGTTGACCACAAGAGCGATGACTTCGCCAACGAACTGGCCCAGGCGTGCGCCAAAGGCGTGGATATCTATTTTGAAAACGTCGGCGGCAAGGTGTTCGACGCGGTGCTGCCATTGCTCAACGCCAAGGCGCGTATTCCGCTGTGCGGGCTGATCGCCGGTTACAACGCCCACGAAGCGCCCAGCGGCCCGGACCGTTTGCCGGCATTGCAACGCACCTTGTTGACCAAGCGCGTGCGCATCCAGGGTTTCATCGTGTTTGACGACTATGGCGATCGCCAGCCTGAATTCCTCAGCGCCATGGCGCCGTGGGTGCGGGACGGCAAGATCAAGTTCCGCGAAGACGTGGTCGACGGCCTGGAGCAGGCGCCTGAAGCCTTTATCGGTTTGCTGGAGGGGCGCAACTTCGGCAAGTTGGTGGTGCGCGTCGCACAGGATTGAGCATTTGACGCTAATCCGGGGCGCGGGTATAAACCGCGTCTCGTTGTTTTGTCGGACCTTTCCCCATGAGCTTCAGCCCCCTGATTCGCCAACTGATCGACGCCCTGCGCACTTTGCCGGGCGTGGGCCAGAAAACCGCCCAGCGCATGGCCTTGCAGCTGCTGGAGCGTGATCGCAGCGGTGGTACCCGCTTGGCCCAGGCCCTGAGCCAGGCCATGACCGGTGTGGGCCACTGCCGCCAATGCCGCACCCTCACCGAAGAAGACCTGTGCCCGCAATGCGCCGACGTGCGCCGCGACGACACGCTGCTGTGCGTGGTGGAAGGGCCGATGGATGTGTACGCGGTGGAGCAGACCGGCTACCGAGGGCGCTACTTCGTGCTCAAGGGGCATTTGTCGCCACTGGACGGCCTGGGGCCGGAAGCCATCGGCATTCCGCAATTGGTGACGCGCATTGAAGAGCAGGGCACGTTTATTGAGGTGATCCTGGCGACCAACCCGACGGTGGAAGGCGAGGCGACGGCGCATTACATTGCCCAACTGTTGAGCAACAAAGGCTTGATCACTTCGCGCATCGCCCATGGCGTGCCGCTGGGTGGCGAGCTGGAGCTGGTCGATGGCGGGACGCTGGCGCATTCGTTCGCGGGCCGCAAGCCGATCGCCCTTTAAACACACCGCTGACCTTAACTCTGCGGTGATGCCATCGCAGGCAAGCCAGCTCCCACACAAGCCAGCTCCCACATGTTGAATGCATTCACACATTCAACATGTGGGAGCTGGCTTGCCTGCGATAAGGCCGGCCCAGACACCACACGCCTCAGTTCAAACTGTTACCGCTCAGTCAACGCAAACTGCGTCAAACAAAACGTGGGAATCCCCATGTCCTGCAAGCGCTGCGAGCCACCCAGTTCCGGCAAGTCAATAATCGCCGCTGCTTCAAAAATCCTCGCGCCCATGCGCCGCACCAGGTTCGCCGCAGCAATCAGGGTGCCACCGGTGGCGATCAGGTCATCAAACATCAGCACCGAATCGCCCTCACACAGGCTGTCGGCATGCACTTCCAGGAAGGCTTCGCCGTACTCCGTCTGATAACCCTCAGACAGCACGTCCGCCGGCAGCTTGCCTTGCTTGCGGAACAGAATCAGCGGCTTGTTCAACTGGTAGGCGATGATCGAACCGATCAGAAAGCCCCGCGCGTCCATCGCGCCGATATGGGTGAAGTCGGCTTCGACATAGCGCTGGGCAAAGCTGTCGGCCACCAGGCGCAGGGCGCGGGGCGATTGGAACAGCGGCGTGATATCGCGAAAGATCACCCCAGGCTTGGGGAAGTCGATGACAGGGCGGATCAGGGATTTGATGTCGAACGAATCGAAGGTCATCGTCGAAGAGTCCTGGGGTAGAAAGCGGACTCGAAGTATACCTGCGGCCTCGCCGATTGGCTCGGCCGCAAGCGTCTGGATCAGCCGTCGAGGGTGCCGCCAGCCAATGCACACAATTGAATCGGATCGAGGATATGCACCTCTTTGCCTTCGGCGGCAATCAGCGCGTTCTGCTGGAAGCGGGTAAATACACGGGACACGGTTTCCACCGCGAGGCCCAGGTAATTGCCGACTTCGTTGCGTGACATGCTCAGGCGGAATTGGTTGGCCGAGAACCCGCGTGCACGGAAACGTGCGGACAGGTTGACCAGGAAGGTGGCAATTCGCTCGTCGGCGGTTTTCTTCGACAGCAACAGCATCATCTGCTGGTCGTCACGAATTTCGCGGCTCATCACACGCATCAGTTGGCGACGCAGTTGTGGCAATTGCAGCGACAATTCGTCCAGGCGTTCGAAGGGGATTTCGCACACCGACGTCGTCTCCAGGGCCTGGGCCGACACCGGGTGAATCTCGGTGTCCATGCCGGACAGCCCGACCAATTCGCTGGGCAGGTGGAAACCGGTGATTTGTTCTTCGCCGCTGTCGCTCAGGCTGAATGTCTTCAACGCTCCCGAACGCACTGCATAGACGGAGTCAAACTTGTCGCCCTGGCGAAACAGAAACTCGCCTTTTTTCAGCGGGCGGCCGCGTTTAACAATGTCGTCCAGCGCATCCATGTCTTCCAAATTCAGCGAAAGTGGCAGGCAGAGGGGGGCCAGGCTGCAATCCTTGCAATGAGCCTGACTGTGAGCGCGCAGTTTAACTGGCTCGGACATTTCTTAAATCCTTGTGGGAAAACACACATAAGACGTAAGGGTAACGCACCGGGGGGTATCAGACCAGCATGTACAAAAAACCGCCAACGGTATAAAGCTATGTGTATCGATGCCGATACACAGGTAAATCTCTAATGAGCTGGAGCTCAGGTCATGTCGGTAACCCCTCTTAATAACCCCGTTATTACCACGAAGGCTGTGCCGGTCTTGAAGATCTCCGATTTGCTTGAGGGCAAAACGGTCTACGACAAACCTGCTGCTCCGCCCACGCCGGGTGAAGGGGTGGTGGTAACGATATCCGGGGCGGCGCTTAAAGCGGCTCAAGGCAGCAGCAACCCCAACAAAGACATCGACGACAGTGGCTTGAAAGACAACATCAAGCAGTTGCTGAAAATGATCCGCGAGCTCAGGAAACAGCTCGCCGAGAAGATGGCTCAGTTGTCTGCGGCCATGAATGACACCGCCTTGAGCCCGGAAGCCCGCCAAGCCAAGGTCGCGGGTTTGCAGGGTGATATCGCTTCGATCCAGGCCGGGTTGATGACGGCTCAGACGCAACTGGCCAAGTCGCTCAAAGATGAGACGCCTGCGGCGAATGTGGAAGCCATGAGCCTGCTGGCGAAGTAATTCAGGCTCAGATCACTCGGGAAAAACGTTGCCTGTTCTGGTGCTCCAGGTAGGCGTCGAACACCATGCACACCGAACGCACCAGCAAGCGCCCGGCCGGCAGCACGCGAATGCCTTTGGCATCCAGTTCGATCAGACCGTCTGCGGCCATCGTCTCCAGTTGCGGCCATACGTCGTCGAAATACCCACGAAAGTCGATATTAAAAGCCTGCTCGATGCCCTCGAACGCCAGGCTGAAATTACAGATCAACTGCTGAATCACTTCTCGCCGTAATCGATCATCCGTGGTGCACACCAAGCCACGGCTGGTGGCCAGTTGCGCGCCTGCGAGGGCGTTCTGGTAGTGATTGAGGTCGCTGCTGTTCTGGCAGTACAGGTCGCCAATCTGGCTGATCGCCGAGACGCCCAGCCCGATCAAATCGCAATGCCCATGGGTGGTGTAGCCCTGGAAATTACGCTGCAACCGACCGTCTTCCTGGGCCACGGCCAGTTCGTCATCCGGCAGCGCGAAGTGGTCCATGCCGATGTAGCGGTAACCGGCGCGGGTCAACTGTTCAATGGTGGTTTGCAACATCAGCAACTTCGCCGCCGGGGTGGGCAGGTCATCGCCGTTGATGCGCCGCTGGGGCATGAAACGCTCCGGCAAGTGCGCATAGTTGAACACCGACAGGCGATCGGGTTGCAGTTGGATGACTTCCTCCACCGTGCGCGCAAAATTCAGCGGTGACTGCTTGGGCAGCCCGTAGATCAGGTCGATATTGATCGAGCGAAATTGCAGGGTGCGCGCCGCATCAATCACCGCACGGGTTTCTTCCAGGCTTTGCAGGCGATTCACCGCACGTTGCACGTCGGGGTCGAGGTCTTGCAGGCCAATGCTCACGCGGTTGAAGCCCAGTTCACGCAGCAGGCCCATGGTCGCCCAGTCGGCTTCGCGCGGGTCGATTTCGATGCCATAGTCGCCGGAATCATCGTCGAGCAAATTGAAGTGCTGGCGCAAGCACGTCATCACCTGGCGCAACTCGTCGTGGCTGAGAAAGGTTGGGGTGCCGCCGCCGAAGTGCAATTGCTCCACCGGCTGTTTGGGGTCGAGGTGGCAGGCCACCAGCTGAATCTCCTGCTCCAGGCGTTGCAGGTAAGCCTGGGCGCGGCCACGGTCCTTGGTGATGACCTTGTTGCAGGCGCAGTAGTAACAAATGTTGGCGCAGAACGGCACATGCACGTACAGCGACAACGGCCGCACGGCCTTGCGACTTTCGCGCAGGGCGTGAAGCAGGTCGAAGCTGCCGACCTGGCTGTCGAATTGTACGGCGGTGGGGTAGGACGTATAACGCGGCCCCGCCAGGTCGTAGCGGTGAATCAGATCAGTGTCCCAACGAATGGCGTCGAGCATGCGGGCGTTCCCCGGATTGGCTAGTGGGCCGAGTCTAGGGGCGAGCCGTACCTGGCATGTTGATTTGCATCAACGGGGAGCGGCGCTATGCCACAGGCCAATTTAATGGCCAACCCTGGAACTCAAGTGAGTCAGAGACAGGATGGGCACCCAGGACCCCGTGGCGAGCGGGCTTGCCACACTGTCAGGCCCTGAAAGGGCTGGATTCAATGGCCCATCAGCCAGTGTTGGTGAGGCCCTGGCAACGTCCATAAGCCGAAGAGGATCACCAGCAATCCACCGGCCACCCGCACGCTGCGTTTACGGAGCATGGCCGTGATGCGTTCGGCCGCCAAACCGGTTGCCAGCAACACAGGCCAGGTGCCCAGACCAAAGGCCAGCATCAACAGCGCACTGTTCCACGCATTGCCCTGGCTCGCCGCCCACAGCAAGGTGCTGTAGACCAACCCGCACGGCAACCAGCCCCACAGCGCGCCCAGCAGCAAGGCGCGCGGCAGGCTGGACACCGGCAGCAGACGGTTGGCGACGGGCTGTATGTAACGCCACAGGCCGCGCCCGAGGCTTTCAATACGCGTGAGGCCGCTCCACCAACCCGCCAGGTACAGGCCCATGCAAATCAACAGCACGCCGGCGAGCACGCGCATGAACATCGCCGCCGGGCTGTTGGCCACCGCCCAGCCCGCCAGGCCAATCAACACCCCGGCGGCGGCGTAGCTGAGGATGCGCCCCAGGTTGTACGCCAGCAGCAAGCGAAACCTGCGGCTGCGTTGCTCCTTGGGAATCGCCAGGGTCAACGCGCCCATCAGCCCGCCGCACATGCCCAGGCAGTGCCCGCCGCCGAGCAGGCCGAGGATCAATGCGGAGATCAGCAGTGGCGCCAGTTCAAGCATGGGGCGGGTCTTTGGGCGGTTGCTCGGGGCCGTTGGCTTCGTCGACGGCGGCCAAGTGGTTCGGGTCCTGGTCGTCGAACAGCACGCTGTGGGCCGGGCCGTCGAGGTCGTCGTACTGGCCGCTGTCCACCGCCCAGAAGAAGATGTAGATGGCCACGCCAACCAACAACAGCGCCGCCGGAATCATCACGTAGAGAGCTGGCATCTGTACTCCATGCCCGCGCGGCTCAGGCCGGCAGCGGGCGGGTTACCAAAGGGGCGCTGGCGGCCTGCGCACTCGGCAGGCGAGTCAGGCGCAGGGCGTTGAGCACCACGGTCAACGAACTGAGGGACATGCCGATCGCCGCCCATATCGGCGTGATCCAACCCAGGGCAGCAAAGGGCAGCATAAGGCCATTGTACAGCCCGGCCCACAGCAGGTTTTCGATGATGACCCGCCGCGTGCGTCGCGCCAGGGTAAAGGCGTGCACCAGGGCCTCCAGGCGGTTGGACAATAACACCGCGTCGGCGCTGGTTTTCGCCAGGTCGGTGGCCGAACCCATGGCCACGCTGATGTCGGCGGCGGCGAGTACGGGCACATCGTTGACACCGTCGCCAAGCATCAGCACCTTGCGGCCTTCCTTGTGCAAACGTTGCAACACCTGCAGCTTGTCGTCGGGGCGCAGGCCACCGTGGGCTTCGTCGATACCCAATTCGGCAGCTACGCTGGCGACCATCGGCGAGGTGTCGCCCGACAGCAGCAACGTGCGCCAGCCGCGCGCCTTGCATGCCGCCAGCAAAGCCTTGGCATCGCTGCGCAGGCGGTCGTCCAGTACGAACCAGGCGAGGGCGCCGTCACGGTCGCCGAGCAGCAGCCATTGCCCGGCTTCGTCGGGTGGCGTGGGAATCGCGCAGCCGCTCAGCGCGCAGACGTAGTCAGGCCTGCCGATGCGCAGCAGGCGCTCGCCCACGCGGCCTTCCAGGCCCAAACCGGGTGAGCTGAGGACCTCATCAGCGGCCAGGGGCGCGCGCCCGAATGCGCGAGCTATCGGGTGCTCGGAGCGGTTTTCGAGGGCGGCGGCGAGGCCAAGGCAGTCATCGCTGTTCAGTGCGCCCAGCGAGCGGATCGCTCTGAGCGCCAATCGGCCTTCAGTCAGGGTGCCGGTTTTGTCGAAGATCACCGTGTCGATCTGGTTCAAACCTTCCAGCACATGGCCGCGCGTTAGCAGCAGCCCGAGTTTATGCAGGGAACCGGTGGCGGCGGTGAGGGCGGTCGGGGTGGCCAGGGACAGCGCGCACGGGCAGGTCGCCACCAGCATGGCCAGGACGATCCAGAACGCCCGCGATGAATCCAGCTCCCACCACACCAGGCCGATCACCGCCGCCGCGATAAGTGAACACAACAGGAAACCCTGCGCCGCGCGGTCGGCGATCTGAGCCAGGCGTGGTTTCTCGGCCTGGGCGCGCTCCAGCAGGCGCACGATGGCAGACAGTCGCGTGTCATGGCCCAAGGCGCGGACCTTAACGGTGAGCGCGCCTTCGACGTTGAGCGTGCCCGCTGTGACGCTGTCGCCGATGTGCCGAGGTTGCGGCAGGTATTCACCGGTGAGCAGCGATTCGTCGATGCTCGATTGGCCATCAAGCACCACGCCATCTGCTGGCAGCACTGCGCCGGGGTGCACCAGCACGCGATCACCCAGTGCCAGTTCGCTCAGCAGGATCCGTTCGCTGTGCCCGTCACCTTTGAGGCGCAGGCACGAGGCGGGCAGTAAGTTGACCAACTGCGCGGTGGCCGCCGCCGTGCGCTCACGGGCGCGGCGCTCCAGGTAGCGACCGGCCAGCAGGAACAGCGCGAACATGCCGACGGCGTCGAAATACAGCTCGCCGGTGCCGGTGATTGCGGTCCAGATGCCTGCCAGATAGGCGCCGCCAATCGCCAGCGACACGGAAACATCCATGGTCAGGTGACGCGTGCGCAGGTCGCGCAGGGCGCCTTTGAAAAACGGCGCGCAGCTGTAGAACACAATCGGTGTTGTCAGGAACATCGCGACCCAGCGCAGGATCACGTGCAGTTCCGGGCTCAGGTCGATATTGAATTCCGGCCAGGTGGCCATGGTTGCCATCATCGCCTGGAACCACAGCAAACCGGCCACGCCCAGTTGGCGCAGGGCCAGGCGGTTTTCGCCGGCCAGTTGCTCGGCGGCGCGATCGGCCTGGTAGGGGTGGGCGGCATAGCCGATATGGCGCAGCTCGGCGAGCAGTTGGCTCAATGGCAATTGCCCGTCGGCCCACTGCACGTGCAGGCGATGGTTGGACAGGTTCAACCGTGCCTCGGCCACGGCAGGCAGCGCGCGCAGGTGTTTTTCGATCAGCCAGCCACAGGCGGCGCAGCTGATGCCTTCCATCAAGAGGGTGGTTTCGGCGAGTTCACCGTCGTGACGTACGAACGGTTTTTGCACGTCGGCGCGGTCGTACAGTGCCAGTTCGTCGACCAACTGCACGGGCAACGTGTCGGGGTTGGCCGAGGCTTCGCTGCGGTGTTGGTAATAGGTTTCCAGGCCGCCGGCCACGATCGCTTCGGCCACCGCCTGGCACCCCGGGCAGCAGAGTTCGCGGCGCTCGCCCAGGATGACTGCCGTGAAGCGACTGCCGGATGGGACGGGCAGGGCGCAGTGGTAGCAGGGGATGGTCATGGGTTGGAATCTATAGTGGCTGGGAGGGCCTCATCGCGGGCAAGCCTGGCTCCCACAGGGAATGCATTGCAAAAATGTGGGAGCGGGCTGGCCCGCGATGCGCGCAGAGCAGGCTGTTTACTTTTTCAGGTCTTCGGCGCCCTGCAGCGGTTCATCACCCAGCAGCAAGTCCTTGTCATGGCTGACCTGTTCCTCTTCGAACAGGCGCCAGGTCCGGTCGCCTTCCACACCAAGCAACTCCACGAAGCGTCGGCCTTCGACCTTGTCGGTGACCTGGCCGATGTAGCGGCCCGGTTCGCTGTCGCTGCGGGCCAGGTTGATCTTGCGATCCTTCTCCGGCTGGGTCGGCGAAATCAGATTCAGCTCCAGGGTGGTCGGGTTGCTGTTGCCGGTCAGATTAACTTCGACTTCACCGGTCAACTCATCCAGATGCACCCTGGCGCGCAGTTGCAGCGTCTGGGCCAGCAACTCGCGGTCAAGCGAGCGGTTGATGCCTTTGCCGGCCTCGTAGTAGTTGTCGTTGACCAGGTTGTCGGGGTTGTTCACCGCGATGGTCACCATGGACAAGGTCAAGGTCACCGAGCAGGCCAGGATCCCGATGATGATCCAGGGCCAAAGGTGCTTGTACCAAGGGCTTGCGGCAGTTGCTGCGTGCATTGTTCAGCTCTCTTGTTAACGGAGTTTTCTGTTTAACGAACCTGGGGCCCGATAAATCGGCTCTTGGCTTCAATGTGGACACTGGCGTCATCGGCGTCCTTGAGGATGAAGGTGACCTCGTTGGTACTCGACGGCAATTGCTCCGGCGCGCTGGACAGTTCCACCGGCATGCTGAAGATTTCCCCGGCGGCCACTTTGATTTCGCGGCGGCCCTGCAGCTTGAGGTCCGGCAGGCCGGCGGCATCGAGCACGTAGGTGTGGTCGCGCTGGTCTTTGTTCATGATCTTCAGGCTGTAGACGTTTTCGATGCGGCCTTCGGCGTTTTCACGGTACAGCACGCGGTCTTTGCTGACGTCGAAACCCACCAGTGAGCGCATGAAAAATGCGCCGGCCAGCAGGCCCATCATCGCCAGCAATACCAGCGCGTAGCCGATCAGGCGCGGGCGCAATTTATGGGTTTTCTGCCCTGACAAGTTGTGTTCGGTGGTGTAGCTGATCAGGCCGCGCGGGTACTCCATCTTGTCCATGATGGTGTCGCAGGCGTCGATGCACGCCGCGCAGCCAATGCACTCGATTTGCAGGCCGTCGCGGATGTCGATACCGGTCGGGCATACCTGCACGCACATCGTGCAATCGATGCAATCGCCCAGGCCCTGGGCCTTGTAGTCGACACCTTTTTTACGCGGGCCACGCAGTTCGCCGCGGCGTGGGTCGTAGGAGACGATCAAGGTGTCTTTGTCGAACATCACGCTCTGAAAGCGCGCGTAAGGGCACATGTAGATGCACACCTGTTCGCGCAGCCAGCCGGCATTGCCGTAGGTGGCGAGGGTGAAAAAGCCGACCCAGAAATAGGACCAGCCATCCGCCTGGCCGGTGAAGAAATCGAGCACCAGCTCGCGGATCGGCGAGAAGTAGCCGACGAAGGTCAGGCCGGTGACGAAACCGATCAACAGCCACAGCGTGTGCTTGCTGAGTTTGCGCAGGAATTTGTTGGCGCCCATCGGCGCCTTGTCGAGCTTGATGCGTTGGTTGCGGTCGCCTTCAGTGACTTTTTCGCACCACATGAAGATCCACGTCCACACACTTTGCGGGCAGGTGTAACCGCACCACACGCGACCGGCGTACACCGTGATGAAGAACAGGCCAAAGGCCGCAACAATAAGAATGCCCGAGAGCAGAATGAAATCCTGGGGCCAGAAGGTCGCGCCGAAAATGAAGAACTTGCGCTCCGGCAGGTTCCACCAGACGGCTTGGTGGCCACCCCAATTCAGCCACACGGTGCCGAAGTAGAGCAGGAACAAACCGGCGCCACCGAGCATGCGCAAGTTGCGGAACAGGCCGGTGAAGGCGCGGGTGTAGATTTTCTCTCGCGAGGCGTAGAGGTCGACGGTTTTGGCAGGCGGGGTAACGTCGTGTACCGGTATTTGGTCGCTCATCATTGCATCCCACGGCGGTGGAGATTTGCCTCGGCCAGTACGTGCCAGTCGGGGTCAAAATAGGGGTATTGCAGTGTTCTAATGATACGCCCCCGATAGTGGTGAACGGGGGCGACCTACGTGATCTGGATCAATGGACTTGGCAAGTATGGACGGTTTTCGCGGGCAAGCCGGTCATTCGTCCCAGGGATTGATTAACGCGACACCGCTGGATTTGAAGTCGTTGACGTTACGCGTGACGACGGTGAGCCCATGAACCAACGCGGTGGCGGCAATCAATGCGTCACTTTCGTTGGCCTGGTCGGGCACGTGCAGGTGGGCGCAGCGCATCGCAACGGCGGCATCAACCGGCAGTATTCGAGCATCGAACGCCGGCATCACGTGGCGCTTGAGCCAGGTTCGCAATAATTTTCCCTGCGCCGGGTCTCGGCGCTCCATGCGCAGCACGCCTGTTTCCAATTCCTTCACCGTAATCGCCGATATAAACAGGCGCGAAGCGATGACGCTTTTGGCCCAGGCGATGACGTTCTTGTTTGCCTGGGGTTTACGAAGTTCCGAGATGACGTTGGTGTCGAGCAGATACATCAAGAGAGGTCCACGGGTCGATGAGTGATCACGGCGCGTTCGGTTTCGAAGTCGATGCCGGCCGTTTCCGGCATCACCAACAGGTCAACAATGTCGGCATTGAGGCCAGTCAGTTTTTGGTAGTCCTCAATGCTTAGCAGTACATGGGCAGGCTTGCCGCGATCGGTGATAAAAACCGGCCCCTGGCGGGCGGCTTTTTTGGCACCACTTGTGTCTTGATTGAATTCGCGGCTGGAAATAGTGGTGATGGTCATGGGGAGGGCCCCTTCGTCGGACTGAATGTAGTTACGTTACTACTTGGCGTGAATGGTGGGCAAGCTTGAGGCTACGGGCGGTCATCTGCCCGCCTGTTTAACATCACACGAAAAAAAAGCCCCGTCAGCTTTAGCCGCGCGGGGCCTTTTAGTGTGTGCGGGTTACTCCTGTTCTTCAGCCTGCTTGTCCCCATGGGAAAGGCTGTACACATACGCCGCGAGCAAGTGCACCTTGTCGTTGCCCTGCAATTGCTCCTGCGCAGGCATCTGGCCCTGGCGGCCGTAACGGATGGTCTGTTGCAGTTGCGCGAAACTCGAGCCGTAGATGAATGCGCCGGGGTGGGTCAGGTCGGGCGCGCCCATTGCCGGGGTGCCTTTACCGGCCGGGCCGTGGCACGCCACGCAGTTGGCGGCGAAGAGTTTCGCGCCGTTGGCCACGTCAGCCTTGGCACCTTCCGGCAGTTTGCGTCCGTCGAGGTTGGTCACCACAAACGCCGAGACGTCAGCCACGCCTTGCTCACCAATGACTTCAGCCCAGGCCGGCATCACCGCGTGGCGGCCTTTCATGATGGTTTCCTTGATGGTCGCCGGCTCGCCGCCCCAGCGCCAATCGGCGTCGGTCAGGTTGGGAAAGCCGTAGGCGCCCTTGGCGTCGGAACCGTGGCACACCGAGCAGTTTGAGGCGAACAGGCGGCCGCCCATTTTCAGGGCTTGCGGGTCTTTGGCGACGTCTTCAATCGGCATCGAGGCGAACTTGGCGAAGATCGGACCGAACCTGGCGTCCGACCGGGCCATTTCCTTTTCCCACTCGTGCACGCCGGTCCAGCCGGACTTGCCGTTGGCAAATGGGGTTTGCTTGTCGTTGTCGAGGTAGTTGTAGCCCGGCAGCAAGCCTTTCCAGTTGCCCAGGCCTGGGTACAGCGCGAGGTAGCCGAGGGCAAAGATGATGGTGCCGACGAACAGCATGAACCACCATTTTGGCAGCGGGTTGTCGTACTCCTCGATGCCATCGAACGAGTGGCCGACGGTCTCGTCCGTTTGCTCGCTGCGTTGCCCCCGACGGGTCGACAACAGCAGCCAGGTCAGGGCGAAAATGGTACCCAGACTGAGGACTGTGACGTACAGACTCCAGAACGTAGTCATTCTTTATTACTCCTAGAAGCTCTCTCGACGTGCTTGATGGCTTCGGGATCATCCGCGAAGGGCAGCATGGTTGCGTCGTCAAACTCCGACTTGCGGCGGGGGCTGAACACCCACAACGCCAGGCCGATAAAGGCCACCATCACCACAACGGTGCCCAGGCCTCGAATCATCCCGATATCCATGAAGATCACCGTTTGCTTTTGATGAGGGTGCCCAGGCCCTGCAGGTAGGCCACCAATGCGTCCATTTCGGTCTTGCCTTTCACGGCAGCCGCGGCACCGGCGATGTCTTCATCGGTGTAGGGCACGCCCAAGGTGCGCAGGACTTCGAGTTTCTTCGCGGTGTCCTTGCCGTCGAGCTTGTTTTCCACAAGGAACGGGTACGCCGGCATTTTCGACTCGGGCACCACGTTGCGCGGGTTGTACAAGTGCGCGCGGTGCCAGTCATCGGAATAGCGCGCGCCGACGCGAGCCAGGTCCGGCCCGGTGCGCTTGGAACCCCACAGGAACGGGTGGTCCCATACGCTTTCGCCGGCCACCGAGTAGTGGCCGTAGCGTTCGGTTTCGGCGCGGAACGGGCGGATCATCTGCGAGTGGCAACCCACGCAGCCGTTGGCGATGTAAACGTCACGGCCCTCAACTTCAAGGGCGGTGCGCGGCTTCATGCCCTCGACCGGCTTGTTGGTCACGTCCTGGAAAAACAGCGGAACGATTTGGGTCAGGCCGCCGATGCTCACGGCGATGACCATGAAGAAGGCCAGCAGGCCGATATTCTTCTCGACTACTTCGTGCTTCATCAGTGGGCTCCCACGACGGCGATCTTGGCGGCGGCTTCGGCTTCTTCAGGGTCGCAGGCACGCACGGTGCGCCAGACGTTGTAGGCCATGAGGAACATGCCGCTGGCAAAGAAAGCACCGCCCAGCGCACGGACGATGTAGCCCGGATGGCTGGCTTGCAGCGCTTCGACGAAGGAGTAGGTGAGGGTGCCGTCATCGTTGATCGCGCGCCACATCAGGCCCTGAGTGATGCCGTTGACCCACATCGAGGCGATGTAGAGCACGGTGCCGATGGTGGCCAGCCAGAAGTGCGCGTTGATCAGGCCGACGCTGTGCATCTGCGCCCGGCCGAACAGTTTCGGGATCATGTGGTACAGCGCGCCGATGGAAATCATCGCCACCCAACCCAGTGCCCCGGCGTGCACGTGGCCGATGGTCCAGTCGGTGTAGTGGGACAGGGAGTTGACGGTCTTGATCGCCATCATCGGGCCTTCGAAGGTCGACATGCCGTAAAACGCCAGCGATACCACGAGGAAACGCAGGATCGGGTCGGTGCGCAACTTATGCCAGGCGCCCGAGAGGGTCATCATGCCGTTGATCATGCCGCCCCAGCTGGGCGCCAGCAGGATGATCGACATGGCCATGCCCAGCGACTGTGCCCAGTCGGGCAAGGCGGTGTAGTGCAGGTGGTGCGGGCCGGCCCAGATGTACAGGGTGATCAGCGCCCAGAAGTGCACGATGGACAGGCGATAGGAATAGATCGGACGTTCGGCCTGTTTCGGCACGAAGTAATACATCATCCCCAGAAAGCCGGTGGTGAGGAAGAAGCCCACGGCGTTGTGGCCGTACCACCACTGGATCATCGCGTCCGTCGCCCCGGCGTAGGCCGAGTAGGACTTGAACCAGCTCACGGGCAACGAAGCGTGGTTGACGATGTGCAGCATCGCCGTCACCAGGATGAAGGCACCGTAGAACCAGTTGCCCACGTAAATGTGCTTGGTCTTGCGCTTGACGATGGTGCCGAAGAACACCAAGGCGTAAGTCACCCACACAATGGCCAGCAAAATGGCGATCGGCCATTCCAGCTCGGCGTATTCCTTGGTGGTGGTGTAGCCCAGGGGCAGGGTGATGATGGCGCCGAGAATCACGGCTTGCCAGCCCCAGAAGGTGAAAGCGGCGAGGCCATCGGAGATCAGTCGCGTCTGGCAGGTTCGCTGCACGACATAGTAGGAGGTGGCAAACAATGCACATCCGCCGAAGGCGAAAATCACCAGGTTGGTGTGCAGCGGGCGCAGGCGACCGAAGGTCGTCCATGGCAAGCCGAAATTCAATTCCGGCCAAACCAGTTGCGAGGCGATGAACACCCCGAGCCCCATGCCAAGGATCCCCCAGACCACCGTCATGATGGCGAACTGGCGGACTACCTTATAGTTATAAGCAGTCGGACTGATTGC
>NZ_JAFCTN010000048.1:0-30525 GCF_049896045.1 Pseudomonas sp. PWP3-1b2
ACCACTTTTGCGTGCCCCCCCCCCCCCACCGCCCCCCACCCCCGCTCCCACAGGGTTCTTCTGTGTCCTTTGGATTGAGGTCATCACACAGGCTCTCGATCCCTGTAAACTGCGCCTCTTTGGCTGAAGCACGGAGGACCCGGAATGTCCGCATCCATTCTGTATATCCACGGTTTCAACAGCGCCCCCGTCTCGAACAAGGCGAGCCAGTTGATCACCGTGATGGACACCCTCGGCCTATCCGACCAATTGCGCGTGCCGGCCCTGCATCACCATCCGCGTCAGGCCATTCCCCAGTTGGAGGAGGCCATTGCGCAGCTCGGTCGGCCGCTGCTGGTCGGAAGCTCACTCGGCGGCTACTATGCAACCCATCTTGCCGAACGCCATGGCCTCAAGGCGCTGCTGGTCAACCCGGCGGTCAGCCCTCACCGGATGTTCGACGGTTACCTGGGCACCCAGAAGAACCTCTACACCGGCGAAACCTGGGAACTGACCCACGACCACGTCACGGCGCTGGCCGAGCTGGAGGTCCCGGCGCCCCAGGACGCAGCGCGTTACCAAGTGTGGTTGCAGACCGGCGATGAAACACTGGATTATCGCCTCGCCCAGCAGTATTACCGAGCCTGTGCCTTGCGCATCCAGGCCGGCGGCGACCATGGTTACCAAGGGTTCGCCCGGCAGTTACCCGCGCTGTTGAGTTTTGCCGGTATTGGCCCGGATCAGTATCAATCCTTCGATTTTTCTTCACTGTAGAAAAATTGAAGGTCACTTTTTAATCGAACGACTCACGACGAGACCCCATGGCCACTCCCAGCGCTAGCTCTTATAACGCCGACGCCATCGAAGTCCTCTCGGGCCTCGACCCGGTGCGCAAACGCCCCGGCATGTACACCGACACCAGCCGGCCGAACCACCTTGCCCAGGAAGTCATCGACAACAGCGTCGACGAAGCCTTGGCCGGTCACGCCAAGTCGGTGCATGTCATCCTTCACGCCGACCACTCTTTGGAAGTGTCCGACGATGGCCGCGGCATGCCGGTGGACATTCACCCGGAAGAGGGTGTGTCAGGCGTCGAGCTGATCCTCACCAAGCTCCATGCGGGTGGCAAGTTCTCCAACAAGAACTACCAGTTCTCCGGTGGCTTGCACGGCGTGGGTATTTCCGTGGTCAACGCCTTGTCCAACCACGTGCGGGTCAAGGTCAAGCGCGACGGCAACGAGTACGAGATGACGTTTGCCGATGGCTATAAAGCCACCGATCTGCAAGTGATCGGCACCGTTGGCAAGCGCAATACCGGCACCAGCGTGTACTTCGCGCCGGACCCGAAATACTTCGATTCGCCGAAATTCTCCATCAGCCGCCTCAAGCACGTGCTCAAGGCCAAGGCCGTGTTGTGCCCGGGCCTGCTGGTGACCTTTGAAGACAAAGGCACCAATGAAAAGGTCGAGTGGCATTACGAAGACGGCCTGCGCTCTTACCTGGAAGACTCCGTCAGCGACTTCGAGCGCCTGCCCAACGAGCCGTTCTGCGGCAGCCTGGCCGGCAACAAGGAAGCCGTGGATTGGGCGTTGCTGTGGCTGCCCGAAGGTGGCGACAGCGTGCAGGAAAGCTACGTCAACCTGATCCCCACTGCTCAAGGCGGCACCCACGTCAACGGTTTGCGCCAGGGTTTGCTGGACGCCATGCGCGAGTTCTGCGAATACCGCAGCCTGTTGCCGCGCGGCGTGAAGCTGGCGCCGGAAGACGTATGGGAGCGCATCGCGTTCGTGCTGTCGATGAAGATGCAGGAGCCGCAATTTTCCGGCCAGACCAAAGAGCGTCTGTCGTCTCGCGAAGCGGCGGCGTTTGTCTCCGGTGTGGTCAAGGATGCGTTCAGCCTGTGGCTCAACGAGCACCCGGAACTGGGCCTGGCCCTGGCGGAACTGGCGATCAACAACGCCGGTCGTCGCTTGAAAGCCAGCAAAAAGGTTGAGCGCAAGCGCATCACCCAGGGCCCGGCATTGCCAGGCAAGCTGGCCGACTGCGCCGGGCAAGACCCGATGCGTTCCGAACTGTTCCTGGTGGAAGGTGACTCCGCCGGCGGTTCCGCCAAGCAAGCGCGGGACAAGGAATTCCAGGCGATCCTGCCGTTGCGCGGCAAGATCCTCAATACCTGGGAAGTTGATGGCAGCGAAGTGCTCGCCAGCCAGGAAGTGCACAACATCGCCGTGGCCATCGGTGTCGATCCGGGTTCGGCGGATATCGCCCAACTGCGCTACGGCAAGATCTGCATCCTCGCCGACGCCGACTCCGACGGTCTGCACATTGCAACCTTGCTCTGCGCACTGTTCGTGCAGCACTTCCGCCCGCTGGTGGATGCCGGTCACGTCTACGTTGCCATGCCGCCGCTGTACCGCATCGACCTGGGCAAAGAGATTTTCTACGCCCTGGACGAAGCCGAGCGCGATGGCATTCTCGACCGTCTGGTGGCCGAGAAGAAACGCGGCAAGCCACAGGTCACACGATTCAAAGGCCTGGGTGAGATGAACCCGCCGCAACTGCGCGAAACCACCATGGACCCGAATACGCGGCGCTTGGTGCAGTTGACCCTGGAAGACTACGCCGCCACCTCGGAAATGATGGACATGTTGCTGGCGAAGAAGCGCGCGCCGGACCGCAAGTCCTGGCTGGAATCCAAAGGCAATCTGGCGGAGGTGCTGGGCTGATGCGCACAGGCTTCGCCCTGGCGATCCTGATGTTAAGCGGGTTGGCGGCCACTCACGTGGTTGCCGCGCCCGTGACTGAGCTCACACTTGTGTCGGAACACCCGGTGGACGGCATGCGCGGCGGTAACCTGTCGGGCCTGGCCCTGTGTGGCAAAGACTTGTGGACGGTTTCCGATCGCGATGACGATCAGATTTATCGCCTGGATATCAGCGCGCCGACCTGGCAGGCCGAAGCAGTGAAAATCGATGTGCCGCCGGTGCCCGAATCCGGGTTGCCCTGGGGGTTGCGTTCGCGCACCAAGGCCGCTTCGTTCATTCGCGGTGGCGACCTCGATTTTGAAGGCATCACCTGCGATGGCGCCGGCAACCGTTACATGGTCAGTGAAGCCCACGCGGCCGTGCTGCAAGTGCCGGTGACCGGCGCGCCAGAGTGGCTGAAAATCGCCCCGAGCATGGTCCGTGAAGCCCGCGCGAGTGGCATGTTGTTGCACTTTAATGCGTTGTTTGAAGGCCTTGCGATAAACCCGGAAGGCAATCAGATCTGGTTGGCAGCCGAGCGTGAGCGACGTGGATTGATCTCCATCAAGCGGCCGCAAAGCCTGTGGGACTGCGACGGGCCCTGCGTATTGTTGAGCGAGGCCGGGCAGGAAGTGCAGCCGGCGCAGTTTACCAACGCCAAGGCGGTGTCCAAGGACTTTGCCGACCTGGCGCTGTTCAACGGCAAGCTGTTTACCCTGGAGCGCAATGCGTTTCAGATTTGTCGGCGCGATGCGGTCACCGCCAAAGTCGAGCTGTGCTGGTCGTTTGCCGACGAGACCCTGGCGCCCAACCGCCGCTACGCACAGCCCTACGGCCTGGCAGAAGCGCTGGTGCTGGATGCCGATGGCGCCTGGCTGGGCATCGACAACAATTTTGGCCCGCGCGCCGATGGGGAAAAACGCCCGGTGGTTTATCGGTTCGCCGCCCCTGCGGGTGGCTGGAGCGCCAATCCATGAGTGCACAACAGCCCGGTAAACGCGCCGGACGCGTGTTGATGTTTGTGGCGTGGGGCGCCGGACTGTTTTTGGCGACACGGTTTTTTGGGCAGTGGGAAGCGCGACAGGAAAACCCGAATGCCGTCGTAGCCTCAGAGCGGCACCAGGGTTACATCGAAGTCAAACTGCTCGGCAATAAACAGGGGCATTTTGTCGCCAGCGGCCAGATCAACGGCCAGCCGGTGACGTTTATGCTCGATACCGGGGCCACGGATGTGGCGGTTCCGGCCGAGTTGGCCGATCGCCTTGGGCTTAAACGCGGCATGCCGGTCACCTTGAGTACCGCCAATGGCCTGAGCCAGGGGTTTCGTACGCACCTCGATCGCCTGAAACTGGGCGACATCGTCCTGCAGGACGTGCGCGCCCTGGTGGCGCCGGGGTTGGACGGCGATCAGATATTGCTGGGCATGAGTGCACTGAAACAACTTGAATTTACCCAGCGCAGCGGCACTTTGCTGTTGCGCCAGACCAAACAATGATGAGGCCCGCATGAGTGACATCCTCGCAGACAGCTTAGATGGCGTAGAACGCCGGTCGCTGGCTGACTTCACCGAAAATGCCTACCTCAACTACTCCATGTACGTGATCATGGACCGTGCCCTGCCGCATATCGGCGACGGCCTGAAGCCCGTGCAACGGCGCATCATCTACGCCATGAGTGAGTTGGGCCTGGACGCTGATTCCAAGCACAAGAAGTCGGCGCGTACCGTCGGTGACGTGCTCGGCAAGTTCCACCCCCACGGCGACTCGGCGTGCTATGAAGCCATGGTGCTGATGGCCCAGCCGTTCAGCTACCGCTACACGCTGGTGGACGGCCAGGGTAACTGGGGTGCGCCGGATGATCCCAAGTCCTTTGCCGCCATGCGTTACACCGAAGCGCGCCTGTCGCGTTACTCCGAAGTGCTGCTCAGCGAGTTGGGGCAGGGCACCGCTGATTGGGGCCCGAACTTCGACGGTACCCTCGACGAACCGCTGGTGTTGCCGGCACGTTTGCCGAATATCCTGCTCAATGGCACCACCGGCATCGCCGTGGGGATGGCCACCGACGTGCCACCGCATAACCTGCGCGAAGTCGCCACGGCCTGCGTGCGTTTGCTCGACGAGCCAAAGGCCACGGTCGAGCAACTCTGCGAGCACATCCAGGGCCCGGATTATCCGACCGAAGCGGAAATCATCACGCCGCGTGCCGACCTGTTGAAGATGTACGAAACCGGCAAGGGCTCGGTGCGCATGCGCGCCGTGTACCACATTGAAGACGGCGACATTATTGTCACCGCGCTGCCGCACCAGGTGTCCGGCGCCAAAGTACTGGAGCAGATTGCCGCGTTGATGCAGGCCAAGCCGTCGAAACTGCCGCAAGTCGCTGACCTGCGTGACGAGTCCGACCACGAAAACCCTTGCCGCATCGTGATCATCCCGACCAACAGCCGGGTCGACCACGAAGTGCTGATGCAGCATCTGTTTGCCAGCACCGAGCTTGAGTCAAGCTACCGGGTTAACGTCAACATCATCGGCCTGGACGGCAAGCCGCAGCTGAAAAACCTGCGCAACCTGCTGGTGGAATGGCTGGAGTTCCGGGTCAACACCGTGCGCCGTCGCCTGCAGTTCCGTCTGGACAAGGTTGAGCGCCGCCTGCATCTGTTGGACGGCTTGCTGATTGCCTACCTCAACCTGGATGAAGTGATTCACATCATCCGCACCGCCGAGCACCCGAAAGCCGAGCTGATCGCGCGTTTCGAGCTGAGCGAGATCCAGGCTGATTACATCCTCGACACCCGTTTGCGTCAGTTGGCGCGACTTGAAGAAATGAAGCTGCGCGACGAGCAAGACGCGCTGCTCAAGGAACAAGCCAAGCTGCAAGCGCTGCTGGGCAGCGAAGCCAAGCTCAAGAAGCTGGTGCGCAGCGAGCTGATCAAAGACGCCGAAACCTATGGCGACGACCGTCGTTCGCCTATCGTGCAGCGTGCTGAAGCGAAAGCGCTGACAGAAACAGAGCTGTTGCCTAACGAGAAAATTACCGTCGTTCTGTCGGAAAAGGGTTGGGTTCGTTCCGCCAAGGGGCATGATATCGACGCTACCGGCCTGTCGTACAAGGCTGGCGACGGCTTCAAAACCGCGGCCGCCGGGCGTTCCAACCAGTTTGCGGTGTTTATCGACTCCACCGGGCGCAGTTACTCGGTGCCGGCCCACACCCTGCCATCGGCACGCGGCCAGGGCGAGCCACTGACCGGGCGCCTGACGCCGCCGCCTGGGGCGAATTTCGAGTGCGTGCTGCTGCCGGACGATGATTCGCTGTACGTGATCGCATCCGATGCGGGTTACGGGTTCGTGGTCAAGGGTGAAGACTTGCAGGCCAAGAACAAGGCGGGCAAGGCGTTGTTGAGCCTGCCGAACAACGCCAAGGTGATTCTGCCGCGCACCGTAGAGGACCGCGAAAGCAACTGGCTGGCGTCGGTGACCACTGAAGGGCGTTTGCTGGTGTTCAAGATCAGCGACCTGCCGCAGTTGGGCAAAGGCAAGGGCAACAAGATTATCGGGATTCCAGGGGAGCGGGTCGCCAGTCGCGAAGAGTACGTGACCGACATCGCAGTGATCCCGGAAGGCTCTACCCTGGTGCTTCAAGCCGGCAAGCGTACGCTGTCGCTGCGCCCTGACGACCTTGAGCATTACAAGGGTGAACGTGGGCGACGGGGCAACAAATTGCCACGCGGCTTCCAGCGAGTGGATGCTTTATTGGTGGAAACACCGGTTTAAGGCGTATTAGAGCCCTTGATCTACGATTTAACGCGTAGATCGACGCTTTGGCGCTGGAGTCATGACGCATATTCACGGATGATATGCCCTTTCCAGCGCCGGCGTGGCCGAGCGTATTTAGGTTATTTTTTAGTATTACATTGTGGTTAGCCTTGTGGCAGCCACTTGGATGGGATGATGACTGCTCCACGCCTTCCTTTATTTTTGATGCTCGCTGGCCTTTTGGGGCTGACGGGTTGCAGCACACACCAACCGGTGTCGCTGTACCAGCTGGACAGCGGAAGTCCGGCTCAACCAGCACAAACCGCTGGTATGGCTGTATTGCTTGGCCCGGTAGTGGTTGCTGACTACCTGCAACGCGAAACCCTGCTGCAACGCCAGAACGACGGCAGCCTGCAAGGTTCTACCGACGGTCGTTGGGCGGGCAGTTTGTCCTCCGACATCAACCAGCTGATGTTGCGCCAGGTCGCGGGTCATCTGGACAGCCAGCGCGTGGTGCTTGCGCCTGCGCCAGCCGGTTTTACTCCGGATGTGCAGGTATTGCTGACTATCACCCGGCTCGACTCGGGTGCTTCGCAGCCGGCGATCCTCGATGCGCAGTGGCGCTTGATCGACCGTCGTGGCCAGGTGCGGGATAACCGCATCGTGCATTTGCAGGAAGAACACACCGGCTCCACCGCGTCCCAGGTCCAGGCCCAGGGCGTATTGTTGCAGCATCTGGCGCAGCAGTTGTCGGTGGCGCTCAAGCCACTGGCCAACCAGCCGCCAATCGCCGAGGCCCCGCGCAAGCAGGCTCCGGCAGCTAAACCGGCAGCGCCGGGCAAGCCGAAGATGCCGATGGCCGCACCGATTCGTACCGATATGGAAGTGTTCAGGTTCTGACCTGAATCGCAGACAAACAAAAGGCCCGCTGAGTAAGCGGGCCTTTTTGTTGTATGCGATTTAAGGCAGTCAGTGAAACCAATGTGGGAGCGGGCTTGCCCGCGATGGCGGTGGTTCAGCCAATGATATGCCGACTGATCCTCCGCTATCGCGGGCAAGCCCGCTCCCACAGGAAGGGGTGGTGAACTTCAGTTTTTGCTGCGGGTCTCGTGCATCCGCGCCAACTGGCGTTCCAGCATCGACGGATACGGCTCCATCAACCGCTCCACACAGCTCGCGCCTTCCGGGCTGGCGATCGGGCGGATACGCGCACGCTGACGGATCAATGCATCTTCGCTGATCTTGCGCTCCACCAGCAGCAGGTTGCGGCTGTGTTGCGACAAGGCCAGTGCATCCTGGGCGATTTCAGTGAGCAGCAGATCAATCTGGCTCATGCCAAACAGATCGTCACCTACCGTCAGGCCCAGTTGCAGCTGCAAGGTGATGCCACTGTCGGCCACTTCAATCTGCAGGGCATGGCCCAGGGCGCGCAGCAACTCGCCGCAGCAGATGGCGTTGGTCAGGTAATCCTCACCGCTGTCTTCGCTGTGAAACAGCATCAGCGTGCTGCCATCGTTCAGGGTGTGCAGCTCGCTCTGATACAGCGAGGCGGCCTGGTCAAGGCAATCACGGTAGCGCTCCAGCAATTCCGTCAGACGGGCGCGGGGCAGGCGGCGCAGTTGGTCCTGTGCACCCAACTGCACGGCCAGTACCGCGCTGTGCTGAGGTTCGGTGTTCTTCACCGGTACCGGCACTGGCTTGGGTGCGGCGGCCGGGGCGGCGGCAGAATTGTCGCGCAGGTCGGCGAACGGGTCTTCGTCATCCAGTTCGCCTTCTTCAGCCTTGATCACCTGGCGTGTCGCAGGCTTGAGGCCCGCCACCGGGGCGTCTTCGTCAAAGCCTGGCTCACGCAGGTCGCGGGTTTCAAACGCCGGCTCGTCGTCGTAATCGGTGTCGTCGAACTCAGGCTCGGGTTCAACCTCAGGCACCAGCGGCTCCGGGGCGAAGCTTGCGTGAAGCTGGCGGGCGAGGTCGCCGATTTCATCCTGGCGATCCGTGGCCGGGGTGTTTTCGTCGATATCGCGCAGCCAGATGCGCAGTTGCATCAGCGGCGTTGAGATATGCCGACCCAGGCGCAAGCTCAGAGCCAGCGCCAGTGCCAACAGGATCGCGCTCAAGATGCCCATGCTTTGCAGGCTGATGGTCATCGGCTGCTGGAATTGCTGCATGTCGAGGCTGATGCGCAGTTGGCCAGCCTTCACATCCTGAAACGTAATGTTGCTCTGATACAGACCTTCGGCTTCGCCCAGCAGGCCGTTTTTCGGGCGCTGCCCGGCTTCGGCCATGATCCGGTTGTCCACGCTATAAATAGCCGCGTGGGCCACCAGCGGGTTTTTGGTCAGGTTATTGAGCAGCACGTTGAGGCTCAGGATGTCGTTGGACACCAGCAACTCAGTCGCCGAGGTGGCGGTCTGGGTCGTCAAGCTCTCGCCCAGGGCGTCGGCTTGCTCGTGCATGGCCTGTTTGAACTGCAAACCCATCACACAGGCGTAGATCACCAGGGCCAGAGCGACCAGGATCACGTTATGGCTGGCGATGCGTAATGCGATCGGTACACGGCGGTGGCGCAGTGCCCGGAAGATCAGCAGGAAGAAGTTATCGGTTTTTACTGGCGTGGGCCGGTTCACTTGCGCTCGGCTCTTGGTCCGTGAAGTTGACGCGCAGTATAGCGACAGCCCTAGAACCGGCAAAGCGCTGGCTGTGCCCGATGGTCACTGAAAGTGGGTAGAATGCGGTTTTTTTCCAGCCTGGGGGTGCGCCTTGCGCGAAATTGTCCTGATAAACATCACCGGCGAAGATCGCCCGGGTCTTACCGCCGCCATTACCGGTGTTCTGGCGCAGGGTGGTGTGAACATTCTCGACATCGGCCAGGCGGTGATCCACGACACGTTGTCGTTCGGCATCCTGGTGGAAATCCCGAGCACCGAGCAGGCGTCTTCGGTCCTCAAAGACATCCTGTTTACGGCGTACAAGCTGGATCAACAGGTGCGTTTCACCCCGGTCTCCGAAGCCGATTATCAGCATTGGGTAGAGGGGCAGGGCAAAAAACGCCACATCGTGACGTTGCTGACGCGCAAGGTTACCGCCGAACAATTGCAACGCGTCAGCTCTATTACCGCGCAGTACGGTTTGAATATCGACCATATTGACCGTCTGTCGGGTCGCATGCCATTGGACACGCCTGCCGACAAAGGCAAGGGCTGCATCGAGTTCTCCGTGCGCGGTGAACCGGCTGATCCGCAAGCCCTGCGCGCCGAATTCCTGAGCGTGGCCCAGGCGCTGAATGTCGATATCGCCTTCCAGGAAGATTCGCTGTTCCGCCGTAACCGCCGCCTGGCGGTGTTCGACATGGACTCGACGCTGATCGAAGCCGAAGTCATCGATGAACTGGCCAAAGCCGCCGGTGTGGGCGAGCAAGTTTCCGAAATCACCGAGCGCGCCATGGCGGGCGAGCTGGATTTCCGTGCCAGCTTCAAGGAGCGCCTGGCGCTGCTCAAAGGCTTGGACGTGAGCGTGCTGGATTCCATCGGCGCGTCGCTGCGCTTAACCGAAGGCGCCGAAACCCTGTTCGCTGAACTCAAGCGACTGGGTTACAAGACGGCGATTCTGTCGGGCGGTTTTACCTACTTCGCCAAGCAATTGCAGGCCAAGCTTGGCATCGACTATGTGTTCGCCAACGAGCTGGAAGTGGTGGATGGCAAGGTTACGGGCGTCGCGGTCGAGCCGATTGTCGACGCACAGCGCAAGGCGGACCTGCTGAGGGAGTTGGCGCACAAGGAAGGGTTGCGTCTGGAGCAGACCATTGCGGTCGGCGACGGGGCGAACGATTTGCCGATGCTGGCGATTGCCGGGTTGGGTGTGGCGTTCCGTGCCAAGCCACTGGTTAAGCAGTCGGCCAAGCAGGCGATTTCGACCTTGGGGTTGGATGGCGTGCTGTATCTGCTGGGCTTGCGCGACCGCGATGGTCAGCTGTAACTGAAAAAAAAGCGGTAAAAAATGTGGGAGCTGGCTTGCCTGCGATAGCGGTTTTGGATTCACCATTGTCATCGCAGGCAAGCCAGCTCCCACATTGATCGGGTTCCAGCTGCAAATCTATTCTGAATCAGGCTTTTGGCAATGCCATGCCTTGACCCATCTGCACCGGCGTACCCGCCACCAACTCTTCAGCCCACTTCACTTGATCCGGCCCGAACAGCACGATGGCGGTCGAACCCAGTTTAAAGCGACCCAGCTCCGCACCTTTTTCCAGGTGAATCGGGGCACGTGCGGCTTCGTCGTAGCGGAAGGTTTTCAGTTCGCGTTTCGGCGGCGTTACCAGCCCGGCCCACACGGTTTCAATCGACGCCACAATCATCGCGCCCACCAACACCACCGCCATCGGGCCGCGTTCGGTGTCGAAAATGCAGGCAACGCGCTCGTTACGTGCGAACAGCTCAGGCACGTTTTCGGCGGTGGTCTGGTTGACCGAGAAAATGCGGCCTGGAATGTAGACCATCTCACGCAGGGTGCCGGCCAGTGGCATGTGCACGCGGTGGTAGTCCTTCGGCGACAGGTAAACGGTCGCGAAATCACCGCCCATGAAGGGCGCGGACAAGGCAGCGTCACCACCCAACAATTCCAGCACGCTGAAACTGTGGCCCTTGGCCTGGAACACGCGGCCATGCTCGATCGGGCCAAGCTGGCTGATCGCGCCGTCGGCCGGGCTCAGCACCGCGCCTGGGGTTTGGTCCAGTGGGCGTGCGCCGTCTTTGAGGGCGCGGGTGAAGAAGGCGTTGAAGTGCTCGTAGGCGGTCAGGTCTTCGACCAGGGCCTGGGACATGTCGACTTGATAGCGTTTGGCAAACCAGCTGGTGAAGGCGTTCTTGAACCAGCGCACGCGGCATTCGGCGATGCAGCCAGCCAAACGCGACAGCAAGTGGTGCGGCAGCAAGTACTGGCTGAGGATAAACAACTGCTTTTTCATGGAGTGTCCTTAAACCTTAAATCTCAACGGGGGTGTCGGGGTGGTTGCCCCATTCGCCCCAGGAACCGGCATAACCTTTGACTCGCGGATAACCGAGCGCCTTGGCCACCAGGTAGGTGAAGCCAGAGCGGTGGTGAGTCTGGCAGTGGGTGATGATTTCTTTGTCGCGGGTCAGCCCGAGGTCTTCGAGAATCTGCGGCATGTCGCGGCGAATGCGCAGGTTGCGCGCCTTGTCCATGCCGGCCGTCCATTCGAAGTTCACCGCGCCGGGGATGTGACCGCCTTTGGCTGCGAGAACTTTTTCGCCGGAATATTCCAGCGGGCCGCGTGCGTCCCAGATACCCAGGTCAGCAGCGCCAAGACGGCTTTGCAGATATTCACGGGTGGCCGTGGGGCCGTCGTGCAAGGTCAGACTGACCGGGCCGCCAACGGGGGCGGGCACCTCGGTGGAAACCGGGTGCTGGCCTTCCAGCCACGCCAGCAAGCCGCCGTCCAAGTAGTGGTATTTCTGGTGGCCGATCACGTCGAGCATCCAGATAAACCGACCGGCCCAGCCGCCACCTTCGTCGTCGTAGACCACGTAAGTTGCGTCCGGGGTGTGGCCCAGTTCGCCGAAGAGTTTTTCCAGATCAGCCTTGTGGGGCAGCAGGCCGGGTGCCGGCGGCTGGCCCAGTTGGGTGCGCTTGGGGTCAACGAAATGCGCGCCGGGGATATGCCCTTCGGCGTAGCGGGCGGCACTGGTGAGGTCCACCAGAATCAAGTGTTCGGCATCCAGTTGACCGAGCAGGTCGCTGGATTCGATCACCAGCGGCAAGCCAGAGAAGTCAGGCATGTGAGGTCTCCTGGGCACAAATGTTGGCGATAAAAGACGGCGATTGTAGCGCAAGCATCAGGCGCTGCGGTTGGTAAAGCTGTGCAGGGCCTTTTCGATGCATTGGGCGGTTTTGCCGAAGGCCTGCACGGTGGTTTCCGAGAACGGCCCGCCGCCCTGGTCAGCCACCATCACCATCACCACGCGGCCATTGCAGCTCATCGACCGCAGCAGCAGGTGTTCGCCGGTGAACAGGCGACGCAAGGTCGGCGGCAACAGCGCGGAGAACTGCGCGTGGTTGTCGGGCGTCAGGCGCACCTGGGCGGATTTTTCCAGCATCCGTTGCAGCAGCGTGCTGTTGACCACGTCCAGGCTCAGGTTCGCGGCGTCCTTGGGCAAGCCGTCGGCTTGGTGCGCGCGCAAGGTGCTCAAGGCGCGGTCAGCCATAAACAGCAACACCCGCTGCATGCCACTGGCGACCAAGGCTTCCTTGGCGCAGGTGGTCAGGTGCATGGCGTTGGCAAAACGGCTCGGCTCCACCAGCAACTCGGTGCAGCGCTTGCGCCAGATGGCCAGCGATTCGGCGGTAGGCGGTGGCGCTGGCAACAGGCCGCGATGGACCTTTTGCACATGCCACGGCCAGATCAGTGACAACGCTGGGTGCCACAGGTCGGGCATCAAGGTGGTGCTGGCGCTGATCACCGCTTGCTGGTGAACCTGTTGCTGCACGTCGCCCATTGGCGCTTGCAGGTACAGCGCGGTGAGGTACTGCCAGCGCTCTGTGTGCGGGCAGGCCCAGGACTCCTGGGCCGACATCGCCAGGCCGTTGGCGAGCAACACGGTGTTCGCCGGCTGGTTCAGCCAACGGCGCAGGTTGGGTTCGGCGTCGAGCAGTTGCTGGTGGCGCAGCGCGTCGTCTTCACGGGCGATGTGCAGCGCCTTGACCAGCAAACGCTGTTCGGTCAGCAACAGTGTGTAACCCTGGGACACCCAGATCGGCAGGTGCCAGGCTTCGGTCAAGCCGAGGCACAGGTCGAGCAGGCGCACGCCGAACAATTCTTTCTCGACCTGGCGCGCCGACTGGCCTTTGTGGATCACCCGCAGTTCCCATTCTTCCAGGAGCTTGGGATAGGCCACGGCCATTGGCCATAGCGGCGACAGAAACAGCAGGCTGCCCCAGTGGATGTCTTGCCACAAGCGCGCCAGGCGGCTGGCAAACAAACCGCTGGCTTGCTGCGACGCGTGCTGGCTTACCAGCAACAGTTGGCGCAAGGCCACGGGGATGTCTTTTTCCGGCACTGAGGGCAGGCGCGCGAGCAACTCCTCGGCGCGTTTGAGGCCGAGACGGTTGAGCGCCACTTCGAGGTTTTCCGCCGGTTCCGCCATGCTGCCATGGGTGTGGCTGTTGGCTTCGCGCATCACGCTGAGCACCAGCGCCGGGCTGTTTTGCATCAGCTCGGCGATATCACGCAGCGAGCTGCGGCTGTCGCGAATGGCTTTGCACACGCGCTCGTGGCTGGCCAGTGGGACAGGCAGCAGCACCTCGTCCAGGCACTTGATCCAGGCGGCGAGGGTGGTGGGTTTTGCACTTGGAGCTATCGTTTCATTGGCCATGATTGGTGCGCGATCATCACTTGCGTTCAACACGCCCGGATCGGGCCGGATTGGCTTTTCGCCTTAACGGGCTATAGTCTGGCGCAGTTTTGCCGATAAGTAGAACAAGAGTTTTCAGCAGCACCCAATATGTCCATGAACCCGACGGCGCAAGTACAAATCCCCTATGGCTAAAATTATCGGCATCATCGTCGTCATCGCTAGCGTGCTCGGTGGCTACGTCCTGTCCCACGGTAAAATTGCCGCGCTGGTGCAGCCTTTCGAAGTGCTGATTATCGGCGGCGCCGCGTTTGGCGCATTTTTGCAAGCCAACCCCGGCTACATGACCATGCACGTGATCAAGAAGTCGATCGGCATGTTCGGTTCGCGTTTTTCCCACACTTTTTATCTGGAAGTGCTGGGGCTGGTCTACGAGATCCTCAACAAGAGCCGCCGCGAAGGCATGATGGCCATCGAAGCCGACATTGAAGACGCCTCCGCCAGCCCGATTTTCGCCAAGTACCCGGCTGTACTCAAAGATGAGCGCATGACCGCCTATATCTGTGATTACCTGCGCATCATGTCCTCCGGCAATATGGCGCCCCACGAGCTGGAAGGCCTGTTCGACATGGAACTGTTCAGCCTCAAGGAAGAACTCGAACACCCTTCCCACGCCGTGACCGGCATCGCCGACGGCATGCCCGGTTTTGGTATCGTCGCGGCGGTACTCGGTATCGTGGTCACCATGGCTTCCCTGGGCGAAGGCGACCAGGCGGCTATTGGTATGCACGTTGGTGCGGCGCTGGTGGGTACGTTCTTCGGTATTCTTGCGGCTTACGGTTTCTTCGGTCCGCTGGCAACCTGCCTGGCTCACGATGCCAAGGAAGAAATCAATCTGTACGAATCGATCAAGGCCAGCCTGGTGGCGTCGGCCTCCGGCATGCCGCCGTCGCTGGCGGTGGAGTTCGGTCGTAAAGTGTTGTACCCCAAGCATCGCCCAAGTTTTGCCGAGCTGGAACAAGCGGTTCGCGGTCGCTAAGTCATGGAAAACAACCAGCCGATAATCATCAAGCGCGTCAAGCGCTTCGCTGCGGGGCACCATGGCGGCGCCTGGAAGATTGCCTTCGCCGACTTTGCGACGGCGATGATGGCGTTCTTCCTGGTGCTGTGGCTGATGTCTACCGCCACGCCGGAACAGAAGATCGCCATCGCCGGTTATTTCAAAGACCCGATTGGTTTTTCGGAAAGCGGTACGCCCTTTGTGATCGACCTGGGCGGCTCGCCGCAGTTGGCGCCAGAGCGCACCATCAACCCGGAGGTCAAGACCGAATCGCCGCAGGAAAACATTCCGATCGAGCGCGAAAAGGTCGAGAGCATGGCCGAGCAGGTTGAGCAGGAACGCCTCGAACTGTTGCTCAAGGAGCTGCAGACCAAGGTCGAAGAAAACCCGCAACTGCTGAAATTCAAGGACCAGATTTCCTTCGAAATCACCCCTGAGGGCCTGCGCATCCAGATCACCGACGCGGCCAATCGGCCAATGTTCGACTCCGGCAGCGCGCGCCTGAAACCCTACTTCGAAGACATCCTGCTGGCCATGGCCGACACCATCAAAGCGGTGCCGAACAAGATCAGCATCAGCGGCCACACCGACGCCAAACCCTATGCGGGCCAGGGCGACTTCGGTAACTGGGAGCTGTCGGCCAACCGTGCGAACGCGGCTCGCCGTGCGTTAGTCGCGGGCAGCTACCCAGACCCGCAAGTGGCGCGCGTGGTGGGTTTTGCATCCTCGCAGCTGTTTGATGCAAAAGACCCGTTCAACCCGAGTAACCGCCGCATCGATATCGTGGTGCTGACCAAAAAGGCCCAGCGTGCGATCGAAGGTGATCAGGGCGCAGTGCCAGCTCCGACTCCGGCGGAGGGCGCGCCAGGTGAAGTGCCCGTAGACCCGAACGCCATCCCGCCAGGGCAGGAACCGTTGCCGGCGCATGAGCTGCGGCAGAAGCTGAACCTGTTTGATGAGGGTGGGGTGAAAGATCCTACGGCGCCTGCGCCGTAATCCTCACAGAGCAGGTGTGGCGAGCGGGCTTGTTGTGGCGAGCGGGCTTGCCCCGCGTTGGGCTGCGAAGCAGCCCCAAAACCTGACAACGCGTTTTGTCTGAAAAAATGCGGTGATTGGATTAGGGCTGCTGCGCAGCCCAACGCGGGGCAAGCCCGCTCGCCACAACAAGCCCGCTCGCCACAACTGTCAGTAACTGCTCTCAGGCAAGCTCGCAATAATCGAGCGATAGCTGTTCATGCGCTGTTGCTGCACGCGCCCGTCTTCCAGCGCCTTGAGCAACGCACAGCCCGGCTCGCGGTCGTGTTTGCAGTCGCGGAAGCGGCAGGTGCCGATCAGGTCGTTGAACTCGATAAAGCCCGCTTCCACATCGCTGCGGCTGACGTGGCCGAGGCCGAATTCGCGGATACCCGGGGAGTCGATCAGTTCGCCGCCGCCGGGGAAGTGGAACAACCGCGCGGTGGTGGTGGTGTGCGTGCCCTGGCCGGACAGCTCCGACAGCGGGCCGACACGGGTGTCGACTTCCGGCAGCAGGCTGTTGACCAGCGAGGATTTACCCACGCCCGATTGGCCGACAAACACGCTGATGCGCCCGTCCAACTGCTGTTGCAGCTGTTCCATGCCATTGCCGTGATGCGCCGACACTTCCAGCACCGGGTAACCCAGCGTGCGGTAGACCGCCAGTAACGCGTTGAGCGCCGGGGCGTTCTGTTCGTCGATCAGGTCGAATTTGTTCAGCAGCAGCAGCGGGCGGATGCCGGCATGTTCGGCGGCTACCAGGTAGCGGTCGATCAGGTTGGCATGGGGCTCGGGCAACGGCGCGAACACGATCACGATCATGTCGACGTTGGCCGCCACCGGCTTGAGTTGGCCACGGCTGTCGGGGCGGCGCAGTTCGGTGGTGCGCGGCAACTGGGCGACGATTACGCCGATGCCCTGGTTGCCGGCACGCCACACGACCTTGTCGCCGGTGACCAGCGCAGGCAAGTTGGCGCGCAAGTGGCAACGGGATACCGAGCCGGCGAGTTCGCCTTCCAGCGCCTCGACTTCGACCTGCACACCAAAGTGCGCGATCACCAGGCCGGTTTGTTCGGGGCCCAGGTCGCCGCCCTCGAGCGCTTCCACGGCGGAGGATTCACGTTTGGCGGCGCGTGCAGCGCGCTCACCCTGAATCTTTTCGATGCGCCAGTTTTGGCGACGATTGAGCTGGCGTTTGGCCATTGGTGTTCCGTGTCGATAATGCAAAGGTTAGGTAAAACGGTCGCGAGTCTAGCACGCCCCGCCTGCTAAACTGCGCAGCTAAGCCAAGGTGCCAAGAGAATAGAGCCATGCAAAACCCACAGAACCTGATTTGGATCGATCTGGAAATGACCGGTCTGAACCCCGACAGCGACGTTATCATCGAGATGGCGACCATTGTCACCGACAGCAACCTCAACACCTTGGCCGAAGGTCCGGTGATCGCTATCCACCACAGCGACGCGGTGCTTGCCACCATGGACGAGTGGAACACGCGCACCCACGGCAACTCCGGCCTGACCCAGCGCGTGCGCGACAGCCGCATCAGCATGGCCGAAGCCGAAGCCGAAACCATCGCGTTTCTGGAGCAGTGGGTGCCAAAGGGCAAGTCGCCGATCTGCGGCAACAGCATCTGCCAGGACCGTCGCTTCCTTTATACGCACATGAAAGGTCTGGAAAGCTACTTCCATTACCGCAACCTGGACGTGTCCACCTTGAAAGAGCTGGCCGCGCGCTGGGCGCCGGAAGTCAAAGACAGCTTCCATAAAGGCAGCACGCATTTGGCGCTGGATGATATTCGCGAGTCGATTGCCGAGCTGCAGCATTACCGCAAGCATTTCATCAAGGCTTGAAGGCTCGGCGTCTGTTCTGACGCCATCGCAGGCAAGCCAGCTCCCACACGTTGATGTGTGAACCCATTCAACTGTGGGAGCTGGCTTGCCTGCGATGCGCGCGACTCGGTCTTTCGCCAGGCGCCCCCTTTTGGTGCCATCGCCAAATGATTAGACTGCCGGCCTAATCGCAAGGATCGCCATCATGCTCTTGATGCTCTACCTCATCGCCATTACCGCCGAAGCCATGACCGGTGCCTTGTCCGCCGGGCGGCGTGGCATGGATTGGTTTGGCGTGGTGCTGATCGCTTGCGTCACGGCTTTGGGCGGTGGTTCGGTGCGCGACGTGTTGCTGGGGCATTACCCGCTGACATGGGTCAAACACCCGGAATACCTGGTGCTGACCTCAATCGCGGCCCTGGTGACGATTTTTATCGCGCCGCTGATGCGCCACTTGCGCTCGCTGTTTCTGGCACTGGACGCCGTGGGCTTGGTGGCTTTCACCCTGATCGGTTGCATGACCTCCCTGGAAATGGGCCACGGCATGCTCGTGGCTTCGGTCAGCGGCGTGATTACCGGCGTCTTCGGCGGCATCCTGCGCGACATTTTCTGCAATGACATCCCGCTGATCTTCCGCCGCGAGCTGTACGCCAGCGTGTCGTTCCTCGCCGCCTGGTTTTACATGCTCTGCCTGTATCTGGAGCTGCCAAGCGAGCAATCGATTCTGCTGACCCTGTTCAGCGGCTTTTTACTGCGCCTGCTGGCGATCCGTTTTCACTGGGAAATGCCCAAGTTTGTCTACAACGACGACGTGCACTAACGGCTGACGTGCTGATTCAGCGCCCATTCCACATGTTCGCGCACCAGTTCTGACGGGTAATCCCGGCGCGCCTTCAAGGCTTCCAGTACCGGAATGCTCGACGGCGCATTACCCAGGCCCACCGCCAGGTTGCGCAGCCAGCGCTCATAACCGGCGCGGCGCAGCGGCGAACCTTCGGTGCTGCTGAGGAATTTATCCTCGTCCCACATAAACAGTTCGGCCAGTTCTGCGTTATCCAGGTTATGCCGTGGCTTGAAATCACTTTCGCTGGTAGGGCGGGCGAAACGATTCCACGGGCAAACGATCTGACAGTCATCGCAGCCAAACACGCGGTTGCCAATCAGCGGGCGCAAGTCTTCGGGAATGGCGCTTTTGAGTTCAATGGTCAGGTAGGAAATGCAGCGCCGGGCGTCCAGCACGTAAGGGCCGACGAAGGCATTAGTGGGGCAGATATCCAGGCAGGCGGTGCAGCGGCCGCAGTGTTCGGTGGCGTGGGGCGGATCTATCGGCAACGGCAAATCGACAAACAGTTCGCTCAGGAAGAAATAGCTGCCAGCCTTGCGATTGAGTACCAGCGTGTTTTTGCCGATCCAGCCGAGACCGGCCTGTTCGGCGATGGCTTTTTCCAGCACTGGCGCGCTGTCGACAAAGGCGCGAAAGCCGAACGGGCCGATTTGGGCCTGGATGCGGTCGGCCAGTTGCTGCACGCGCTTGCGGATCAGCTTGTGATAATCGCGGCCCAGGGCGTAGCGCGAGATGTAGGCTTTTTCCGGCTTTGCCAGCAGTTGCGCCATTTGGGTGTTGCCTGGCAGATAATCCATGCGCAGCGACACTACGCGCAAGGTGCCCGGCACCAGTTCATCGGGGTGCGAGCGTTTGCTGCCGTGGGCGCCCATGTATTCCATCTCGCCGTGGTAGCCCGCGTCGAGCCAGCGTTGCAGGTGCTGCTCATGCTCGGCCAGGTCCAGGCCGCTGATGCCGACTTGTTGAAAGCCCAGCTCACGGCCCCAGTCTTTGATCGATTGGGCGAGGGCGGGCAGATCGGAGGTAATAGCGGGCATGAGACACGGGAAACCACAGGTTAGATGCGTATAATTCTGCCAGACATCGGAGCTTGAAGACGCATGCCGCAGACAAAACACCCAATAACCGACGTTCAGCCCCTGTTGCACGGCCATTTGCCGCAACTGGCTGCGCGTTCCACAGACGCCCATAAGGGCCAGTTCGGCCACCTGCTGGTCATCGGCGGCGATCGCGGCTTTGGCGGCGCTTCGCTGTTGAGCGCCGAAAGCGCCCTGCGCAGTGGCGCGGGCATGGTGTCCCTGGCGACCCGCCCCGAGCACGTGCCTGCCGCGTTGGCGCGGTTGCCGGAGGTCATGACAGTCGGCGTCAGCTCGGCGAACCAACTGATGGGGCTGCTGGAAAAAATCTCGGTGATCGTGATCGGTCCAGGCCTGGGGGACGCTGCCTGGGGCAAAAGCCTGCTGTCTGTGGCGGCCAATGCCAGGCAGCCGCAGGTGTGGGATGCCGACGCCTTGAATCAACTGGCGAAGGGCGGCGTGAGCTTGCCGGCCAATTCAGTGATCACGCCGCATCCGGGTGAAGCCGCGCGGTTGATGGGCATCACCACTGCCGACGTTCAGGCCGACCGCCTCAAGGTGGCGCGCGCGTTAAGTCAGAAATTCAATGCAGTGGCTATCCTAAAGGGCGCTGGCAGTTTGATTGCTGCCCCGGACGGACGTATTTCACGATGTGACCAAGGCCATCCCGCGATGGCCACCGCAGGGCTCGGCGATGTATTGGCCGGCCTGGTAGGCGCATTGCTTGCCCAGGGCATGCCGGCGTTTGAGGCGAGCTGCCTGGCGGTGTGGCTGCATGCCACGGCGGGAGATCGCCAGGGCACCTTTGGTCGCGGCTTGGCTGCCAGCGACCTGATACCCGCCATTCGTCAATTGCTGGAGGAGCAGTCGCCGTGTCTGAAGTAACCTTTTTCCTGGCAGATGAAGAGGCGATGGTCGCCTTCGGTCATCGCATCGCCCAGGTCACGGCCGGCGCCGGGCTGATCTTTCTCGAAGGCAACCTGGGGGCGGGCAAGACCACGCTGTCACGCGGGATTATTCGCGGCCTGGGCCATGCCGGGGCAGTCAAAAGCCCTACGTTCACATTGGTTGAGCCCTACGAAATTGGGGCGTTGCGCGCCTTTCACTTCGACCTGTATCGCCTGGTCGATCCCGAGGAGCTTGAGTACATGGGCATCCGCGATTACTTCGATGAAGACGCGTTGTGCCTGATCGAGTGGCCAGATAAAGGCACAGGCTTTTTGCCAAAGCCGGACCTGACCATTACCATTACGCCCCAAGAGCATGGACGTCAGCTGAAGTTGTTGCCCCAGAGCGTGCGCGGCCAGTCGTGGTGCGCCGCTTTGGCATTGGAATTCAAATAATTGGTGGGGTTAGGTATGCGCTTTCGCGCGTTGGTTGCTGTCGTAGGGGTGTTGCTTACGGCAATGACTGTCAATGCTCTGGCTGCTTCGCAGGTGAAAAGTGTTCGCCTGTGGCGAGCGCCGGATAACACGCGGCTGGTGTTCGACCTGTCTGGCCCGGTCCAGCATAGTGTGTTTACCCTGTCGTCGCCGGATCGCCTGGTAATCGACATCAACGGTGCGACCCTGGCCGCGCCGTTGAAGGTGTCCACCTCCAATACCCCGATCACCAGCATGCGCTCGGCCCAACGTACGCCGACCGACTTGCGCGTGGTCATCGACCTGAAAAAGGCGGTGACCCCGAAAAGCTTCGTGCTGGCGCCCAACGGGCAGTACGGCAACCGGCTGGTGGTCGACCTGTTCGACAATGCCGCCGATGCCAACCCGCCGCCAGCGCCGCCGCCGAGTGTTGCGACGGTGCCTGCTGTGCCGGTCAACCCGTCGCAACCGCAGGTCAAGTTGCCGCCACCACCACCCGCCCCGGCGGGCAAGCGCGACATTATCGTAGTGATCGACGCCGGTCACGGCGGCGAAGACCCCGGTGCTTCCGGCTCGCGCGGTCAGCATGAAAAAGACGTGGTACTGGCTATCGCCCGTGAATTGCAGCGTCAGGTCAACGGCATGAAAGGCTATCGCGCCGAGCTGACCCGTACCGGCGACTATTTCATCCCGTTGCGTGGCCGTACCGAAATCGCGCGCAAGAAAGGCGCCGACCTGTTCGTGTCAATCCACGCCGACGCCGCACCGTCGTCTGCCGCCTTTGGCGCCTCGGTATTTGCCCTGTCGGATCGCGGCGCCACGTCCGAAACCGCGCGTTGGCTGGCCGACAGCGAAAACCGTTCCGACTTGATCGGCGGGGCCGGCAATGTGTCCCTTGATGACAAGGACAAAATGCTTGCCGGCGTACTGCTCGACCTGTCGATGACTGCCTCGCTGACCTCCAGCCTGAACGTCGGCCAGAAAGTCCTGAGTAACATCGGCCGTGTCACCTCGCTGCACAAACAGCGCGTGGAGCAGGCCGGGTTCATGGTGTTGAAGTCGCCGGATATTCCGTCGATCCTGGTGGAAACCGGGTTTATTTCCAACTCCAACGAAGCCTCCAAATTGGCGAGTGCCAGCCACCAGCAGGCGCTGGCGCGCTCGATCAGCGCCGGTATTCGCCAGTTCTTCCAGCAGAACCCGCCGCCGGGCACGTATATCGCCTGGCTGCGCGACTCCGGGAAAATCGCCCAGGGCCCGCGTGACCACCGCGTGCAGCCCGGTGACACCGTGGCAATGCTGGCGGTGCGTTTCCAGGTGTCGCCTGCTACGTTGCGCAGCGCAAACAACCTGAAAACCGATGAGCTGAAAGTCGGCCAGGTGCTGACCATTCCCGGCACTGAATTGGCGGCGCAGTAATGAGCGAATCAGTCTTGAACAGCGGCTCGCGCATTGAGTTGCTCAGCCCGCGCCTTGCCAACCAGATTGCGGCGGGTGAGGTGGTTGAGCGTCCGGCGTCGGTGATCAAGGAACTGCTGGAAAACAGCATCGACTCCGGTGCCAAGCGCATTGATGTGGACGTGGAGCAGGGCGGCGTCAAGCTGCTGCGGGTGCGCGACGACGGCAGCGGCATCTCCTCCGATGACCTGCCGCTGGCCCTGGCGCGCCACGCTACCAGCAAGATTCGTGACCTCGAAGACCTGGAGCGGGTGATGAGCCTGGGCTTTCGCGGTGAGGCCCTGGCCTCCATCAGTTCCGTGGCCCGCCTGACCCTCACGTCGCGCACCCGCGACGCCGAGCAAGCCTGGCAGGTAGAAACCGAAGGCCGCGACATGGCGCCTCGGGTCCAGCCTGCCGCGCACCCGGTGGGCACCTCGGTGGAAGTGCGCGACCTGTTCTTCAACACCCCGGCGCGCCGCAAATTCCTCAAGGCTGAAAAAACCGAGTTCGATCACTTGCAAGAAGTGATCAAACGCCTGGCCCTGGCGCGTTTCGACGTAGCCTTTCACCTGCGCCACAACGGCAAGACCATCCTCAGCCTGCATGAAGCCCACGACGACGCCGCACGCGCTCGGCGTGTCTCGGCCATTTGCGGTGCGGGGTTCCTGGAGCAGGCGCTGCCGATTGAAATCGAGCGTAACGGCCTGCACCTGTGGGGTTGGGTGGGGCTGCCAACCTTCTCGCGCAGCCAGGCGGACTTGCAGTATTTCTTCGTGAATGGCCGTGCCGTGCGCGACAAGCTGGTGGCGCACGCGGTGCGTCAGGCCTATCGCGATGTGCTGTTCAATGGGCGCCACCCTACATTTGTGCTGTTTTTTGAGGTTGACCCTTCGGTGGTCGACGTCAACGTGCACCCGACCAAGCACGAAGTACGCTTCCGTGATGGGCGCATGGTGCATGACTTCCTCTACGGCACGCTTCACCGCGCCTTGGGCGACGTGCGTCCGGATGACCAGCTGTCTGCGCCGATCGTGACGGCTGTGGTGCGCCCGAGTGGCCCGCAAGCTGGTGAATTCGGCCCTCAGGGTGAAATGAGCCTGGCGGCCAACCTGCTGCAATCGCCGCAGCCGCAGCCTTCGTTGACCACGACGGGCTCAGGTTCAGGGGCGGGTTATCAGTATCAATACACGCCACGCCCGCAAACCGCGCTGCCGGTGGCCGAGGCGCAGGCAGCCTATCGTGAATTTTTTGCGCCGTTGCCGGGCGCCGAGCCCGGTGCTGCGGTTGCCCTGCCGGAAGGCGGCGGGGATATTCCGCCGTTGGGCTATGCGCTGGCGCAGCTCAAGGGTATCTACATCCTCGCGGAAAACGCCCATGGCCTGGTGCTGGTAGACATGCACGCGGCCCACGAGCGGATCATGTACGAACGCCTGAAAATCGCCATGGCCAGCGAAGGCCTCAGCGGGCAGCCGCTGTTGGTCCCGGAATCCCTGGCCGTCAGCCAGCGCGAAGCCGATTGCGCCGAAGAACACCACAGTGTGTTCCAGAAACTTGGCTTTGAGTTGCAGCGCCTCGGCCCGGAAACCCTGGCGATTCGCCAGATTCCCGCGCTGCTCAAGCAGGCCGAAGCCAACCGCTTGGTCGCCGATGTACTCGCTGACCTGATGGAATATGGCACCAGCGACCGCATCCAGGCGCATATCAACGAACTGCTCGGTACCATGGCCTGCCACGGCGCGATCCGCGCCAACCGCCGGCTGGCCTTGCCGGAAATGAACGGCTTGCTGCGCGACATGGAAAACACCGAGCGCAGCGGACAGTGCAACCATGGCCGACCGACCTGGACCCAAATGGGCCTGGATGATCTGGACAAACTGTTCTTGCGCGGCCGCTGATGAGTGCCTTGCCCCCCGCGATCTTCCTGATGGGCCCCACGGCTGCAGGCAAGACCGATCTGGCCATCGAACTGACCAAAGTGCTGCCGTGCGAGCTGATCAGCGTTGACTCTGCACTGGTTTACCGGGACATGGATATCGGCACGGCCAAGCCGTCAAAAGCGCTGCTGGCCGAACATCCGCACAAATTGATCGACATCATCGACCCGTCGCAGAGCTATTCGGCCGCCGATTTTCGCACCGACGCGCTTGCCGCCATGGCCGAGATCACCGCGCGGGGCAACATTCCGCTGTTGGTGGGCGGCACGATGCTCTACTACAAGGCTTTGCAGGAAGGGCTGGCGGATATGCCGCCTGCCGACGCGCAGGTGCGCGCCGACCTTGAAGAGGAGGCTGCGCGCCTTGGTTGGCAAGCCTTGCACGATCAGCTGGCGGCGGTGGACCCGGTGTCAGCGGCGCGCATTCACCCCAATGACCCCCAGCGCCTCACCCGCGCCCTGGAAGTCTGGCGGGTCAGCGGCCTGACCATGACTGAACACAGGCTGAAACAAACTGCGCAAAGTGCTGATGCAGGCGCATCTGGTGGGTCACAATTGCCCTATACTGTGGCGACTCTGGCCATCGCTCCGGCAAATCGCCAAGTGCTGCATGAACGAATTGCACAGAGATTCACAATTATGTTGGAACAGGGGTTTGTGGAGGAGGTCGTAGCACTGCGTTCCAGAGGTGACCTGCACTCAGGGTTGCCTTCGATACGTGCTGTTGGCTATCGCCAAGTCTGGGATCATCTGGATGGCAAGCTGACGTCAGCCGAGATGCAGGAGCGCGGCATCATCGCCACGCGCCAATTGGCGAAACGCCAGTTCACCTGGTTGCGCAGCTGGAGCGATTTGCACTGGCTGGACAGCCTGGACAGCGACAATCTGTCACGCGCCTTGAAATACTTGGGAACGGTCTCCATATTGAGCTGAGTCCTTGCAATTGCCGTCTATCCTTGGGGGTGTGACGGCCATAAGCTATCTATTTTCCGAATTTTATTATTGATCCTTAAAGGAGTGCGGCACATGTCAAAAGGGCATTCGCTACAAGACCCTTACTTGAATACTTTACGTAAAGAGAAAGTTGGGGTTTCCATCTATCTGGTCAACGGTATCAAACTGCAAGGCACGATCGAGTCGTTTGACCAGTTCGTCATCCTGCTGAAAAACACCGTCAGCCAAATGGTTTACAAGCACGCTATCTCGACAGTCGTTCCAGTTCGTCCAATTCGCCTGCCTAGCGCAGCCGGTGACGAAGTGGGTGACGCTGAGCCAGGTAACGCCTGATAGGAGTCTCCTTTGTTCTTTGAGCGCCACGGTGGTGGTGAGCGGGTAATTCTCGTTCACTTGGATGGACAGGACCCTGAGGCGCGCGAAGATCCGCAGGAGTTTCAGGAGTTGGCAAATTCGGCCGGCGCCGAGACCGTTGCGTTTTTTAACGTGCCGCGTCATCGGCCAACCGCCAAATTCCTGATTGGCAGCGGCAAGGTCGAGGAATTACGCGACCTGGTCCATGCCGAAGAAGCCGATCTGGTGATCTTCAATCACGTCCTCACGCCGAGTCAGGAACGTAACCTCGAACGTGTTTTCGAGTGTCGCGTGATCGACCGTACCGGCCTGATTCTCGATATTTTTGCCCAACGCGCCCGTACCCATGAAGGCAAGCTCCAGGTCGAACTGGCCCAGCTTGACCACATGAGCACCCGGCTGGTTCGCGGCTGGACTCACCTTGAGCGTCAAGGTGGCGGTATCGGCATGCGCGGGCCGGGTGAAACCCAGCTCGAAACCGACCGCCGTCTGCTGCGGGTTCGCCTGCGCCAGATCAAGGGCCGGCTCGAAAAAGTGCGCAGCCAGCGCGAGCAATCGCGACGGGGCCGCATGCGTGCGGATATCCCTACCGTGTCGCTGGTGGGCTATACCAACGCCGGTAAATCCACGCTGTTCAACAACGTGACCAAATCCGACGTGTACGCGGCCGACCAACTGTTCGCCACCCTCGACCCGACCTTGCGCCGTCTGGAACTCGACGACCTGGGGCCGATTGTCCTGGCCGACACCGTGGGTTTCATTCGTCACTTGCCCCACAAACTGGTCGAGGCATTTCGGTCTACGCTCGAAGAGTCGAGCAATTCCGACCTGCTGTTGCACGTGATCGATGCGGCTGAACCGGATCGCATGCTGCAGATCGAGCAGGTGATGGTGGTGCTGGGCGAGATTGGTGCCCAGGACTTGCCGATCCTCGAGGTCTATAACAAACTCGATTTGCTTGAAGGCGTAGAGCCACAAATCCAGCGCGACGAAGACGGCAAGCCCCAGCGGGTCTGGCTGTCGGCGCGTGATGGCAGTGGCCTGGAATTGCTTGAACAAGCCATTGCCGAGTTGTTGGGCAGCGATTTGTTTATCGGTACCTTGCGCTTGCCTCAGCGTTTTGCTCGACTGCGTGCACAGTTTTTCGAGCTGGGCGCGGTACAGAAAGAAGAATACGACGAGGAAGGTGTCAGTTTGCTGGCCGTTCGATTGCCGCGCACGGAGCTGAATCGACTCGTGAGTCGTGAAGGTGTGGTGCCGACAGAGTTTATCGAACAACACACTTTGCAATAAAAGCCTCCGAAAGCGGTTGTGCCGCAGTAGCAGGCATTCTGTAGCATTGGTCGGCGCGCCGTGGGTGCGTCTTTGCTTTATCAGATGGAGAGCGCTATGGCTTGGAATGAGCCGGGTGGCAACTCGAATAATCAGGATCCTTGGGGTGGTAAGCGCCGCAATAATGGCGACCGCAAGGGGCCACCGGATCTCGACGAGGCCTTCCGAAAGCTGCAGGAAAGCCTGAATGGGTTGTTCGGTGGTGGGAAAAAACGTGGTGGCGGTGACGACGGCGGTCGCACAAGCAAGGGCGGTGGCTATGGCCTGCTGGGCCTGGGCCTTGTCGTGCTTGCAGCCGTTTGGCTTTACAGCGCCGTGTATGTCGTGGACGAGCAGGAGCAAGCCGTGGTGCTGCGCTTCGGCAAGTACTACGAGACAGTCGGCCCGGGCCTGAACATCTACTTCCCGCCGATCGACAAGAAGTACATGGAGAACGTCACGCGCGAGCGTGCCTACACCAAGCAGGGCCAGATGCTGACCGAAGACGAGAACATCGTCGAAGTGCCGCTGACCGTGCAGTACAAGATCAGCAACCTGCAGGACTTCGTGCTGAACGTTGATCAGCCGGAAATCAGCCTGCAACACGCAACCGAAAGCGCCCTGCGCCACGTGGTCGGTTCCACCGCCATGGACCAGGTGCTGACTGAAGGTCGTGAGTTGATGGCCAGCGAGATCAAGGAGCGCCTGCAACGGTTCCTCGATACCTATCGCACCGGTATCACCGTCACCCAGGTGAACGTACAGAGCGCAGCGGCACCGCGTGAAGTGCAGGAAGCCTTTGATGACGTGATCCGCGCCCGTGAAGACGAGCAGCGTTCGCGCAACCAGGCTGAAACCTACGCCAACGGCGTCGTGCCGGAAGCCCGTGGTCAGGCCCAGCGCATCCTTGAAGATGCCAACGGTTACCGCGACGAAGTGGTCTCCCGCGCCAAGGGTGAGGCGGACCGCTTTACCAAGCTGGTTACCGAGTACCGCAAGGCGCCGGAAGTCACGCGTGAGCGTCTGTACCTGGACACCATGCAGGAAGTCTTCAGCAACACCAGCAAGGTTCTCGTGACCGGCAGCAAAGGTGGGCAGAACAACCTGCTGTACCTGCCGCTGGACAAGATGATCGAAGGTGGTCGTAGCAGCACCGCCACGCCGTCCACAGGCTCTACAGCGGCTGCCAACGAAGCGAGCGCCCGTGCGGCCGCTGACTTGTTGCAACAGCAAACACGTACCAGGGAGAGTCGTTGATGAACAATAAATCGCTGACAGCCCTGATTGTGGGTGTCGTGGTGGTCATCGCTGCCTGGAACTGCTTCTACATCGTGTCTCAAACCGAGCGCGCGGTGTTGCTGCAATTCGGTCGTGTCGTCCAGGCGGATGTCCAGCCGGGCCTGCATGTGAAAGTCCCCTACGTGAACCAGGTGCGCAAGTTTGACGGCCGCCTGATGACCCTGGATGCACCGACACAGCGTTTCCTGACCCTGGAAAAGAAAGCCGTGATGGTTGACGCCTACGCCAAGTGGCGCGTCAAGGATGCCGAGCGCTTCTACACCGCGACCTCCGGCCTCAAGCAGATTGCTGACGAGCGCTTGTCGCGTCGTCTGGAATCGGGCCTGCGTGACCAGTTTGGTAAACGCACCCTGCACGAGGTGGTTTCTGGTGAACGTGATGCGCTGATGGCTGACATCACCCGCTCGCTGAACACCATGGCAGAAAAAGAGCTGGGTATCGAAGTCGTCGATGTCCGGGTCAAGGCCATTGACCTGCCGAAGGAAGTAAACCGCAGCGTGTTCGAGCGTATGAGCACCGAGCGTGAGCGTGAAGCCCGTGAGCATCGCGCCAAAGGTAACGAGCTGGCTGAAGGTATCCGTGCGGATGCCGACCGTCAGCGCCGTGTACTGCTGGCCGAAGCTTATCGCGAGTCTGAAGAGGCCCGCGGTGATGGCGACGCTCAAGCCGCCGCGATCTACTCCAAGGCTTACGGCCAGGACCAGGAGTTCTACGCGTTCTACCGTAGCCTGCGCGCCTACCGTGAAAGCTTCGCGAACAAAACCGACGTCATGGTGCTGGACCCAAGCAGCGACTTCTTCCGCTACCTGGAAAAGTCCAAGTAACAGCCTGTGACTGCAGGGCGCACTCCGTCGGGCGGCTAAAACGCCTGGCGGGGTGATCCTTTCAGAAAACGGGTGTATGATGCGGCAGCCGGGAAATTCCCGGCTTTTTTGCGTCTGCATGTTTGATTGTTGTTTGGCCGCGCAGACGCCACAGGTTTTTCGAGGAAAGTGCCCGACGAGGCCGCTAGCAGGCCATTTCGTCACGTCGTTCTTGCGCGTTGTTTGGGCAGGGGCCGGGCATTTTCTGCTTCACTCAAGGCTCGGCCGAGGGTTGGCCGCCCGGATCATAGGGGAATGGCGTAATGGCAACGGTAGACCGCTGGCTGCTGCCAGATGGCATCGAAGAAGTACTGCCACCAGAAGCTGCGCGCATTGAAGTAGCGCGTCGTCAGGTGTTGGATCTGTTCCAGAGCTGGGGTTACGAGTTTGTCGTGACCCCGCATATCGAGTACCTGGAATCCCTGCTGACCGGCGCGGGCCAGGACCTGGATCTGCGCACCTTCAAGGTCATCGACCCGCAATCGGGACGGCAAATGGGCTTTCGTGCCGACATCACGCCGCAAGTGGCGCGCATCGATGCGCATACCCTGCGCCGCGAAGGCCCGAGCCGTTTGTGCTACGCCGGCAGTGTGCTGCATGCACAACCGCGCGCCTTGTCGTCTTCGCGCAGCCCTATCCAGTTGGGCGCAGAGTTGTACGGCGACGCAAGCCCGAGCAGCGACGTTGAAGTGATCAGCTTGATGCTGGCCATGCTGCAACTGGCTGACGTGCCGGACGTGCACATGGACCTGGGTCACGTCGGTATCTACCGCGGCCTGGCCCGCGCGGCCGGTTTGTCCGGTGAAGTGGAACAACGGTTGTTCGATGCCCTGCAACGCAAGGCCATCGATGAAGTGATCGCCCTCACCGAGGGTGTGCCTGCGGATTTGGCGGGCATGCTGCGTGCGTTGGTGGACCTGTGTGGCGGTTCTGAAGTGCTGGTCGCTACGCGCGAGCGTTTGGCCAATGCACCGGCGCCAGTCCTGGCGGCGCTGGACGACGTACTGGCGATTGCCGAGCGGTTGTCGGCGCGGTTCCCGCAGCTGCCGCTGTACTTTGATCTGGGCGAGCTGCGCGGCTACCACTACCACACCGGTGTGGTGTTCGCAGTATTTGTACCGGGTGTTGGCCAAGCCATCGCCCAAGGCGGTCGTTATGACGATATCGGCGCTGACTTCGGTCGCGCGCGTCCGGCGACTGGCTTTTCCACCGATTTGAAAACCCTGGTGACCCTGGGGCGTGCTGAGGTCGAGCTGCCGTCTGGTGGCATCTGGATGCCCGACAGTACGGACGCAGCACTCTGGCAGCAGGTTTGCCAGTTGCGCAGTGAGGGTCAGCGTGT
>NZ_JAFCTN010000048.1:30625-41289 GCF_049896045.1 Pseudomonas sp. PWP3-1b2
GCGGACTGCGACCGGCAATTGATTCTGCAGAACGGGCTTTGGCAAGTATCGCCACTGGCTTCTTGAGTTTTCCTGCCGGCCATCGCCGGCACCAAGTTTGCGCGAATGAGGACAAGTGTTATGGGTAAGAATGTCGTAGTCCTGGGCACCCAATGGGGTGATGAGGGCAAAGGCAAGATCGTTGATCTGCTGACCGAACATGCTGCCGCCGTAGTGCGCTACCAGGGTGGCCACAACGCTGGCCACACCCTGGTCATCGATGGCGAAAAAACCGTCTTGCACCTGATCCCGTCGGGCGTCCTGCGCGAAGGCGTGCAGTGCCTGATCGGCAATGGCGTGGTCGTTGCACCTGACGCCCTGCTGCGCGAGATCATCAAGCTGGAAGAGAAAGGCGTACCGGTGCGCGAGCGCCTGCGTATCAGCCCGTCCTGCCCGCTGATTCTGTCCTTCCACGTTGCGCTGGACCAGGCCCGTGAAAAGGCCCGTGGCGAGCTGAAGATCGGTACTACCGGTCGCGGCATCGGCCCGGCGTACGAAGACAAGGTTGCACGTCGTGGCCTGCGTGTGGGCGACCTGCTCAACATGCCGCGCTTTGAAGACAAGCTGCGTGAACTGGTGGATTACCACAACTTCATGCTGGTGGGTTACTACAAAGAGCCAGCCATCGAGTTTGAAAAGACCCTGGCTGAGTGCAAGGAATACGCAGAGCTGCTCAAGCCGCTGATGCTGGACGTGACTGCCGAGCTGCACGACCTGCGTCGCGCCGGCAAAGACATCATGTTCGAAGGCGCCCAAGGCTCCCTGCTGGACATCGACCACGGTACTTACCCGTACGTGACCAGCTCCAACACCACCGCTGGCGGCGTTGCTACCGGTTCGGGTGTTGGCCCGATGTTCCTGGACTACATCCTGGGCATCACCAAGGCTTACACCACCCGCGTAGGTTCGGGCCCGTTCCCGACTGAGCTGTTCGACGACGTCGGTGCGCACCTGGCCAAGCAAGGCCACGAATTCGGCGCGACCACTGGCCGTGCTCGTCGTTGTGGCTGGTTCGACGCCGTTATCCTGCGTCGCGCTATCGATGTGAACAGCATCTCGGGCATCTGCCTGACCAAGCTGGACGTACTCGACGGCCTGGAAACCATCAACATCTGCATCGGCTACAAAGACGCAGACGGTAAGGACGTTGCCCCGACGGACGCTGACAGCTACGCAGGCCTGCAGCCTGTGTACGAAGAAGTGCCGGGCTGGACCGAATCGACCGTGGGCGCCAAAACCCTGGAAGAGCTGCCAGCCAATGCACGTGCTTACATCAAGCGTGTTGAAACGCTGATCGGCGCGCCAATCGACATTATTTCGACGGGCCCTGACCGCAACGAGACCATCGTTCTGCGTCACCCGTTCGCTTAATAAGCTGTTGATGTAAAAAGCAAAGGGCTCCTTCGGGAGCCCTTTGTCGTTTCTGCCTGGTAAACGGCACAACCCTTGCTTTGCTTCTTTCTTTCGCGGTGCTATCAAATTAATGGCACCCGTGGTGGAGGGATTCCCAGTGTCTGCCGTTCTCTCGTTGTTACAAAGCCGTCTGTTGCGGCCGGTGTTCGTTACCCTAGGTATCGCTCTTTTGGTGCAAGTGCTGGTCGCCGTCGCTCTGACGCGGAGCACTGTCACTGCATTGGAGGCTGATTTGGGCAATCGCCTGGGAATCGACAGCCAGAAATTGTCGGGTGAGTTGGCGCAAGCCGGCAAGGAAGTGACCTCCAGTCTGGACAACCTTTCGTCCAGTACTCGCCAGCGTCTCACCAGTGGTTTGTCTTCGCGCTTGCAGGACGAGCAGAAGCAACTGCGTGCGACCCTGGAAAAAGACCTGCACGACTCGGCCAATGACATGGCGCAATTGCTCGCCTCGGTGGCGCCGCGCGCCATGTGGGACAGCGACGTGCCGACGCTGTCGGAGTTTGCCCGGCGTGCTCAGCGCAATCCCAACGTGCTGTTCGTGGTCTACGACGACGCGGCCGGTGAGCACTTGACCCGTTACCTGAACCGCGAAAACCCGATCAACCAGGCATTGCTGGCAAAAGGTGCGGGTGATCGCGCCTTGGACAAAGTGTTGGATGCCGCGAAGAGCGACCCGTCGGTGTACTACGTCGAGGCGTCCATCAGCCCTAACGGGGTAGAAATCGGCAAGGTTCGCATGGGCGTTTCAACCGCTTCCGTCGAGACTGACCTGGCGGCACTGGATAAGCGCTTTGCCGCGCTGATCGCGAGCAGTGATCAGTTGGTCGGCGACAGCCTGCAAGGCGCCGCAGCGGACAGCGCGGCCGCCATGGGCGCTCGCTTGCAGTCGGCGCAAGCCACCGCCACGCAAATGACCGCCAACACCACAGGTGCGGTGCAGGAAGCCGCCGGCACCTTGCGCTGGCGCATCGGCATGGGGCTCGCAATCGTCGGGTTCGGTGTTTTGCTGCTGATTGCCATTGTGTTGGGGCGCCGTGTGGTTAATCGCCTGAAGTTGCTGATTGCAGCCATGGATGACTTGGCTGCGGGCGAGGGCGACCTCACCAAGCGAGTGCAAATCAGCAGCAAGGATGAAATCGGCGACATGGCGTCGGCAGTTAATCGCTTTGTGGATAAGTTGCAGCCGATCGTGCGCGAGGCGGGCGATGTGGCCCAGCGCACCGGTGTGGAAATTGGCGCGATGACCCTGCGCAATGCCGGCGCCGACGCGGCGGCGGGCTTGCAGCGAGATGAGGTGGCCGAGAGCCTGCGCGCACTGTCGCAGATGGCCGATGAGGCCCAGGCTGAGAGCCATGCGATGCAGGCCGCGTTGCAGCAGGTAGTGGATATTCGCCAAGCCACCGATGAAAACTCGCGCACCTCGGCTGAGGTCGGCAGCTTGATCGAAGCGTTGGCGGGGCAGGTGCAGGCGGGGTCCAAGGTGATCGAGCGGCTTGCGCAGCAAAGCGAGCAGATCGAAGTGGTGCTGACGGTGATTCACGGGATTGCCGAACAGACTAACCTGCTGGCGCTCAACGCTGCGATTGAAGCGGCGCGTGCGGGTGAAACCGGGCGTGGTTTCGCCGTGGTGGCGGACGAAGTGCGGGCGCTGGCGAGCAAGACTCAAAGCTCTACCGGGGACATCCAGGCACACATCGTGGCGTTGCAGCAGGGCGCGCGCGAAGCCGTGGAAACCATCAGCAAGGCGGGGCGCCAGGCGAATGAAGGGTTGCTGGTGCTGCGCGACAGCGTGCGCTTGCAGCAGACGGTGCAGGCGTCGGTGGAGCAAGTGCATGCCGCGATTGGGTTGGCGACGCGTGCGGCGGAACATCAGGCGCAAGGCGCGCATGCAGTGCGTGGGCGGGTCGAGGTAATTCATGCTCAGGCTGAGCGTGCGGCGCAGGCGGTGGTGGAGACCACGGCCAGTGGCAAGGTGCTGGATGGGTTGGCGGCGCAGTTGAAGGCAAGCCTCGGGCAGTTCCGGGCCTGAGGTTGTCTGATCTGGCCTCATCGCAGGCAAGCCAGCTCCCACCTTTGAATTGCAAAGCCATTCAAAGGTGGGAGCTGGCTTGCCTGCGATAGCGATCTCAGCGGCTCAAATACATCCGAGTAGTTAACAAATAAACCGGCAACCCCGACACCAAAATCAACAACGCCGCATAAGGCGCCGCCGCCGCAAACTCCACATTCGCGGTATGCGCCCACACCTCTGTGGCCAGGGTGTTCAATCCCGTCGGGCTCAGCAACAACGTCGCCGTCAACTCCTTCATCGCATCCAGAAACACCAGCGCAAACGCCGCGCCCAATGCCGGAAAAATAATCGGCAAGGTCACCCGGCAAAACGCGCTGAAAGAGGACGCACCCAGCGTGCGCGCGGCCTCTTCCAGCTGCGGCGCAGCCTTGTTCAGCGCGGTACGAATCGGCGCCTGTGCCAGCGGCAGAAACAACAACGCATAAGCGATCAGCAGCAGCGCCGACGTTTGATACAGCGCCGGCACGTAATGCAGCGCGAAATACACCAGCGTCAGCGCAATCACCAGGCCCGGCAGCGCGTGCAGCAGATACGGCAGGCGCTCGGCCCAGATCGCCAATTGGCCTTTGTAGCGAACCACCAGCAACCCCACCGGCACGGCCAGCACCAGGCAAAGTGCAGCGCCACCCAGAGACAGTGCGAGAGAAGACAGCAGCGCCTCGCTCATCTCGGCCAGCGGGAACGCCGCCGACGACCCCACCGCCAGCCAGTAACCCAGCATCCCCAGCGGAATGCCGCTGCCAATGATCGCCAGTGCCAGGCAATACACTTGCCCCAGCGGCGCCCAGTTGCCCAACTTGACCTGCTCGGCATGCCGCGCGGCGCCCTGGCCGATGCGCACGTGCCGGCCTTTGCCGCGCACGCGCAACTCCAGCCACAGCAACGTCAGGCACATCACTAGCAACACCGCCGACAGCATCGCCGCGTTGGCGTTGCTGAATTCCAGTTCGAACTGTTGATAGATCGCGGTGGTAAAGGTCTGCAGGCCAATGATCGACAGCGCACCAAATTCCACCAGCATGTGCAGCGCAATCAACAGCGCCCCGGCCACTAGCGAAGGCCAGAGCAACGGCAGCGTGATGCGAAAAAACACGCCCCAGCGATTCAGTCCGAGGGTGCGGGCCGATTCTTCAAGGGACAGATCAAGGTTGCGCAGGGTCGCCGCCACGGGCAAAAACACCAGCGGGTACTTGGACAGGCTCATCACCAGGATCGCCCCGCCCAGCCCTTCGAAGTTGGCGCTCAGCGACACCCAGGTGAAGCTGCTGACAAACGCAGGCACCGCAAAGGGCAGGCACAAAATCACGCCCCAGATGCGCCGCCCTGGCAGGTTGCTGCGTTCCAGCAGCCAGGCCAGCGACAGGCCGATCACGCTGCATGCCACCGTCACCCCGACCATCAAGGCCAGGGTATTGCGCAGCAGTCCAAAAACGTAAGGGCGCCATATTAAATGCACCGCCTGCGCCCAGCCCGCTTGCCAGGCTTTGGTCCCGACATACACCAGCGGCAACAGGCTCAAGCCGACCAGAAACAGTACGGGCAGCAACAGCCAGATCGACGGGCGCTTGCGGCGCGGGCTGAACCCCCCACGAGAGGCGAGGGCGGATGGCGATGGGTTCATCAGTTCAAGCCAACGTCACGTTCCAGGTCCAGGGCTTCTTCGGCGTTGCCAAGGTCTGCAGGGGTGACTTTCGGCGGTTGCAGCTCGCTGAAAGGCTTGAGGCCACGGCTCGATTCCATGCCCTTGCGCAACGGGTACTCAGCGGAGGTGTTGGTGATGACGCGCTGGCCTTCTTCACTGGCCATGAATGCCAGCAGTTGCTGAGCTTCCTTGGGATGTGGGCTGGATTTCAGCGCCGCCGCCGAAGACACAGTGATCAGGCCGCCGACATCGCCGTCGCTGAAGTAATGCAATTGCGAGTCGAGGTTGGTCTTTTCTTTTTTCAGGGCGAACCAGTAGTAGTTGTTCACCAGCACCGTGGCCACTTCGCCGTTCTCTACTGCTTTGAGGGCGACCATGTTATTGCTGTACACCTTGCCGAAAGCGCGCAGGCCAGTCAGCCATTCTTCGGCGGCTTCGCGGCCGTGCAGCTTGATGATCGCCACGGCTTGTTCCTGAAACGCGCCGCTGGTGGGCACGAAGCCGACTTTGCCTTGCCACTCGGGGCTGGCGAAATCCAGCACCGACTTGGGCAGGTCTTTTTCAGCGATCAGTTTCGGGTTGAACGCTACCACACGAGTGCGCGCGGTCACGCCCATCCAGTCGCCATTGGCGCCGACATAATCCTTGGGCAAGACGTCAAGGGTGCTGGCGTCGATCTTGGCCAGCAGGCCTTGTTCGCCGAGTTTATTCAGCGGCGGTGATTCTTCGGTGTAGATCACGTCGGCAGGCGAGCGGGCGCCTTCTTCAACGATCTGGCTGGCCAGCTGGTTGCTGCTGCCTTTGCGCACGTTGACGTGAATGCCGGTCTTGGCTTCGAAGGCCTTGGCGAGTTCGTCGCCGACTTCTTTGTGTTGGCCGTTGTACAAGGTCAGGGCGATCTTGTCGGCAGAATAGGCGGCGGGCGAGAGCAGGGTCAGGCCGAGCAGGGTGAGGGTCAGGCCACGCAGAAGGGATGCCTTGAGACGGTGTTCGCGGATCATCATCCGGGTTGTTCCTCGCTTGTGTGCAACAAATCATTGCAAGGATAAACGATAAAACTTCTCAAGTGCGGACGAGGGGGGAAATCGCCGGGGAAGTTTCCAGGCTAATGTTTTCAAACCCCGGAAACGAAAAAACCCGCTTTCGCGGGTTTGATCTGAATTTGGTGCCCAGGAGAAGACTCGAACTTCCACGACCTTGCGATCACCAGCACCTGAAGCTGGCGTGTCTACCAATTTCACCACCTGGGCATTATCAGCAGCGCTTGCGCTGTTGATGGATCGAACTATACGGAGGGCTTTTTGATCTGTAAACCCCTGATTCGAAAATATAAATCAAGATTCTCTTTAAAAATCAAAGGCCTGAAACGAAAAAACCCGCTTTCGCGGGTTTGATCTGAATTTGGTGCCCAGGAGAAGACTCGAACTTCCACGACCTTGCGATCACCAGCACCTGAAGCTGGCGTGTCTACCAATTTCACCACCTGGGCAACATCAACAACGTTGCCGTCGTCGATGGCGCGCACTATACGGACCACTTTTTGCGCTGTAAAGCCCCGATATCAAAAAATCCTGGAAAACTTCGCAAGTGGTCGGGCAAGGTGTGTTCCGAGGGCGACAAAAGTGCTTTTAGGGGCTTGTTGATACCTGAAATTTCCCGTTTCAATACGCGTATGCCAAACTAACCCACATATAGACAAGGTGAAAACTCTCTAATGGCCGATTGGCAGTCCCTCGATCCCGAGGCCGCTCGTGAAGCGGAAAAATATGAAAACCCTATTCCTAGCCGCGAATTGATCCTGGCGCATCTCGCCGATCGGGGTTCGCCTGCTAGCCGTGAGCAGCTGGTTGAAGAATTCGGTCTGACCACCGAAGACCAGCTCGAAGCCCTGCGCCGCCGCTTGCGTGCCATGGAGCGCGATGCTCAGCTGATCTACACCCGCCGTGGTACTTACGCGCCTGTGGACAAGCTCGACTTGATCCTGGGCCGCATTGCCGGCCATCGTGACGGCTTCGGCTTCCTGATCCCGGACGACGGCAGTGACGACCTGTTCATGAGCCCGGCGCAAATGCGCCTGGTGTTCGATGGCGACCGTGCCCTGGCACGCGTTTCCGGCCTGGACCGTCGCGGTCGCCGTGAAGGTGTGATCGTCGAAGTGGTATCCCGTGCCCACGAGTCCATCGTCGGCCGTTACTTCGAAGAAGGCGGCATCGGCTTTGTTGTGCCGGATAACCCGAAGGTCCAGCAGGAAGTGCTGATTACCCCGGGCCGCAATGGCGCCGCCAAGGTCGGTCAGTTTGTTGAGGTGAAAATCACCCACTGGCCAACCCCGCGCTTCCAGCCTCAGGGCGATATCGTTGAAGTGGTCGGCAACTACATGGCGCCGGGCATGGAAATCGACGTTGCACTGCGCACCTACGATATTCCTCACGTCTGGCCTGATGCGGTGCTCAAAGAAGCCGCCAAGCTCAAGCCGGAAGTCGAAGATAAAGACAAAGAAAAACGTATCGACCTGCGCCATCTGCCGTTTGTGACCATCGACGGCGAAGACGCTCGCGACTTCGACGATGCGGTGTACTGCGAAGCCAAGCCTGGCAAGCTGCGCCTGTTCTCCGGTGGCTGGAAGTTGTTCGTCGCGATTGCCGACGTGTCCAGCTACGTGAAGATCGGTTCGGCGCTGGATAACGAAGCTCAAGTGCGCGGCAACTCCGTGTACTTCCCGGAGCGCGTGATCCCGATGCTACCTGAGCAGCTGTCCAACGGCCTGTGCTCCCTGAACCCGAAAGTCGACCGTTTGGCCATGGTGTGCGAGATGACTATCTCGAAAACCGGCGAAATGACCGACTACCAGTTCTACGAAGCGGTGATCCACTCCCAGGCGCGTCTGACCTACAACAAGGTCAGCACCATTCTGGAAACGCCGAAAACCAGCGAAGCCAAGGCCCTGCGTACTGAATACGCGGGCGTGGTTCCACACCTCAAGCAGCTCTACTCGCTGTACAAAGTGTTGCTGGGCGCTCGTCACGTGCGTGGCGCGATTGATTTTGAAACGCAGGAAACCCGGATTGTCTTCGGTTCCGAGCGCAAGATCGCCGCGATCACCCCGACTACCCGTAACGACGCTCACAAACTGATCGAGGAATGCATGCTGGCGGCCAACGTGGCCACCGCTGAATTCCTGAAAAAGCACGAAATTCCTGCGTTGTACCGGGTGCACGACGGCCCGCCGCCGGAGCGTCTGGAAAAACTGCGCGCGTTCCTCGGTGAGCTCGGCCTGTCCCTGCACAAAGGCAAGGACGGCCCGTCGCCGAAGGACTACCAGGCTCTGCTGGCGAGCATCAAGGACCGTCCGGATTACCACGTGATCCAGACCGTGATGCTGCGCTCCCTGAGCCAGGCGGTGTACAGCGCGGATAACCAGGGCCACTTCGGCCTGAATTACGAGGCGTACACGCACTTCACCTCGCCAATTCGCCGTTACCCGGACCTGCTCACGCACCGCGCAATCCGCAGCGTGATTCACTCCAAGCAGAACACGCCGCACGTCCAGCGCGCCGGTGCCATGAGCATTCCGAAAGCACGGATCTATCCGTACGACGAAGCCGCCCTGGAACAGCTGGGCGAGCAGTGCTCCATGAGCGAGCGCCGCGCCGATGAAGCCACCCGCGACGTGGTGAACTGGCTCAAGTGCGAGTTCATGAAAGACCGCGTGGGGGAGTCGTTCCCAGGCGTGATCACGGCCGTGACCGGCTTTGGTCTGTTCGTTGAGCTGACCGATATCTACGTCGAAGGTCTGGTGCACGTCACCGCCTTGCCGGGTGACTACTACCACTTCGACCCTGTGCACCACCGCCTGGCGGGCGAGCGCACCGGTCGCAGCTTCCGTTTGGGCGACACCGTGGAAGTGCAGGTCATGCGCGTCGACCTCGACGAGCGCAAGATCGACTTCGGCATGCCTGAAAAGCCAGCCGAAACGCCGGGCAGCCGTAAAAAGCGCGGCAGCGAGCCGACTGCGACAGCAGGCAAAGGCAAAGGCGCTCCCGCGAAAGCAGCGGCCGCCGAGCCTGCGCCAGCCAAGTCTGGCCGCCGCTCGTCCACCAAGGAGAAGGCCCCTGAAGCCTACCGCCCAAGCGACGCAGCGGCGAAAAACGCCGAATTGCGCAAAAGCCGCGAGTTGAAGCAGCAGTTGCTCAGCGAAGCCAAAAGCGGTGGTAAAGCGGCGTCTGGGGGAAAGTCCCGCGGGGACGAAAACCCGTCGAGCAAGCCAAGTAAACACCGTAAAGGCCCGCCAAAAGCGGGTTCGGCTCCCGCGAAAAGCGGCGGGTCGCGCAAACCTAAGGCCAAGTCATGAGTCTGGAAAAAATCTACGGCGTGCACGCCGTAGAAGCACTGCTGCGTCACCACCCTAAGCGCGTCAAGCAAGTGTGGTTGGCGGAAGGTCGCAGCGAGCCCCGCGTACAAGCGCTGGTCGAACTGGCTACCCAAAACAAGGTTGCCATCGGCCAGGCCGAGCGTCGTGAAATGGACGTGTGGGTAGAAGGTGTTCACCAAGGCGTGGTGGCAGACGTCAGCCCGAGCCAGGTCTGGGGCGAAGCGATGCTAGACGAGCTGCTCGACCGAACCGAAGGCGCTCCGCTGTTGCTGGTGCTGGACGGCGTGACCGACCCGCACAACCTCGGCGCCTGCCTGCGTTCGGCAGATGCTGCCGGCGCGCTGGCGGTGATCGTGCCTAAAGACAAGTCGGCCACCCTGACGCCAGTCGTGCGTAAAGTGGCGTGCGGCGCGGCGGAAGTGATTCCGTTGGTCGCCGTGACCAACCTGGCGCGCACCCTGGAGAAGCTCCAGCAGCGCGGCCTGTGGGTTGTGGGCACGGCGGGCGAGGCCGAGGTCAGCATTTATGACCAGGACCTCACCGGCCCGACCATCCTGATCATGGGTGCCGAGGGTAAAGGCATGCGCCGCCTGACCCGCGAGCATTGTGATTACCTGGTGAAGCTGCCGATGGCTGGTAGCGTCAGCAGCCTGAACGTTTCGGTTGCAACGGGCGTATGCCTGTTTGAAGCCCAGCGCCAGCGCGGCGTGAAGGCCAAGACCAAGAAGTAACCAGGCCTAACGCAGGTCAAAATGTGGGAGCGGGCTTGTGTGGGAGCTGGCTTGCCTGCGATGCAGTCACCTCGGTGTGTCAGTGTTACTGAGGTGGTGCTATCGCAGGCAAGCCAGCTCCCACACAAGCCAGGCTCCCGTAGTTGTTTGGGTGATTGTTCAAATAATCACCAATCACCTTGCGCCGTTTCTCCCCCTTCTCTACAATTGCGCCCCTTGCCTTCCTGGCAGGCACCGATGTGCCTCCCTGCGGCAAGATCCATAAGTGTCATTCACTCCTTGTCTGACCGTTTTTGAGCGGCAGGCTACAACCCGTAAGGAGCATTCATGCGTCATTACGAAATCATCTTTTTGGTCCACCCGGATCAAAGCGAGCAAGTCGGCGGCATGGTA
>NZ_JAFCTN010000048.1:41387-43119 GCF_049896045.1 Pseudomonas sp. PWP3-1b2
GTAAGGAGCATTCATGCGTCATTACGAAATCATCTTTTTGGTCCACCCGGATCAAAGCGAGCAAGTCGGCGGCATGGTAGAGCGTTACACCAAGCTGATCGAAGAAGACGGCGGCAAAATCCACCGTCTGGAAGATTGGGGCCGTCGTCAACTGGCCTACGCAATCAACAATGTTCACAAGGCTCACTACGTGATGCTGAACGTTGAGTGCACTGGCAAGGCCCTGGCCGAGCTGGAAGACAACTTCCGCTACAACGATGCTGTGATCCGTAACCTGGTCATCCGTCGCGAAGAAGCCGTTACCGGCCAATCCGAGATGCTCAAGGCTGAAGAAAACCGCAGTGAGCGCCGTGAGCGTCGCGACCGTCCTGAGCACGAAGGCGCTGATAGCGCTGATAGTGATGACAGCGACAACAGCGATAACGCTGACGAGTAATCCACGGACCTTTTAAGGAGCCTATCAAATGGCACGTTTCTTCCGTCGTCGTAAATTCTGCCGCTTCACCGCTGAAGACGTGAAAGAGATCGATTACAAAGATCTCAACACTCTGAAAGCCTACGTATCCGAGACCGGCAAAATCGTTCCAAGCCGTATCACCGGTACCAAAGCACGTTATCAGCGTCAGCTGGCCACCGCTATCAAGCGCGCCCGCTTCCTGGCCCTGCTGGCCTACACCGACAGCCACGGCCGCTGAGACCGGGCAGTCGACACGTAGTAAGGGATTGAATGCATGCGCGCCTTAGCTGAGTTCATCATGCGCGGTCGCGTGCAGGCCACTCTGGTAGTGGCTGGATGTGCGGCATTGCCGTTGCTTTATTGGTTGGGTGCTGCTGCAGGTTGCCTTGTGCTCCTGCGGCGCGGTTTGAAGGACGCCCTTGGCGTTCTTGCCCTGGGATTGTTGCCGGCCTTGATCTGGTGGCTGCAATTCGGTGATCCACGGGTACTTCTGGTACTGCTGGGGTCATCGAGCCTTGCGTTGGTTTTACGCGCAAGTGAGTCCTGGGTCCGCACGCTGCTGGTCAGCGTGGCATTGGGGTTGGTGTACTCAGTGATGCTTGGCGCGGCTTTCCGCCCGCAAATCGAAGCGCTGTCGCAAGAGATCGTCAAGATCCTGCCGGTGGCGCTCGGGGATCTCTACCAGCAATTGTCGGTAGATGAGCGAGCGCGGTTTGCGTCACTGATTGCCCCGGTCCTGACCGGCCTGATTGCGGCTTTGTTGCAGGTTGTCAGCGTGCTGAGCCTGATTCTTGGGCGTTATTGGCAGGCGTTGTTGTACAACCCGGGTGGTTTTGGTCGCGAGTTTCGCAGTATCAGAATCCCTGCGGGACCGGCGATGTTGCTGCTGGCGTGCATGGTTGTCGGACCGAACTTCGGTCCACAGATGGCCTTGCTGGCGCCGATTTGCAGCGTACCGCTGGTGTTTGCCGGGCTGGCCCTGATTCATGGGCTGGTCGCGCGAAAGCGCCTGGCCAAGTTTTGGCTGGTGGGGTTGTACGTCACGCTGTTGCTGTTCATGCAGCTGATCTATCCGTTACTCGTGGTTTTGGCCATTGTCGACGGCCTGATTGATTTTCGCGGTCGTCTCGCATCGAAAGATGCCGATAACGCGAACGGTGAAGGTTAAAAGTTAGAGGATTTTCACATGCAACTGATCCTTCTGGAAAAAGTCGCCAACCTGGGCAACCTGGGCGACAAAGTGAACGTTAAGGCCGGTTACGGTCGTAACTACCT
>NZ_JAFCTN010000049.1:0-43080 GCF_049896045.1 Pseudomonas sp. PWP3-1b2
TTGCTCGCGAATGCGGTGGGTCAGCTACCACATTGATCAACTGACACACCGCCTTCGCGAGCAAGCCCGCTCCCACAGTTTAATGGCTAGATTCCTCGCTCTGCGTCAGGCCTGTAGTTTATTTTTTTGGACACTACAGGCCGGGTATTTGAATCATTTTCCGGACGTCCACCATTTCCAGCGGCCCTGTTTTTTCAGGGTCGCGATGATGTCTTGGCGTTTCTGGCGGATTTCTACCATTGTGTGGCGCATTTCGCGGCAGCGGTTGCTGTTGAGGATGAGCAAGCCGATCAAGGGGCTCAGGAGGGCGGTGGCGTAGAGGTAGGTGTTGGGTTGGTAAACGATTGTGGGGAGGGAAGCCACAAAGCAAATAAAATAGACGCTCACATTTATCCAGACCCAATGAATACGACCGTACAACACTTCTGCTTTGGCTAGGGCAAACACTCCACCCAATCCGATGCTGCACAAAAAAACGGTCTTGGCCATAACGTCTACGGTTTGAGTAGAGAGATAGGTGAGCATCGCGAGGATCGTGGTTAATGCAATCGAGCAGCAGCCGGCAAGCATGTCACCCGCGATTAACGGCATGTACCGCTTGAGCAATTGCCAAGGATCTTCAATAAAAGCCGCTGAGTAACAACGGTTTTTTATGTTGCCTTTTTTGCTCACTGTATGACTTCCTCGTAGATGCCAATCGCTAATGCCCTCACATTTCCGTTCGCTGCACTGCTGGTGAAACTCAGCGAGGCTGCTGCGACATCCATTATATGGATGACGGTTGCCCGTTGCATTTGTGTGGCGCTAATACGTTTGGGAACCCGGCCGGCAGCTTTTTCCAGTTTTAGCTGTTTGAGCGTCAGTTTCGGGTGCTGGATTCTTAGTAGTTCATTGCTGAGCTTTGTACGCTCTTGCCGAGTCAGGCCTTTGAGCGCTTGGTAAGTGGTTTTCCCCGTTACGTTCGTGGTTGTCTTGATGACTTTCATTGTTACCAAAGCCGATGTGGTAACACCTAGTAAAGCAACACCGTCCAGCATGGCTGTCGCAGCCTGGTACCAAGCTTCGTTATCCAGATAGTCATTAACTTGAGGAAAAGCCGCCTCTGTTCCCGTCCGTATAACGCCAGCGATGCATTGAATAGTGCCCGCAACAGCAGCGGCTTTGCCGATGATTGAAATAACTGCACTTGTCCCTGCCGTAAACGGCATCAATGCCACACCACTCGAAACCACGACCCAGCTCAGTATCGCCCCTGCACACGTCACCGCCGTATTCACCGCTTCTGCCACTAACTTCGACTGTCGCGGCTCATGCTCCAACATCCGCTTGAACTCTGCCGGCCCCACGTAGCGAGGCGCTTCACGCAGAACTACTTTCTTGGGCACCACACTGCAAATCGCCTGAAAATCACGCAGGGTCACGACGTTGAAGTCTTCGTCGATGTACACCACTCCAGCGCCAATCAATGCCGGGTCTGCGTCAATGGCAGAGAACAACCGGCGCAGATCCAGGCTGCTTTCAAGTCGTTGGCGTGTCGTGCGGTGGGCTGAGGGGAATCCATCTTTCAGCAGGGAAGCCGCCATGTCTAAACTCCTTTTATGCGGGAGCCGAGAGAGTAGAGACGGGCAGGCAGGGCTGAATGTCGGAAGGTTCGCCAATTCAGGTGAGGTGCGTCCTTATCCTGCTTTGGCGTCTTGTTAGCACCCGCCGGATTAGTGAAAAGTGCGCGCCACGTCAGTACCGACGCCTACATAAACAGGGAAGAACCATGGCAGTTGATATGTTTTTGAAGCTGGGAGATATCAAGGGCGAATCAAGGGATGAGGCCCATCGCGACGAGATTGACATCACCGAATGGGCGTGGGGGCTGTCGCAGAGCGGATCGATGCACAGCGGCACAGGCGGCGGTGCGGGGAAAGTCGATATCGCCAACCTGAACCTCAAAAAACCGCTGGATAAATCCAGCCCCAATTTGATGATGGCCTGCGCCAGCGGCAAGCATTATCCCGACGCAAAACTGGTGGTGCGCAAAGCGGGCGGGGCGAGCCCGGTGGAGTATCTGGTGATCAGTTTGAAGGAGGTGATGGTGGCGTCCTACAGCACCAGTGCTGATCAGGCGGGTGATGCGGTGTATGACAGCTTTGCACTGAATTTTGCCATGGTGGAGGTGAGTTATCAGCCGCAGAAGGCTGACGGCGGCAAAGAGGGCGGGCCGGTGAAGTTTGGCTGGAATATTCGCCAGAATCAGAAGATCTGAGCGCGGGTGGGTGCACTTGGCATCGAACCCGCCGCACAATCAAGGCGCACACACCAGCGCCTGCCGTTCATAGTTCAGCGCCTTGTTCTGCGCCGGCAGTGCATACGTCGCACGGCATTGCTGCTCGCCCCATTTGATGATCAACGTACCCTGATCCTGCTCCACCAACGCCAGTGCATTGCCATTCGGATCAGCGATTGCCAGCTGCTTGCCAGCGGTGTCTTCCAGCGAGGCACCGAAGGATAACGGCTGATGCTGTGCGTCATACAATTCAAACAACACACGTCGCCCCTTGGACCCGCTGTAGCGCGCGACGACGATGGCGCCCCGGCGTGGCACCAGTTGCTGGGAGGCGTTGGTGATTTCCACGTCGCCGCCCAGGTCGCGGGTGTCCAGGCTGATCCAGTTCACCCGATAGGGCTGCGCGGTGGGGATCACCGCATAGCCGTTGTAACCGGTCTCGACCCCGCTGTAGCTGCTGATCTTCGCCCCGGCGATGCCCGGCACTTCGGCCAGTGCAAAGGTCTCGCTGACGGTCTGCCCCAGGTTGACTCCGCCCGCGTGGGCCACCACCGAACCGGCGAGGTTGAGGTTTTGTGAGTTGTAACCCTGGCCCTGGCTATAGCCGAGGCTCACATCCGCCACGGACGTGCGGCTGTTGATATTCACCGAGCCTGAGTCGCCACTGGTATCGCTGTGACCGGCCTGCACTGAGTAGAACGTGTCGCTGGCATCAGCGACGTAGCCGTTGACACCGGCCTGAGTGGTGGTGTCGCCGTGAGTGCTGCTGGTGGTGACAAATGCCCGTGGCGCGCGGGCCTGGCTGCCCAGCGGGAACGAGATGGACAGGTTCACCTGGGTGTCGCTGCTCGGCTGGCCCCAGGTGACGATTTGCTTGGTGCGGGTCACGCCCAGGTTGTAGCTCAAGTCGCCCCAGTTGCTGGTGTAACCGGCGGAAAAACTCTGCGAGCCGCCACGGTTCCAGTAGCGCTGATCGCTGGCATTCATGTACAGGCTGCCGAATTCGCGGTTGCGCCCGATGCTTTGGTTGATGGTCAGGTCGGTGCGGGTTTTCGAGTTGCCGGTGCGCACGCGGGCGCCTTCGCTGATGTCTTCGACATGGTCGGTGAGGCTGCGGTAGCCCTCAGTGGAGTAGCGGTAGGCGGCCAGGGTGAAGTTGGTGTCGGTGCCGGCGAACGTTTTGGCATACAGCGCGCGCACGCTGTTGCCTTGGGTGGTTTGCCCGCGCGCCTTGCTCGACGAGTGAGTGACATCCAGTGACACCGCACCCAGCGAGGTGTTTTTGCCGGCGCCGAGGGACAGCGCGCTGTAATCCTCACTCGCTTGCACGCCGACGATGCCGCTGAGGTTGCTGGTCAACCCGTACGCGACGGTGCTGCTGATAAAACGCGGCGTGGCCAGGCCGTCGGCATTGCTGTTGAAGGTGCCCGCCGAGACGCTGTACTTGACCTGGCCTTCGCGCACCATGATCGGCAGGCTGGAAAACGCCTGCATGGTCACGCGGCGGCTGCCGTCGGCTTCGATCACGGTGATTTGCAGGTCGCCGTTGGAGCCGCTGGGGTAGATATCGTTGATCTCGAACGGGCCCGGCGCCACGTTGGCGGTGTAGAGGATGTAGTCGTTCTGGCGAATTTCCACCGTCGCGTTGGTCTGCGCCACGCCACGAATCACCGGCGCATAACCGCGCTCACTGTCGGCGCGCATGCCTTCGTCGGAGGCCAGTTTCAGGCCGCGATAGCGGACGCTGTCGAACAGGTCGGTGTCGGAGAAAATCTCACCGGCGCTGAACTGGCCCTTGATCGCCGTCACGTCGTGTTGCAGGTACGTGCGGTTGCTGGTGAAGGTATTCGGGCGCCCGGTGCCGCTGCTCAGGTTGGACTCGTTGCGCAGTCGCCAGGCACCCAGGTTGATGCCGTTGCGCAGGCCCAGATTATTGTTGATTCGCGTCTTGTAGTCGCCGGCAGTTCGGCTGCTGTTGAGCTGATAGTTTATGAACGCAGCGGGCACGCCGGCGTCCCACAGTTGGGGGTCGACATAGCCGCGCAGGCCACGCTGCATGGCCGCTTGCGGGATGCTCGCCATCAGGCGCAGGCGGCTGCTGTCATAACGCACGCTGGCGTCTTTGATCATGTCCGCCAGGGGGTAGCATTCCAGCGGGTGCTGCGGGTCGACTTTACCTTCGGCCTGCAAGCGGGTCATGTCGATGCCCAGTTGCTTGAGCAGGTCGAGGGTCAGGCAGGCTTCCACCCGGCCGTTTTGCGGGTTGCGCTTGAAGTCGATGTCGCGCCGGCCCACCAGCACTTCGTTGCTGTACAGGTCGACGCGGTAATTGCCCGGCAACACGCTGTTGGCCGACAGCAATTGCTGCAGGTCGACGGGTGACTGCGAGCCCTGCAGGAACGTGGTGTTGAAGGTTTCCGCAGCGTCATCGGCCAACGCCAGCGCCGGCAGGCTGGCGGCCATCGCCAGCGACAGCGTCTTCAACTTCAGTGCGCAACGCGCGGGCCGGGTGCTGGAAAGAAAAGACATGCGAAGACCTGTGGCAGCCCTGATCAGCCAACAGGCGGGCACGCGAACGCGCCCGCGAAGTAAGCCGGAGGGTGAGCGGAAATTCTTAAGGGTTCAGACGTGACTCAGTCGCGTAGACGGCGGCCGAAACGCCCCGGGCCAGGCGTGCGGTGTATTGATTCTGCGCGCCGTAGTCGTTGATGCTGGAGAACGACAGCTGCACCGGGCCGTCGCCGGGCAGGGCGCCGAGCGGGAATTGCTTTTGCTCGCCGGGCGCGATCATGGTGGAGTCACTCGCCAGTTGTGTCTGTACTTTCACATCGGCCATGGACACGTGATACAGCGTCGGGTTTTTCACCTGCAAAACGGTCTGCGCGCCGCTGCGCACCAGCGTCCACGCAAGCTGCGCCGGCGCCTGCAACGCCGAACCGAGCAAGCCGGCAGGGCGGTAAAAAATCTTGATGCGCTGGCGGATGGCCAACTGCAAGGTGTTCTCGGCTGCACTGGCCTTGGGGATTTCCTGCACGTTGAGCCACACCACCGACTCACGGTCCGTGGGCATGCCCGTGCCTTCGTACAGAATGCGCAGCAGTTGTTGTTCCTTGGCAAACACGCGTGCCAACGGCGGGGTCACGGCAAACGGCGCGCGGCTGCCGCTGGCGTCGTTCATATCGACCCAGGACTGCACCAACACATCCTGATTACCGTTGCGCACGGTGATATTGGCTTCCTTGTGGTCGCCATCAAACACAATTCGGGTGGCATTCAATGAAATGCTGGCGCCTGCCGGGGTCGCCAAAAGCACGCCCAGCAGCCCCAGGCACGCGGCAAAAGAACGAGGCAGCATGAGGGTTATCCGGTGAAGTCAAAAGAAAATGGCGAGGCCGCAGGGCCTCGCGCGTTCGGTGCCTGAGCGCCGGGTTATTCGTATTGCAGGATGAACGGCAGGGTGGCATCACCACGACCCGCGACAGCGGAACCGGCTGCACCGGTGGTCACGTAGGCAGCGGCGAAGCTCAGGGTGGCGTCGCCGCCCTCGGCGCCTTGGCCGTGCATAGTGCTTTCAATGCGTGCGGTGGTTGGCGAGCTGAGGTTGATCAGGCCACCGTTGCTGTCGAGCAGGGCGATACCGACGTTTTTAGCCGACGCGGAACCGGCGTTCAGGGCCAGTACGTTCTTGCCGGTCACCAGGCCCGAACCGCCATTGTTGGCATCAAAAATCATCGCGACTTTGGTGCCCTGGTTGCAGTTGACGTTCAGGTTGAAATCCTTGGCAGTCACGCGGCCGGCAGTCGGGTTCTCTGCGGTGCCCATGTCCTTGATCGAAACGTTGCCCATGTCGACCGAAATGCTGCGGTCGGAGTTGGCGCCATCTACCGAACAGGCGTCGTTGTTGATGACGCCGGTGAAGGTGATTTTACCGCTGCCACCCAGGGTCGGAACAGGCGCTGGGTCTTCGGCAAACGCGCTGCCGGAAGCGGCGATGATGGCCGAGGCGATAACCGCCAGGGAAAACTTCTTCATGATGATGTCCGTAAGTGTTGGTTGAAAAAATGCTGTTGTTGAACTGCCAGGAAAGAGTAAGCGGCAGGGGCGGGCGGGCGAATAAGACGATTCTTATAAGCCGCGAAGCAGACGGGTCGAATGCCCTGAAATGCAGGAGGAAAAGCACAAGGCGAGGGGCAAAGCCATTGCCGGGGAATGGCTTGCGAGGGGTGTGTCAGTTGAAAATATTACGCGCCAGGCAATACGCCAACAGGTCCTGGTCACTGCTGACTTCAAGCTTGCGCATGGCCGAAATCTTTTGCGCGCTGATGGTTTTCGAACTGCGATGCTGGCTGCGCGCAATGTCACTCACGCTCATGCCGGAGATAAACAAACGCAGGATTTCAAACTCTTTGGGCGACAGCGTGGAAAAGCGTTCGTCGATGGCCGTGAGTGTCTCGATCACCGAGGTTTTCGGCGGCTCCAGGCTGCGATAGACACCCCGTAGCGCAATCGCCTTGAGGGCGAGTTGAATCTCGGTGTGCAGCTGACTTTTCTGGATGATGCCGACCACCCCCAGTTCCTGCAGGCGAGTGAGGATCAGGTGATTGGAAATCATCGTCAGGATCAGGATCTGCACCTGCGGGAAGTGCCGTTTCAGGTACTCCACCAGCTTCAGGCCATCGCCATAGGGCGAGTCGCCCGGCATGTTGTAATCGGTGATCACAATGTCGACGTCCTGGCGCTGCAACAGCTCGATCAGGCCCGCCGAGCAGACCGCCTCACCCACAACCTGAAAGCGCGTGTCACGCTCCACCAGTTCGCGTACCCCGAGCAGCACGATCGGGTGATCGTCCGCGATAACCACGTTGAATTTTTTCATAAGGGCCGTCCGTAATGCCGGTTCAAGTGAGGGAAGCGTTCCCGGGCTGAAGTTCAGTGCTCAGTCGTCACGTGAGTGTTTCTAGAACGGCCGACAGTCGCTGTGTCAGCGCCTTTACCTTGAGCGCCAGTGCGGTGTCGAGGCTGCCACGGCCAAGTGCGGTTTCCAGCTCGATACACGCGTTGGCCAGGCTCAGGGCCTGCACTGCGCCCAGAGCCCCGGCAGTGGCGTGCAGCAATTGGCCGAGCTGGTGCGCATTGCGTTGCTCCAGCGCTTCGTCGATGCGTTGCAGGTCGTGCTCAAGGCTGCTGATGAACAGCGGGCGCATCGTGTCCGACATCTGCACGCTGTCCTCGAAGTGCTCGGCCGGCAGCTCTGCCGGTAGCCTGATTTTGCATAACTTGATCAGATGAGCGCGCAAGGTTTGCAGGCTCAGAGGTTTGACGATCCAGGCATTCATGCCCACGGCCAGGCAACGCACGCCTTCTTCACGCATGGCGTTGGCGGTCACGCCAATAATCGGCAAGTGGGGGTCGTGCTCGCGCAAAATCGTCGCGAGTTCATAGCCGTTCATCAGCGGCATGTTGACGTCGGTCAGCACCAGGTCAAAGGCCTGTGGCTGCCAGCGCTGCAGCGCCTGCTCGCCGTTGTCGGCCAGGGTGACCGAGCAGCCGAGTGCCTGCAGTTGCTCCTTGATCACCGCCTGGTTCACCGGGTTGTCCTCGGCAACCAGGATGCGCAAGCCCAATTGCCCGGCGCTCTGCGGCCTGACTACGGGCGCAGGCGTATCCCGGCCATGCTGGGCCAGTGAAACGGTGGCGGCAATCGCGCGCACGTCGTGCATGTCCACCACCCAACCCTTTTCCGTGTGCAGGGGCACGCTGTGGGCGCCAGGTACACACAGCACGCGTTGGCCTGCCACAGGCGGGGCGTTTTCGTCTGGCAACATGTCCACCAGCACCCCGTGTTCCCCGCGCGGCGCCTGTGTGGGCGCGGCGAGGGCGGCCGTAACACCCAGGCGATTGAGCCAGTCACACAGCGACTGCGCCAACTCGCGCACCGGAGCCTGCACAAACACCGGGGTGAGGCTGGGTTCTATTACGGGCAGGTTTGGCAGTGCACCGCAGCACAGCGGCAAGCGCAGTTTCAGGGTGAAGCTGCTGCCCAGGCCAGGCTCGCTGACGACGCGGATTTCGCCGCCCATCATCTGCGCCAGCCAGCGGCATATGGGCAAGCCCAAGCCGGCGCCGCCTTCGCTGGAAGTGTCGGGCGCCTGATAAAACAGGTCGAACAGTTTGGCTTGCTGCGCCTCGGCAATACCCACGCCGGAGTCAGTGACTTGCCATTCCAGGTCGGCGCTTTCACTGTCGCGCGCGGTCACCCTGGCGCGGATGACCACGCGCCCGACGTCGGTGAACTTGAGCGCATTGCTCACCAGGTTGTTGAGGATCTGGCGAATGCGCATCGGGTCGCCCATTACGCAGTCCGGTAGTTGCGGATCAATGCAGCTGTACAGTTGCAAACCCTTGCGCTGCGCGAATGCCGTGTAGGTGTGCAGGGTGTCTTCGAGCATGTCCAGCGGGCAGAAGTCCACGGCTTCGATTGCCATTTGCCCGGATTCGATTTTCGATACATCCAGCACATCGCTGATCAGTTGGAACAGCGTCGCCGACGAGCGCTGGATGGTGTGCAGGTACGTGTTCTGCTGCGCGTCCAGTTCAGTCAGCCCGAGCAATTCAAGGGTGCCGAGCACGCCATACAGCGGCGTGCGGATTTCATGGCTCATGGTCGCCAGGAACAGCGTCTTGGCTTCGTTGGCGGCATCCGCGGCGCGGCGCGCGTCTTCCAGGGCGGTGGCATCGTCGATGTGCCGGGTGATGTCGTTGAAGGCATACAGGCGCACGTCTTCGGATTGATAGCGCGTGGACACAAAGCCGATCTGCAAGTGCCGGCCTTCGATTTCAAGGTGGGTCTCGCCGCTGTCGGCGCTGTCGTGCACACCGGCCAGGGCCGCCACCAGGCGCTCGCTCCCCGGCCATTGCTGGGCGCGCTGGTTTTCGATCAGCACCGTGTTGTCACTGCGCCGGACCACGCACAACCCGGTGGGCGCGGTGTCGATGATCACGCGGCTGAAGGCCACGCTTTCGGCAATGCGTTCGTGGGCCAGGCGTGCGGGTGTGATGACCTGGCGCCGGTACCAGCGGCTGCCGGCCCAGCCCAGGGTAATCAGGCTGGCAAAAAGCAGGGCCAGGCTGCTCAGCGGCCACAGCGCATAGTGGAAAAAATGCGCGTAACTGAGCGTGTAAACCGCGCTCCACGGCTGCTCACCGGTTTCGGTAATCTTGAATTCAAAGCCGTTCGCCTTGAAATGCACGCCGTCGCTGAGTGACGCGCCCAAGGCGTCTGTGCCGTTGAAGGTGCTGCCATCGTGCGCGATCAGGGTGAAGCGGTCGAACGCCGAACGGTCCAGCGTGCGCTGTATGTCATCGGCTTGAGACAGGTCGAGCAAGGTGCCAACCACCGCCTGGTGCGTGCCGTCGAGGGGAATGCCGATGTACGCCAGCAGATGCTCGGGCGCAGGCCCCGCCTGCCAATACACACGGTCCGCCTCGAGTACCTGGGGCGCCTGCGCGAGGGTGTCCTGCACCGCATTGATCAGCCCCGACGGGTTGTCGGCGTCGCTCGGGCTGTCGCCGTGGCGGTAGCCGATGGACGGAATGGTGATGGAGTAATGGGCCTGCCGGTTGGACACAAAGGTCTGTGGCGCCTCGTACGGCGAAGACGACCAAAACGCGCTGTAGTAACTGCTGAGGTGGGCGCCGAGGGCGAAAATCTGCGGCCTGGCGGCGACGTCCACCAGCTGTTCATCGAGCTTGACGCTGAACGGCACCGAGAACGAATACTTCTGGCCTTCGTACAGCGTGCGGCGGGTATCGACCATACGGCTTTTCAGGCTGACGTGAACGTCGGTGGCCCGCAGCAGCTCGGCCTGGATGCCCGGGTGCGCGAGGGTCTTGAGGTACATTTCCTGCTGCTCGAGATTTTCCATCAGGCGCACGAAATGAAAGCGTATGGCGCCGTAGCGAATATCCACCGCGCGCTGCAGCGACCAGACGTTGCTCAGGCCCAGCAGCAACACGAGCCCGAGCATCACCATCAGGCCTTTGTTCAAGCGAGACGAGCTGCGAGTAAAGGCTTCGAGAACCGCGTTGTTGTGCTTCATCAGTGGGGTCCGCAGGCGCAGGGAAAATCGGCACTGGAAGGAGTCTAGTCCTTAAATCGGGCAGATAATCCACCGCCAGCTGCTAGTGAGATGTCGCGGGGCCATCATTGTTCAATAGTTGCTGAAATTGATCGGAAGAAACCGCGTGGGAGATCAGAAAGCCCTGCACTTGATTGCAGTCTATCTTGCGCAAAAGCGCCAGTTGCTGGGGCGTCTCGACGCCTTCGGCGACCACCGTCAGCCCCAGTTTGCGACCCAGTGCGATGATGCTTGCCAACGCCTGGGCCATGCCTTCATTGTCGTGGCTGCCCTGGACCAGTGCCTGGTCGATCTTCAGCTCGGTAAACGGCGTGGACACCAGATTGAGGTAAGAGCTGTAGCCTTTGCCGAAGTCGTCCTGGGACAACCCGAAGCCTTTAATGCGCAATCGGCAGGCGCCGGCGTAGAAGTTGCTGATGTCCTGCGGCACCGAGCACTCCATCAATTCGAAGCAGATCATCCCCGGGATACCGTCGTAGTGCAGCACGAACTCAAGCAGGCGATCGGCCAGGTCATGGCTGTTGAGCAGGTGCGTGGGCAGGTTGATCGACACTGGAATTTCATAGCCGCGCTGGCGCCAACGCTCCTGGGCATGGATCGCCTGTTTGAGCACCAGCCACAACAGGCGCTCTTCCAGTTCAAACGCCTTGATGGCCGGCAAGAACGCAGCGGGGAGCATCACGCCCTGCTCGGGGTGCATCCAGCGCACCAGCGCTTCGGCAGCGACGATGCGCCCGTTGGCGAGGGATTTTTTCGGTTGGAACCACGCCTGGAACTGGCCGTTGCCCATGGCCTGCACCAGCGTGTGCCGGTCGATATCCAGGTGCTCGGGTAACGTGGGCGAGGGTGTGCGGGCCTTGTTCTTGAGCTGGTCCACCACCGTGCGCAACGCGTCGGCGGCGACCGGCTTGGAGATCAGCCCGATTACTTCCACATCGAGGTTCTTGGCCACCAGGCTTGCCGCCATCAGCATGCGCCGTGAGGCCGCGCTCATGATCGCCAGGGCCGGCTTGCAGCGCAGGCCGGCCAGGCACTGGATAAACTGCACGCCGTCCATGCCGGGCATCAGCAGGTCGGTCAGTACCAGGTCGAAATCCCGTTGGCGCAGACGCGCCAGCGCTTCCTTGCCATCCTGGGCGGTTTCGAGCATGAAATCCCCCAGCTCACCCAGCAGGTGCTGCAGGTAGATGTGCTGCAGGGGATGGTCCTCGACAATCAAAATACTAAGAGGCTTCATGGGTGATCCGTGCATAAGGCGCCAGGGAGTTGAATAGAGCTCGCAACGCAAAGGGCTTGACCAGGCAATGGTTCATGCCGGCGGCCAGGCACAGGTCGGCCTCGCCGCGCATGGCGTTGGCGGTGGCCCCGATGATCGGCAACGGGCAGCCTTGGCGCCGCAGTTCGCGCGCCAGTTCATAGCCGTTGATGTGGGGCATGTTGACGTCCGTCAGGACCACGTCGAATTGGCCGGCGGTGTACAGCTGCAGCGCTTCCTGACCATCGGCCGCCAGTTCCACGGTGCAGCCGAGTTCTTCGAGTTGGTCGCGCAAAATCAGCTGGTTGATGATGTTGTCCTCGGCCACCAGCAGGTGCAGGTTGAGCTTTTGCAGGTCCCGCTGGCGCGTCGGTTCATCATTGCGCGCCACCCACAAGCCTTGGGCCTGGCTGACCGCCTGATGAATCGCGCCCAGGTGGTTGAGGTTGACGTGCCACGCGCCCGCGTCGGTTTCCGGGGTGTTGCAGGCGTTGCCGCTCACGTGGATCACCGGGCCGGGCCAGTCGGGCGCCAGCAACGGATCGACGTTGCCGGGGTGCACTTGCAGCAACAGGTGGGTGTCTGGCAGCGTCGGCAGGCCGGTCTGTGCGCGGGCGCCCCAGCGGCGTAACCAGCCGCTGATGGCGTGGGCCAGTTCGGGGATCGGCGAGGCGACGTAAATGGTCTCGGCCAGCAACGGTGTCATCGGCGCGGTGGGCGCTTCTTCCAGGGGCAGGGTCAGGCTGAAACTGCTGCCCAGCCCCAGTTCGCTGACCATGCGGATAGTGCCATTCATCAGTTCGGTGAGGCGCTGACAAATCGGCAACCCCAAACCCGTACCGGCGACCACATGGGTGTTGCCTTCGCTCTGGTAGAACGGCTCGAAAATCAGCGCCTGGTCTTCCTGAGTAATGCCTTTGCCGGTGTCCGAGACTTGCCACAACAGGCTCGTGCGCTCGCCCTCGCGGCAGAGCACTTTGACCCGCAGCACCACGCGCCCGTAGTCGGTGAATTTCACCGCGTTGTTGAGCAGGTTGTTGAGAATCTGGCGGATACGCGTCACGTCGCCAATAAGCCGCTCCGGCAGCTTGGGATCAAAGCAGGCGTAAAGTTGCAGGCCTTTGCCCTGCGCGGCAGCGGCGTGGCCCTGGATGATCTCGTGCACCAGGTCCAGGGGCGAGAACTCGCTCAGTTCCAGGGCCAGTTGCCCGGCCTCGATTTTTGACACGTCGAGTACGTCGCAGATCAACTGCAGCAATGTCGAGGATGACCCCTCTATAGCGTGCAGATAGTCTTTTTGCTGGGCATCCAGCTGCGTGCGCGCTAACAGTTCGAGGGTGCCGAGCACGCCATACAGCGGCGTGCGAATCTCGTGGCTCATGGTCGCCAGGAACAGCGTTTTCGCGGCGTTGGCTGCATCTGCCGAGTGCCGTGCTTCTTCCAGCGCGGCCTCGACTTGCTTTCGCGCGCTGATGTCGCTGAACGCGCAAAACAGCACGTCTTCGCCTTTGTAGCGGGTCGGCGCGCTGCTCAGGTACAGGTGACGGCCGTCGACCGTCTCAAAGTAATCGGAGCGCTCGCCCGGCTCGCCAGCGAAGGCCTGCTCGATCCAGCCCGCGCGCAGGGCTTCGCGCTCGGGGCCGTCGCCCAGCCATTGTTGGGCCAGGGTGTTTTCCAGAACCACCTGGCCGTCGGTACGGCGCAGTACGCAAAGGGCGACGGGAGCGGTCTGGATGACGTCGCGGCCGAATGCCTCGCTTTCGATCAACGCCTGGATCCGATGGATCGAGGGCACGATAAAGCGCTGGTCTACCCGGCGCATCACCAGCCAGATCAGCGTCAGGCTGAGCAGGCAGAACAGCAGTGAACCGAGCAGCTGTTTCCACACACCATTGATCACGGCGCGCAAGTCGATGGAGTACATCAGCTGCCAGTCCGAAGACTTCAAGTGTTTGCGAATCACCAGGTGATCGGGCAGGAAACCGTTGCCGACGAAACCGAAAAAGCTCTCTTCTCCGGGCCTGAACCGTTGCTGGCTCAGGCCCGCGTCCGCGCTGTTGGTGAACACCAGCAGGCCCTGGGAGCTGAGCATCATGAACTCGCCCGCGCTTTGATCGCTGAGGGCCGAGGACACCTCGCGGCTTTCCATCTCCAGGCCCAGCCACCCTGACTCGGCATCGCGTTCGTCCAGGCGGATGAAAATGTACAGGTGTGCGTGCTGCTCGGTGGTGTCGCTGAGCCACAGCTCGTTGAGCGTTGCCGGGTCACTGTGTTGCAGCGCCTTGAGGCGGTTAAGCATGTACGTGGAGATCGGCAGCACCTGCGCGGTGGCGTCGTACAGGCGGGTGACCTGCGGGTTCGGGCCGGCGTTCACGTAGAGCAGGTTGAGTTGCTTGGCCTTGAGGTAGTCGCGCATGCGCTCAGTCAGCCAGAGGCTCCACTGGTTGCCCGGCGTATCGCCCAACAGCATGCGTTGTTCTTCCGGGGAGGGCGGGTAGGGCCTCGACTGCTTGCGCACCGCTGACAGGCTGAGGCTTTCGAGCAGGGCCTCACGGTTGGTGAAAAACGTGTGAGCCTCGGCAATCGCGCTGCTCATGTAGCCGCGTCGCTGGGAAATGTCGTTGTTGAAGGTCGACAGCAGAAACGTATAGACACCGCTGAGGATGCCGATCAATAAAACCGTCGCGAAAATACGAAGCAGCCTTCTGGCTGCTTCGGGTCGGGAGAGGACGGGGTTGATCTGGAGCAGATAACTTTTCAATCGCATCGGCAGACTTTATTCGCCCGCCGGTGCGGGTGGCATAAGACGATCCTTAAAAAGCCGCTACTTGTAGTACATATCCACCACCACGGCGGCGTCGAACGCGCCGGGCACTGGCGGCGTTCGCCATTTCAGGTCGGCGCGAAATTCATCGTGGCTCTGGCCCAGCCCCATCAGCTCCTGGAGGGTGAACCAGGTGTTGAACGGCAGTTGCTTGTCGCTCTCGGCGCGCGACAACAAAATGCCCACCGAATTGTTGTTGGGCGGCACCAGCAACCCGTCGATCACGCTGCCACCCCCCGGCGTGGTCGCGAAGCGTGCGCTGACGGTGTAGGGCGTGTCGCAGCCCTTGCGCAGGTTCAAGCTGAAATTCGCCGTGCTGGCAACCTCACCGATCGACGCCTTGCGCGAGGGTGTTGGGAAAATCACTGTGCTGGGACTGATGGTCAGTTCGGGTGTGCACGGCACGAAGCGGATGCCGTTCATGCCGGTGACCACGTAGTTAAAGTTACTGTTGGGTCGTGAGTTAAGCCCGAGCACGCCATCCAGCTGAAATACCCGGTAGGAGGTCAACTGGCTGGCCTGGCCGCTTGGTGGCGTGGGGTCGTACTTCTCGATGAATACGCTGAAATTGAGGGTGAACCGGGCCTTGTCCCAGCCCACGCAACTGGATGCGGTGCAACCTCGGTCGGAAAAGAACCCGGTGCCGACCTTGCCGGTGCTTTGAGTGATCGGCACGTTGTTGTAGCGGATGCCCACGCGGATACCCTTGCCAATGCTGACGCTTGCCGGATTGACGTAGAAGTACACTTCTTCACGTCCGTGGAAGTAGTCGTCCTTGCAAATCACATTCACGCTGCGCGGGCCAGACTCCCAGATGATGGAGCCGTTGGGCGCATCGGCAGCGACCGCCAGCGCGGTACCCAGCGCCTCGGAAGTGATGACCGAATTGGTGCCATCCTCGCGGCAGGCCAATGCATAACTGGTGCCGGGCAGCGCAACGCAGCCCCACAGCAGCAAGGGTAGAAAACGTTTGGTCAGAGACATGAGTGCAGGTTCCTCGCGAACTATCACTTGAGCGCCGCGCTGTGGCGGGCCTGCAAGCCGATATCGGTGATTTCGGTGAAATGGACGGTGGTGCCTGTTGGCAGAACGCCGGGTGCCGTGAGGGTTTTGCTTTCCCGGGGCTTGAGCAACAGGTAGTCGCTGAGCGCTTGAGTGTCGGTGTGCAGGTTCACCAGTGACAGGTGATAAGCGCTCGGATTGCTCACCGTAATGCTGTGCCCATCGGCGCTGCTCCACACCAACTGCTGCACCGCTTCGGCGGAGCCGCCGGTCAACTGCGGCGGGCGATACAACAGCTTCAGGCGTTGGCGTATCGCAAACTGCACGGCGTTGGGGTCTTCCGGCTTGCGCGGGATTTCCATGATGTTCAGCCATAACAGCGATTCGCGGTCGGTCGGCAAGCCTTCGCCGGCATACAGGATGCGCAGTTGGTGATGCTCGCCGCCGCCGAGCCTCACCAGCGGTTCGGTTGCAGCAAACGGCACGCGGCGGTCCGCCGAGTCGTCCTCGCCAGTGATCCAGGTTTGCACCACCACTTCCTGGGATGCCTGGTTGACCACGCCCAGGGTCGCTGCCTTGTCCTGGCCAAAATAAATCAGGCGGGTGCCTTCGATCTTCAGCGCCGCACGGGCGGAAGGCGCGAGGGCGAGCATCAAGCCGGCGAGCAGCAGCAGTCTGAACAGTGACATCAACACAGGCGAATTCCATGGGTACGTGGGGCGACGCAAGCCATGGTAGGGGGCGCAAAGCGGCAAGGCTTTCAGGCGATTCTTAAAAGTCGCTGAGTGCCCCCGCTTACCGTTTCAGAATCGCCTTAAAGTCATCGTTGGCGCCTGACCGTTACCGTGATCACCGTTGAATGATCGACGTTGATGCCCAACTGTCAGGTTTACTCTATGTCAAATAAAGCGTTACGCCTTCTGATTGCCGATGCGGATTTCCTGCAACGGCTCAAGATCGAGAAAATGCTCAATCAACTGGGCTATCACCGCATTGCCCCCCTCAGCTCGTTTGATGAATTGATGGGGCTGACGCGTTCTGGGGGCGTTGCATTCGACCTGTTGATCATCAACACGGCGTTGGTGCGTTCAACGCAGGTAAACCTGCTGAAGTACTGCCATGACAACCCGCAAATCCGCCACACACTGATCTATGACGGCCAGTGTGCGCTGAGTTCGGTGGTGTCGGTTTCGGTGAGCCAGACCCTGCATTTGTCCCTTTCGCAATCGCCGGACTTCAACTCGTTGCGCCGCTGCATGGAAATCGTCGACCCCACCCACAGCCTGCCGACCGTCGAACGCCCCGTGTTACGTGCGGTTGACGGCCGCATCGTGCCGCCGTCCATAAGCCCGCGAGCACACTGCGAGGGCGACCCGGCGGTGGTGGCGTGCGCGATCGGGCTGGTGCCCAAGCGCTGATCACGCGTCGGTTAATCACGCCTTACGGGTTGGTGGCGGTCGTCCATTGCCCAGTGGGGTTGGCGAGGTTTCAAGCACACAGCGCCCACCCAACGCTCGGGTCTTGAGTTTTCAGGCGCGGCAACAATTCCCTGTGGCGAGGGAGCTTGCTCCCGCTGGGCCGCGAAGCGGCCCCAAAAATGGCACTGCTACGCAGTCCAGCGCAAGCAAACTCCCTCCCCAAAGGTTCAGTGTTCGCCAGGGCTTTTACTTGTCCTTACGGGCATCCATGGTTTTTTGATGCTCTTTCAGGAATGGCTGTTCAGCCGGGTCAAAGCGATCAATCCCGGCGGTAAACCGATGCCAGTACGGGTACAGCGGCTGGCGTCGCGTGGCGGCTTCGATGCGCGAGGACTGTTCTTCGCTGAGTTTCAATTCAGTCGCGGCGAGGTTGTCGCGCAGGTGTTCCTCGGTCCTGGCGCCGACAATCAGCGAGGTGATTCCCGGACGGTCCTTGAGCCACGCCAGGCAGGTGCGCGCCACCGATACCCCGTGTTCATCACCGACGGCGGCGAGGGTTTCGATGATGTCCAGCGCCCGCTCGTAATCATGCACATAGGGTTCCGGCCAGTCGCTGCCCTGACGGGTGTTGGCGGGAGGCTTCTGCCCGCGACGCGTCGAACCCGTCAGCAGGCCTTCGCCCATCGGGCCCCACACCAACGTGCCGATGGACTGGTCGAGCGCCAACGGCAGCAACTCGTACTCGGCCTCGCGGGATTCCGGGGTGTAGTAAATCTGCTGGGTGATGGGTTTGAGCATGCCGTGCAGTTCGGCTTTGCCCAGGGTTTTCATCATCTGCCAGGCGGTAAAGTTGCTGGTGCCGAAGTAGCGAATCTTGCCCGAGCCGACCAACAGCCGCAGGGCTTCGAGGGTTTCCTCGATCGGCGTCATGCCGTCCCAGTTGTGCAACTGGTAGAGGTCGATATGGTCGGTGCCCAAGCGCTTCAAACTGGCTTCGCAGGCGCGAATCAGATGGTAGCGAGACGATCCCGAGTTGTTCGGGTTGTTGTCCACGGGGCTGCGGCCCTTGGTGGCGAGCAGCACGTCATGGCGCTTGTCGCCCAGGGCTTTGCCTACCACTTCTTCGGCCAGCCCGTGGGAGTAGAGATCGGCGGTGTCGATCATGTTGACCCCGGCGTCGAACGCGATGTCGAACATGCGCCTGGCCTGGGGCACGTCCACCGAACCGCATTTTTCGAACTCGGCACGACCGCCAAATGGCACGGTGCCCAATACGATTTCGGATACCAGCAGACCTGAATGGCCCAGTTGTCGGTATTGCATGTCGCCTCCTGCCTAACGTTGTACGTAAGGGTGTGAACGACTGGGGTGGCGATAGTTTGAATTTTTTCATGAAATCTTCGTGCGCCTGTCGCACCATTGCGCCCAACAGGTTTGAGAGGAACACCGCGTCCATGAGCGCACTGATAGAAACCCGCGCCCTCACGCGCACGGACGAGCGCCGCCACGTGCCCTTGCTCCAACCCACCGATTTCACCCTGCGGGCCTGCGACCGCGTGTCGATCACCGGCGCCTCCGGTTCCGGCAAAAGCGTGTTCCTGCGTGCGCTGGCATTGCTCGATACGCCCACCTCGGGGCAGGTCCTGTGGAACAACCAGCCGATCGCCAACGCGCAGATTCCCCACTACCGCAGCCATATCAGCTACCTGTCGCAACGCCCGGCGCTGCTGGAGGGCACGGTGGAAGACAACCTGCGTTTCCCGTTCAGCCTCAAAACACTCCGCGCGCGCAGCTTTGATCTGCACGCCGTCACCACGCTGTTGGGGCATGCGGGCAAGTCCTCGGACTTCCTTGCAAAAAACGCCAGCGACCTGTCGGGCGGTGAATCTCAGGTGGTCTCGTTGATTCGAACCCTGCAGCTCAATCCCGAAGTGCTGTTGCTGGACGAACCGACCGCCGCCCTCGACCCCACGTCGTCACGCGATGTAGAAGCATTGATCGACGCCTGGTTTGCCGCAGATAAAGCCCGCGCTTATATCTGGGTGTCTCACGACCTTGAGCAGGCGCAGCGCATGAGCGACATCCATTTGCACATGGACGCCGGTGTATTGAGCGGAGCGGCCCAGCCATGAACTACCAAAACCTTACGGCGCTGGACATGGGCATCGCCGCCTCGCTGATCCTGATCAATGGCGCGCTCTCGCTGCTGCTGCGCCTGGGCCTGGAGCGCCAACTGTTGTGGGCGGCGGTGCGCACGGTGGTGCAGTTGCTGGCGATCGGTTACCTGCTCGGCTGGGTGTTTGAGTTCGCCTACTGGTACGTGGTGCTGCCGCTGATGTGCGCGATGACCTTGATCGCCGGCATCTCGGCAGCCGGGCGCGGGCGGCGCACGTACAAGGGGCAGCGGGTCGACAGCATCCTGTCGGTGTGGGGCAGTTCCTGGCTGGTGACGGCGGTGGGCTTGTTTGCGGTCATCCGCATTCACCCGTGGTACGAGCCGCAGTATGCGATTCCGATTCTTGGCATGATTCTCGGCAATACCTTAACTGGCGTGTCGTTGGGTATTGAGCGCATGACGCAGGAGTTGACCTCGGGTCGCAACACCATCGAAATGATCCTGGCCCTGGGCGGTTCACGCTGGGAGGCTGCGCAAGAGGCGATACGCCAAGCAGTGCGCGCCGGGATGATCCCGACGCTGAACCAGATGACCGTGGTCGGCATCGTCAGCCTGCCCGGCATGATGACCGGCCAGGTGCTGGCGGGGGAAAACCCGGTGGACGCAGTGCGCTATCAGATCGTGATCATGTTCCTGATCGCCGCTTCCTCGGCACTGGGCACCGTCGGCGCGGTGCTGCTCACCTACCGGCGGTTATTCTCCACAAGCCATCGTTTTTTGCGCGATCGATTGGAAGAGCGCTGACATCCCCAAAAACAATAGAGATTCAATGTGGGAGCTGGCTTGCCTGCGATGGCGGCGGCATTGCCAATAGAGATGCCGCCTGACCCACCGCTATCGCAGGCAAGCCAGCTCCCACAGGGGATCAGCGGCATTTCAACATCTCCATTGGCAGGTCTATCGTGCCGGGCACGCGCTCACCAGCGGTGAAGATCAAATGTGGGAGCTGGCTTGCTCGCGAATGCGGTGTATCAGTCAACTCATATTTGGCTGACAGGCAGCCTTCGCGAGCAAGCCCGCTCCCACAGGGTATCAGCGGCATTTCATCATCTCCACTGGCAGGTCCATCGCGCCGGGCACGCGCTCGCCCGCAATGCAGATCGAGCTTGATACCTAGTCCGGCACACCGAAATCCAGTACCACCTTCATCGCCTGCGTTTTGTCCGCCGCCAGCTCAAACGCTTTTACTGCATCGCCAAATGGCACGGTGTGGGAAATCACCGGGCGCACATCGATCACTCGCCGATTCAGCAAATCCACCGCCTGGGCGAACTCCGGGTGGAAGCGGAAGGTGCCGCGCAGGTCGATCTCGCGGCTCACCAGCAGGTTCAACGGCAGTGACACATCACCGCCCAAACCGACGGTCACCAACACGCCGCGAGGGGCGATGCATTCCAGGCTGTTGCGCAGCGCCTGGGCACTGCCGGAGACTTCGAACATCACATCGAAATAACCCTTTTCAGCGGCGTAGCGCTTGAGCGCGTCGGCCCCTTCGGCAATGTTGTGCGTGCGCGTGGCGCCCATTTTTTCGGCGCAGGCGAGGGCGCTGGCGGACAAGTCCACCGCAACAATTTCACCCGCCCCGGCAGCACGCAGGCTGCCGATCAGCAGGTTGCCGATGGGGCCGCAGCCGGTGACCAGCACGCGTTTGCCGAACACGGCGCCCGCACGCTGGATTGCATGCAACCCTACCGACAACGGCTCGGCCAATGCACCTTCAGCAAGGCTGACGGTGTCGGCCAGCCGATGGGCCTGGTGCGTCTCGATCACCAGGCTCTGGCGAAACGCGCCCTGAATGTGCGGGAAAGGCATCGCGCTGCCATAAAAGCGCATGTTCAGGCAATGATTCGGCAGGCCCTGATGGCAATACCGGCACCCACCGCACGGGCGTGACGGCGACACCGCAATGCGCTGGCCAACCTTGAACAACCCGGCGTCACTGCCCACCGCATCAATCACCGCCGACACTTCATGGCCTAGCACCATCGGCTCGCGCAGGCGCACGGTGCCAAAGCCGCCGTGCTGGTAGTAGTGCAAATCCGAGCCGCAGATACCGCCCCGGGCGATGCGCACGCGCAACTGATCGGGGGCGAGGGTTTGCGGCTCATCCTGAGGGTCGACCCGCAGGTCTTTTGAAGCGTGGCAGACAATGGCGTGCATAAGGTTCTCCAAAGTTACAGCGACGCGGTGATGCCACCGTCGACGTACAGAATATGACCGTTAACGAAACTGGCTGCATCGCTGGCGAGAAACACCGCCGCACCCGCCAGTTCTTCAACGTCGCCCCAGCGCCGGCTCGGGGTGCGTTGCACCAGCCAGTCGCTGAACTCAGGGCTGGCTACCAAATTAGCGTTCAGCTCCGTCTTGAAGTAGCCGGGGCCGATGCCGTTGACCGTCAGGCCATGCGGGCCCCAGTCGATGGCCATGCCTTTGGTCAGCATTTTCAGCGCGCCCTTGCTCGCCGCGTACGGCGCAATACCCGGGCGACCCAACTCACTTTGCACCGAACAGATATTGATAATGCGCCCACGCTTGCGCGGGATCATCGCCCGCGCCACGGCCTGGCCGACCAGGAAGGCGCTGTCGAGGTTGGTGGTGATCAACTCGCGCCAGTGCTGCTCGCTGTAGTCTTCCAGCGGGCCACGGCGCTGCATGCCCGCGTTGTTCACGAGGATTTCCAGCGGGCCAAGGCGCTCTTCGATATCGGCGACGGCGGCCAGAATCGCCGCGCTGTCGGTCACATCAAACGCCTGGGTGTGCACCTGTAAACCGTCCGCTGCCAGCAGCGCCGCCGCGTCACGCAAGGTGCTGCGGTTGCGCCCGTTAAGCACCACCCGCGCGCCGGCCTGGGCCAGGCCGCGAGCAATCGCCAGGCCGATACCGGCGCTGGAACCGGTGACCAGCGCGAGCCGGCCGTCCAGGCGGAAGTTGTCTAAAACGCTTTTCATGGGTTACCTCTCCTATGCATCACTGACAACCCGGTTCGCCTTGAAGTGGGTGATCAACACAACCAATCCGATAATCGTGACCAATGCGTCCAGCAGCCGATACGTGTCGTTAGCCATGCCGAGCATGGTGCCTCCCTGTTTTCATTGTTATCGGCCAAGCCCCGTCATATCGTGTATGACGGAGTATTACTTCACCGCAGGCGCCAATCAGCGTCCAATTTTCATTTGTGATCGGGTGATCAATGTTCGTGATAACCGGAGGCGCTTGATGGAGCTCAAGCATTTGCGTGCCTTTGTGGTGCTCGCTCAGGAACTGCATTTCGGCCGGGCGGCGGTGCAGTTATCCATCGTGCAACCGGCGTTGAGCATGCAGATCAAACTGCTCGAAAGTGGCCTGGGCGTGCGCCTGCTCGACCGCAATCGGCATTCGGTCACGCTGACTGACGCAGGCCGCGCATTCCTGCCCGAAGCCCAAGCCACCTTGCATCAGGCCGCCCGGGCGGCCGATGCGGCGCGGGCCTCCAACCGCGGTGAGATCGGCCGCGTGCGCCTGGGCTTTGTGTCGTCGGTGTTGCCGCAATTGCTGCCCGAATTGATTCGCGCAGTGCACCAGCGCTACCCGCGTATCGAACTGGAACTCAAGGACATGCCCGGCCCCGATCAAGCCGCCGCGCTGAAAAATGGCTTGCTGGATTTCGGCCTGATGCGCCTGCCCGCCGCCCACCCCGGCGTGCAGACCCGCGCCGTGCTGCATGAAAGTTTCTGCGTGGCGTTGCCGATGGATCACCCATTGGCCGCCCGCCAGTCAATCCATCCCGCTGACTTGCTGGCGGTGCCGGTGTACATCCTGGCGCGGCGGTATGCACCGGGTTTTCATGATGAGTTTATTCAGGCGGTGGGCATTACCCTGGACATCGCTGCTGAGTTGGGCGAGTTCACCACCATGCTCGCGCTGGTGTCCGCCGGGTTGGGCGTCGGCGTGCTGCCGTTGCAAGCGGCGCGGGCGCTGCCGGCCAATTGCGTGTCGCGTCATCTTGAGTTGGGGGCGTTCCAGGCCACCACGGGCCTGGCCTGGACCGAGCTGGACAGCGCCGTAAAGACCACGCTGTTCAACCTGATCGTCGAATTGTTTGGCGAGTGATTGTTTCGGGCGGTGCACTGCGCTGGCAGTTCGCCAAGTTTTCGCCCCACAGCCTGGCGATGGTAGCTGGTAAGAGAGTGGCTGGCGCGATGGCTGTTCCAGTGGAGATTTTTGAAATGCCGCAGATTCCCTGTGGGAGCGGGCTTGCTCGCGAATGCGGTGGTTCAGTGCCAGATGTATTGGCTGACACTCCGTATTCGCGAGCAAGCCCGCTCCCACATTGGATCTTTATTGTTAGTGACAAAGTGGCTGGCGCGATGGCTTGCCAGTGGGGATTTTTGAAGTGCCACAGATTCTCTGTGGGAGCTGGCTTGCCTGCGATGGAATCAACTGGTTTTGCCTGATGTACCGTGCTGTCTGCATCGCAGGCAAGCCAGCTCCCACCTTTGATCTTTATTGTTGGTGATAGAGGGGCTGGCGCGATGGCTTGCCAGTGGAGATTTTTGAAGTGCCGCAAATTCTCTGTGGGAGCTGGCTTGCCTGCGATGGCATCAACTGGTTTTGCCTGATGTACCGAGTTGTCTGCATCGCAGGCAAACCAGCTCCCACAACTGACCCTTAGCGCTCAAAGGTCACCCATTCAACGCCGCGCCGTCATTACCGGCGCGTCGGCCCACGCGCCCCCCAGCGCCGTGTACAAATTCACTTCCGCCACCAATTGCGCCAGTCGGTCCACGATCAGCGCCTGTTGCGAGCTGAACAGCGAGCGTTGTGCATCGAGGAAGGTCAGGTTGCTGTCCACGCCGCTGCGGTAGCGGTGTTGGGCCAGGTCGTAATAGGCCTGGTTGGCGGCGACGAAATCCCGTTGCGCATCCAGCTGGTCGGTGAAGGTTTGCCGGGCGGCGAGGCCGTCGGCGACTTCCTGGAAGGCGGTCTGGATCGATTTTTCGTACTGCGCCACGGTGATGTCTTTTTGCAGCTTGGCGTAGTCGAGGCTGGCGCGCAGGCTGCCGGCGTTGAAGATCGGCAGGTTGATCTGCGGCTGAAAGGTCCAGGTGCCCGACCCCCCCTTGAACAACCCTGACAGCTCCGTACTGGTGCTGCCGGCGTTGGCCGTGAGGGTCACCGAGGGGAAAAACGCAGCGCGGGCCGCACCGATATTCGCGTTGGCCGCCTGCAACTGGTATTCGGCCTGGAGGATATCCGGGCGTCTTTGCAGCAGATCCGACGGCAGGCCAGCAGGCACACGTGCCACCAAGTCATCCGCCAGTGGGCGCGACGGCAGGCGCTCATCCACCGGGCCGCCGACGAGCAGGGCGAGGCTGTTCAGGTCCTGCGCGACCTGGCGCTCATACCGCGCCACGCTGGCGCGGGTGCTTTCGACCGCCGTGCGGGCTTGCACCACGTCCAGCGCCGAGGCCTTGCCCGCGCTCTTGCTGCGGTTGGTCAGCTGCCAACTGTGGTCGTTGGCCACCAGGGTTTGCCGGGCCAGGGCCAGCAGTTCCTGATCGGCGCGCCAGGTCAGGTAGGCGTTTGCGACATTCGCGACCAGGCTCAATTGCGCACTGCGGCGTGCTTCTTCGGTGCCTAAATAAGTGAGCATTGCCTGTTCGCTGAGGCTGCGCACACGGCCGAAAAAATCCAGCTCGTAGGCGCTGAGACCCAGGGTGGCGGAGTAGTTCGACGTGATCGCAGACTTGCCGGTCCCCGTCACGTCGCCGGGTAATTTCTGGCGCTTGCCAAGGCCAGTGGCAGACACCGCCGGGAACAGGTCCGCACGCTGAATGCGGTACTGCGCCTGGAACGCCTCTACGTTCAGCGCCGCCACCCGCAGGTCGCGGTTGTTGACCAACGCGTCACCAATCAACTGCTGCAAGGCCGGGTCGTGAAACAGCACCTGCCAGTCCGGCTTGACAGCCACCGTGCCGGCCTGCGCCTGGCTGTACACCCCCGTGTGCGGAAACTGCGCAGGCACCGGCGCCGAGGGCCGCTGGTAGTCCGGGATCAGCGAACAACCGCCGAGCATCCATGCCAAGCCAGCGGTGGTGATTATCCGTGTGTTCATCAGGCGCCAACCATCCATTTGGCCAAGCCATGCCGGCCGCTCACACCCAGTTTGGCGGCCGCTCGTTTGAGGTAGGTTTCAATCGAGCTGTTTTTCACGCTGAGTTTTTCCGCCATTTGCGGCACGGTGCCGCCGGTCAAAAGGCCAAGGCACACTTCCTGCTCCCGCGCCGACAGGGTGATGTCGCTGAGTGACAAACGCTTGTAGAACTCGCGCTGCAACTGCGACTGCTCCAACAGGTTCTGCGCGGGCTCGGCGTCTGCATGGGGCGCCTGGCGCAGGATTTGTGCATGACGTTCCATCAGCGGCAACAGGGTGTCCGACAGGCTCTTGAGAAACGACAGCTCTGCCAGCGAAAACCCGCGCAGCGTGGGCGGGCGGTACAACGAAATCACACAACGCCGATTACCCTGGCGCGACACCAGATTGCACTGGTGCGAGGTGCCACGTGGGTGCGCGCTGTCGGCCTTGGCCTTCATCTGAATCAGCAGCGGGTCCTGCATTTTCAGCATTTCGCGCAGCAGCGGGTGGTCTTTAAGGGCGTGCGGGGTTTGCGGCGCTGACAAGTCCTTTTTCAGGCCGGCGCTGCCCAGCAGCTTGATGTCGCGCACGTTGTCGCGCAATTCATCGAGGGTCCACTCACTCAGGTCCACCAGATCAATCGGCACCCATTTGTCCACCAGGTGCAGCATGTTGGCGGCAAAGTTTTCCTGGCCGCTGTTTGAAATCAACTCGCCCATTTCGGCGTAGAACTGCGGGCTGTGGGTGTTGGTAATACTGCGGGTCAGACTCATAGCCATCTCATCCTTGATGTCGAAAACCGTCGACGGGCGCGCCCGGTCTGTGTGGGGCGGTCCGTGTTCCTTGAACGTAACTCGCGTTGAACGTAGCTCGGCGTTCGAGATTTTATTTAGCCATAGCGAATTGTCCTACGTATGTAGCGGAAACGAGGGACACAAGCTGCCATAAAAACCACGTCATTAATTCGACGTTTCTGACGGTATGAATCGCCTACGAAAAACCACAGATAAACTTTAAATCGAGTCAACCAGTTGATATTTAAGAAAAAAATATTCAGACAAAAAGTATTTCGCCCACCGGCATCGCTCAGATATAGCCAATGTCCTACAGCCTTTTAATCGTTTCAGTAATGAACCTTCAGCCAAGCCCGTTTCCGCCCCGTTGAATGTCCGGGTTTCAGGTGTCAGACAGCCCCATGCACCCATGCTCAAATCCGGCAATTTCGGCGTATTGGGCCCCCTGCGCGGCCAGTGCCTGACCCCCATGAGAAGGATCTTATGACGCATCTCTGCAGCTCGACGGCCAGCTTTCCCCTCACCGCCGCCCAACAGGACATCTGGCTCGACCAACTGCGCGCGGGCGACTCGCCGCTGTACAACATTGGCGGCTATGTCGAGTTTCCAGGCCCGGTAGAGCCCGAGTTGATCAGGCGCGCCGTCAAGCTGTTGGTGGCCAGGCACGATGCGTTGCGTACCCAGCTGCACAGCGACGCGCAAGGGTTGCCTCGCCAAACCTTCGTGGCCACGTTGGCGGCCGACGTGGCGCTTCACGATTTTTCCAGCTTGCCCGACCCGCAACGCGCGACCCAGGCCCTGATGCAAGCGCAAATGGCTCGGCCCTACGCCATGACGGGCGAGCCGCTGTTTCGCTTTTTTCTGGTCAAGCTCGCCGACGACCATTACCGGCTCGGCACCCAGGCCCATCACCTGATCCTCGACGGCTGGGGTTTTGGCCAGATGCTGCAATCCCTGGCTCAGCTGTACACCGCCCTGCAACACGGGCGGCAGCCGGAGCTGGTGGCGCCGTCTTATGTCGACTTTATCGACACCGATCAGCGCTACCAGCAATCTGCCCGCTACGCCCGCGACCGTGCCTATTGGCTGGATAAATACCGGGTGCTGCCCGAGCCGCTGCTCACGCCAAGGCTGAAAGCCCAGGCGCCAAGCAACACCCTCGTGGCGCCGTTTCCGCTGGCGTTGCTCAACCGTATGGAGCAAGTCGCCCACCGTTACCAGGCCTCGGCGTTCCATGTGTTATTGGCGGCGATGTATGTGTACTTCACTCGCACCCACCAGCGGGATGAGTGGGTGGTGGGGCTGCCGATTCTCAACCGCTCCAATGCGCGCTTTCGCTCCACCGTGGGGCTGTTTGCCCAGGTGAGTGCGGTGCGGTTTGAATTCGACGAGGCGTTAGCGTTCAGCGCCGTGGTGCGTGGTGTGCGCGACCAGCTCAAGCAGGATTTCCGTCACCAGCGTTTCCCTCTGAGCGAGATGAACCGCGAGCTGGGCCTGCGCCGTGCTGATCGCGGCCAGTTGTTCGACCTGTCGGTGTCCTTCGAGCAGGATGACCATGACCTGCGTTACGGCAGCGTCCAGGCGCGCGCGATCAAAGTCTCCAACCACCATGAACCGTTGCCGATCGCCATCCACCTGCGCAGCAACCGCTTTCAGGACACCGCGTGCCTGCACTGCGTGTACAACGAGGCCTATTTCCGCCATGACGATGTGCAGGCGTTGGCGCAGCGCTTTACCTGGCTGCTGGAGCAGGGGTTGGAAAACACCGCGCTGACCGTGGCTGAATTTTCACTGGTGACGCCTGCCGAGCAGGTGCAGTTGCAACGGTGGAATGCCACCGCACAGCCCACTTCTGAACCGCACACCCTGCACGAACGTATCGCCCTGCAAGCCGCGCGCGCACCGGCCGCGATTGCGGCGGTGTATCGGGGCCAGCAACTGACCTACGCGCAACTCGATCAGCAAGCCAATGCACTGGCCCATCAACTGTTGGCGCTGGGCGTAAAACCGGATGACCGCGTGGTGATCCTCGCCCGACGCGGCCTGGACACGTTGGCGGGGCTGCTCGCGATTCTCAAGTCTGGCGCCTGCTATGTGCCGGTGGACCCGGCCCATCCCGCCGAGCGCCTGAATTACTTGCTGCACGACAGCGCACCCGTGGCGGTGCTCACCCAGCACGACTTGAGGCATCGCCTGCCCGCGTCCGAGGTGCCGGTGCTGTTGCTCGACCATCCCGGCGCCGACCTCGGCGACAGCCCCCGCGTGGCGGTCAAACCGTCGAACCTGGCCTATGTCATCTACACCTCCGGCTCCACCGGGTTGCCCAAGGGTGTGATGGTTGAGCACCACACCGTATCGAACCTGGTGGACTGGCACTGCCGGTCGTTCAACCTGCATGCAGGCTGCCACACCGCCAGTGTCGCCGGGTTTGGTTTTGATGCGATGGCCTGGGAAGTCTGGCCGGCGCTGTGCGTAGGCGCGACGCTGCACCTGCCACCGGCCCACGACGGCGCCGAAGATATCGACGCGCTGCTGAGCTGGTGGCGCGCGCAGCCGCTGGACGTGTGCTTTTTGCCGACCCCGGTGGCCGAGTACGCTTTCAGCCAGCGCATGGACCATCCGACCCTGCGCACCTTGCTCATCGGCGGCGACCGCCTGCGCGCGTTCAACCGCGCGCAGACCTTTGATGTGATCAACAACTACGGCCCCACCGAAGCCACAGTGGTTGCCACCTCCGGGCGAGTTGAAGTGGGCCAGCCGTTGCACATCGGCGCGCCCATTGCCAATGCCTCCGTCTACCTGCTGGACGAACGACAACGCCCGGTGCCGATTGGCGCGGCGGGGGAGTTGTACGTCGGCGGCAAAGGCGTAGCGCGCGGTTATTTGAATCGCCCTGAACTGACGGCGGAGCGCTTTCTTGACGACCCCTTTAGCGGCGGCAGAATGTACCGCAGCGGCGACCTGGCGCGCTGGCTGCCCGATGGCAACCTGGAATACCTGGGCCGCAATGACGACCAGGTGAAGATCCGGGGTGTGCGCATTGAGCTGGGGGAAATCGAAACCGCGCTGGCCGCCCACCCGGCGATCAAGGAAGCCGTGGTGCAGTACCGCGAAGGGCAGTTGCTCGCCTGGTTTGTTGAACACTATGGCGTCGAAATCGAAGCGCTGCGTACCCATTTGCAAGGCACCCTGGCGGACTACATGCTGCCCGCCGCCTATGTGAAGCTTGAGGTTTTCCCGCTCACCGCCAATGGCAAACTCGACCGCAAGGCGCTGCCATCACCGACCAAGGCGGCCTTTGTCACGCGGGTGTTCGAGGCCCCGCGTGAAGGCGCGGAAAGTATCTTGGCGCAGATTTGGACCGAGCTGTTGCAGGTGCAGCAGATCGGACGTCATGACCATTTTTTCGAGCTGGGCGGGCATTCGCTGCTGGCAGTGCAATTGGTGCAGCGCATGCGCCAGGCCGGTTTGCACGCCGATGTGCAAGTGCTGTTCGGCCAGCCGACCCTTGCGGCGCTGGCGGCGGCCAGTTCCGGCAGCGAAGTGGCAGTGCCTGCCAACCGGATTCCGCCAGGTTGCCGCGCTATCACCACCGACATGCTCACACTCGCCGAACTGGACCCAAACAGCCTCGAACGCATCCTTGCCGCCATCCCCGGTGGCGCGGCGAACGTGCAGGACATCTACCCGCTGGCGCCGTTGCAGGAAGGCTTGCTCTACCACCACATCACCGACGCGCGCGACCCGTACCAGCAACATGCGATGTTCAGCTTTGCGCGCCGCGAGCAACTCGATGCCTTTGCCCAGGCGCTGCAACAGGTGATCAACCGCCACGACATTCTGCGCACCAGCCTGGTGTGGGATGCCCTTGAGCAGCCGATGCAAGTGGTGTGGCGCGAGGCTCAATTGCGCGTTGAGCCACTGCGCGAGCCTTCACCGCCACTGGACTTGCGCCAGGCGCCGCTGATGGCCCTGGACTATGCCGAAGAGCCGCACAACCGGCGTTGGATCGCCCGATTGCGCTTCCACCATTTGGTCAACGATGCCACCTCGACCAGCGTACTGGTGGATGAAATTCGCGCCCACTTGCTCGGTGAACAGGCGCAACTGCCGCCGCCGGTGCCTTATCGCAATGTGGTCGCGCAAACTCGCTCGCCCGCGCGCCACGCGGCCCATGAAGCGTTCTTCCGCGAGCGCCTGGGCGATGTCGATGAGCCAACCCTGGCCTTCGGGTTGCAGGAGCGTCAGGCGGATCGCGCCGACATCGAGGCGTTTGAACAGCCGCTGACCGACGCGCTCAACCTGCGCCTGCGCGCGCAGGCACGTGGCCTTGGGGTCAGCGCTGCGAGCCTGTTTCATCTGGCTTGGGCTCAGGTACTCAGCCGCGTCGCTGGCCGTGATGATGTGGTGTTCGGCACTGTGCTGCTCGGCCGTTTGCAGGCAGGCGAGGGCGCTGACCGCGCCTTGGGCATGTTCATCAACACCCTGCCGCTGCGCGTACGTCTGGCCGGGCAAACGGTGGTCGGTGCGCTGAATGACACCCACGCTCAGTTGAGTGCCTTGCTCGGCCATGAACAGGCTTCGCTGGCGCTGGCCCAGCGTTGCAGCGGCGCGTCCCCGTTGTTCAACAGCCTGCTCAATTACCGTCACACCAGCGCCGACCCCAACCTGAACCTGGTGCCGGGCATCGCGTTGCTCAGCAGTGAAGACATCCTCAGTTACCCGCTGATGCTCACGGTTGACGACACGGCCAGTGGCTTTCGCCTCAAGGCCAAAGCGCCGCGCACGGTCGGTGCAGAGCGCCTGTTGGGTTACCTCCACACCGCGTTGCATGGGGTGGTGCATGCACTTGAACACGCCCCACAAATGCCCCTGCGCGAGGTGCAAGTGCTGCCTTCCAGCGAGCGGCACACGCTGTTGCTGGACTTCAACGCCACCGAAACCGATTACCCCGACACACTCACCGTACAGGCGCTGTTCGAAGCGCACGCGCGGCATATTCCCCACGCCATCGCGGTGCAGGCCGGTGAGCTGCAAATGAGCTACCGCGACCTTAACGAAAGCGCCAACAGGCTCGCCTTCCACCTGCGCGAACGCGGCGTGAGGCCGGATTCACGGGTGGCGCTGTGCGTCGAGCGCGGGCTGGATTTGGTGGTGGGCCTGCTGGCGATTCTCAAGGCCGGCGGCGCCTACGTGCCGCTGGACCCCGGCTACCCGCGCGAGCGCCTGGCCTACATGCTGAGCGACAGCCAGCCCGTGGCGCTGCTGGTGCACGCTGCCACCCGTGACCTGCCCGGCGACGTTGCCATTCCGGTGATCGACTTCGACCACTGCACCTGGCGCCATGCGCCGAGCGGCAACCCGTTGGTGCCGGGCTTGAGCGTCGCCAACCTCGCGTACGTGATGTACACCTCGGGTTCCACCGGCACGCCCAAGGGCGTGATGATCGAACACCGCGGCCTCGGCAACCTGATGCACTGGGGCTCGCAACTGTGCCCGAATGCCGAAGGTGGCGCGCTGTTGCAACGTGCGCCGTTCAGCTTCGACGGCTCGGTGTGGGAGCTGTTCTGGCCGTTGACCAATGGCATGCGTCTGGTGCTGGCGCGGCCGGATGGGCACCGCGACCCGGCGTACCTGGCGCAGGTGATCCGCGAGCAGAAGATCACCGTGATCAAATTTGTGCCGGCCATGTTGCAGCAGTTCCTTGAACTGGAAGAATCGGCGCTGTGCACCAGCCTGACCGACGTGCTGTGTGGCGGCGGTGAGCTGACCGAAGCGATTGCCCGTGGTGTGCAGGCGCGTTTGCCCGCGGTGCGCTTGCACAACGTCTATGGCCCTACCGAAGCCACGGTGGACAGCAGCGCGTGGACGTTGGAGCCGGGCGCGCCGGTGCCTGCGCTGCAATTGCCGATTGGCCGGGCGATCAACAACACCCGCCTGTATGTGCTGGATGAACAGGATGCGCCAGTGCCGATGGGCGTCAGCGGGCAGTTGCATATTGGTGGGGTTGGGGTTGCGCGGGGCTATCTCGGGTTGGCACAGATGACGGCTGAGCGGTTTATCGACAGCCCGTTTGTGGCGGGTGATCGTTTGTATCGCACCGGGGATCTGGTGCGTTACTTGCCGGATGGCAACCTGGAGTTTCTGGGGCGCAATGACTTCCAGGTCAAGCTGCGTGGCGTGCGTTTGGAGTTGGGCGAGATTGAATCGCGGCTGGCGGCGCACCCGGCGTTGCGTGAAGTGGCGGTACTGATTCGTGATGAGCGGTTGGTCGCTTACTTCACTCTGCGCGGGGAGGCGCCGGGGCTGGAGGCGTTGCGCTCTTATGTGCTGGAGCAATTGCCGGAATACATGGTGCCGGCGGCGTTTGTGCAGCTGGAGGCGTTGCCGCTCAACCCTGCGGGGAAGCTGGATCGCAAGGCGTTGCCGGAACCGGGGTTGGACGCGGTGGTGAGCCGGGCGTATGAGGCGCCGGTGGGGGAGGTGGAAACGTTGATGGCCGGTATTTGGGCCGAGGTGTTGAAGGTTGAGCGGGTGGGGCGCCATGACCACTTTTTTGAGTTGGGTGGGCATTCGTTGCTGGCGGTGAGCCTGGTGGCGCGGATGCGCAAGGCGGGGCTGGATGTGGATGCGCGAACGTTGTTCAGCCAGCCGACGCTGGCGCAGTTGGCGGCCAGGACGGTGACGCAGGTGCAGCGTGTGGAGGTGCCGCAGGCGGCGATCCCTCAGCTTGACCGGCGTCGCAGGATTTGATCTTGAGAGGGATGTGGGCATATCCGTTCCCTGTGGCGAGCGGGCTTGCCCCGCGTTGGGCTGCAGAGCAGCCCCAAAATCAGCAGCCGAAGAGTGCCTGACTCACCGCATTCCTCCTTTTAGGGTCGCTTCGCAACCCAACGCGGGGCAAGCCCGCTCGCCACAGGGGTAGTGTTTGGCCTCATCGGGCTGGTATCAGCCACCGCATTCGCGAGCAAGCCCGCTCCCACATTTTTAACCGAGTAAGACTTCAATCCCTTCACACACAGTTGAGCTTCTCTGTGGGAGCTGGCTTGCCTGCGATGGCATCTACTGGGTGTGCCTGATGCATCGAGCTGCCTGCATCGCAGGCAAGCCAGCTCCCACAGAAATGCAGAGCCGAACTCGGTCCAACTGTGGGAGCGGGCTTGCTCGCGAAAGCGGTGGGTCAGCCAATAAATCCATCAACTGACCCTCCGTATTCGCGAGCAAGCCCGCTCCCACATTTTTTACCGAGTACAACTTCAATACCGCCACAAATCTGCTTCTCTGTGGAAGTCAGCGCGGCACGGGGATGAACGCCACGCTGCCTGCCTCGCGCTTTTGAAACAACCGCTCGCCGTTGTCCGGCTGGGTGGTGATTACTTGATGATCCGCGCCCAGGTAGGCCAATGGCGTTGGGTCTTCTTTGGACCACTGCGCGACGATGATTGTGTGTTGCGGGTCGAAGTGTTGGCCGCTGGTTTTGTCCAGCCAGGCCATCAGGGCGGCGCTGTTGCCCTGGCGGGGGAAGTCTTGGGTTTCGCTGACGTAATAGAACGCCTTGCCGCCATTTTGCAGGTACATCGGCAGTTTGTTGTCGACCTCCACCAGCACCATTTGCCAGTCGTGCCACGGCGCGGTTTTTTGCGCTTGGGCTTTCACGTCTTCGGCAAAGCGGGTCACACCGCCGTTACCGGTGGTCCAGGGGTAGATCACCCCCAGCACCAGCAGCAACAACCCGGCGGTGAGGCCGAAGCCTTTTTGCCAGCGCGGCACACTGGCCGGGTTTTTCTGCAGGCGCTCACTCAGCCACCAGGCTGCCAGCAGTTGGGCAAACGGCACCAGCGGCAGCACGTAGTAACTGCGGCGGCTGCCGCTGGCGGTGAAGAAGACAAACAGCAGGCCCAGGCCCCACACCAGCCAGCGTACGTTGGGTGGGGTTTGGCGCCAGTGACGCAGTGCCAGCCACACACCGAGCATCCAGCACGGCGCCCATGGCAGGGTGTAGGCGGGCAGGTAGATCAGGTAGGTGTAGATCGGCCCCATATGGTCGAAGGGGTCGAAAAAGCGCACGACGTTTTCCTTGAATACCAGTTCAAGGCCGCTCTCGCCGTAGGTCGGTGCGCCGTATAAATGCGACAGTACGAAGGGAATCGAATAGAACGCCGCAGCGATCACGATGGCCAGCAGCAGACGCAGGTTGAGGTGGCGTTTGTAGCGGTGCTCGCTGAGCAGGTGCGGCAGCAGCACCAGGCCCGGCAGTACAAACCCGATCAGGCCTTTGAACAGTGACGTTGTCGCCAACAGCAGGAAAAACACGCTGTAGCGTCCCAGGCGCGTGTCGTCCGGGCCGCGCCAATACCACCAGACCGACGCCAGTACGCCGCACACGGTGAGCACATCGGCAGTGGCCACTCGCGCCCAGAACAAAAAGTAGAAACTGGTGGCGAGCATCCAGCCGGCAATCAGCCCGGTGCCTTTGCGAAACAGGCGCTCGCCGATCAGGTACACCAGCCAGATGCTCAGCCAGGCCGCGATCACCGACGACAGGCGCAACGACCACGGGCCGAGCCCACCCATCAGGTTGGCGAAGCCGGTGATCAGCCAGTACGAGGGCAGGGGTTTGTCGTAGTACGGCGCGCCCTTGAGGTAGGGGTCGAAGTAGTCACCGCTTTGCAGCATTTGCAGCGCGATGTTTGCCCAGCGGGTTTCCGGCCCCCACAAGTCGCGGCTGCCCAGGCCCAGCAGCAGGAGCAGCGCCGAGACCCCCAGCAGTAACACCAACGCGCCACGTTCGGTTTTCCAGAAGCTCATCGGGTTTTCCTGTGGCAGGCCTGACGTCAGGGAAGTGGCGGGTAAATGATCATGAGCATGGGGCCTTTGCGGTAGCGCGTGCCGCCAGGCGGCAATTGCCCTTCCTCACGGTGCTCGCTGGTGCTGCGCACGTGCATCAACACACCGACCGAGCCGTGTTGGCGGGCTTCGCTCAACCACGGCTGGACGTTTTCCAGGGTGACTGTGCGATGGGCCGCGTCCGGGTAATTGAGGCCGTAGCGAAGCTCACCCTTGGTGTCATAAAACGCCACGTCCGCACGCCGCAGGCGCCAGGACAAGGCCGATGCGCTGCCCAACTCGTTGCTGATCAGAGCATGGGTTTGTTGCAGTTCATCCAGATGCGCCAGCACAAACTGGTCGGGCATTTCGGTGTCGGTGATTTCCTCCGGCATGCCCGCAGGCAGCAGGGCTACCAGCAAGCCGATGGCCAACGCGGGCATTGCCCATAGCGTCAGCGGGCGGAAGGCTTGCAGCAGGTTGGCGAGGATCCAGCCGAGCAGCACGATAAAGGTCAAGGACAGGCTGAACATCTCGGCGTGGCTGTTGCTGTACACCGGCCGATCGAGTTGCAGGTACATCAAGCTCGCCATCGCGGCCACGCCGAGGGCCAGGTTGAGCAGGCCGTTCGCGCGCAAGGTGGCGGTTTTGCCGCGGTTGATCAGGTCGGTCAGGGCATGCCCCATCAACAGCGCCAGAGGCAGCAGGCACGGCATGATGTAGGTCGGCAACTTGCCTCGGCTCATGCTGAAAAAAACCAGTGGCAGCAGCAGCCACAGCGCGAGAAAAATCACCGCCGGTTGGCCCTTGTCTTTCCAGGCTTTGAGCAGTGTGGCCGGCAACAGCGCAGCCCACGGCAGGCAGGCCACCGCCATGATCGGCAGGAAGAACCACCAGGCCCTCGCGTGTTGCGCATTGTCGGAGGAGAAGCGGCGAATGTGCTCGTGCCAGAAGAAGAAACGCCAGTAGTCCGGCTCCTGCAGATGCACCGCCCACGCCCAGGGGAGGCAGATCATCGCCGCCACCAGAATCGACAGCGGACCATAGCGCAGCAACTCGCCCAGACGCCGCTGCCATAGCATGTAGGGCAGGGCTATCAGCACCGGCAACAGCCACGCCAGGAAACCCTTGGTCAGAAAGCCCATGCCACAGGCCAACCCCAGCAATGCCCAGGCGCCCAGCCGATGGCGAGACGTGCGGCTGTCGAGGGCGAACCACAGCGCGACCAGGCTGAGGTTGACCCAAAAGGTGAACTGCGGATCCAGATTGGAATACCCGGCTTGCCCCGCCACCAGCCCGAAACTCATGTAGAGCAGGGCGCTGGTGAAGCTCTTGCGCGGGTCGTTCCACAGGCGCCGGGCGATGAGGTAGGCCAGCAACACGCTGAGGCCGGTGGTCAACGCCGAGGCGATGCGCACGCCGAACAGGTTCTCACCGAACACGGCCTGGCCGAGGGCAATCAGCCAATAGCCCGCGGCCGGTTTTTCGAAGTAACGCACACCCATAAAGTGCGGGGCGACCCAGTTGCCACTCATCAGCATTTCCTGGCTGACCTGGGCGTAGCGGGCTTCATCCGGAACCCATAAACCGTGCAGGCCCAGGGGCAGTAGATAAAACACGGCAAAGGCCAGCAACAACAGATGCAGGGGTTTTAAACGAGTCATGTAAACGTCGCTCCTTGACGTTCAATGGGAGGATACGGGCGATGTAAGGTAATAGAAGAAAGAGTCACAAAAGTTCACTAAGTCGCTGAAAGTATTCATGACGCCGCTAAATAACGGGCGCAGTTAAACATGCCAGAAGAGGCCTGTCGTTTTGCTGAACATGAAAGAAAGTATAGGTAAAAAAGTGTCTAGAACTTCTTCAGAACATCCAGCCATGCCTGGCTTTTCATAATGCCCAACGTCTCGAACTTGCCGTTCGGGAGTACGCGCACAAACAAGGCACTGCCGTATTCGGAAAAGTGGGCGCGGGGGTAGCCCAGAGAGGTTTCGAAGTCGGCGATGCAGCCACTGTGGGTGACAAATATGAGGTTGCGTCCGGCCTGTTTGCGGTTGAGTAATTCCTCACCGATGGCCGCGCCGCAGATGGCTTGCTGGCTGGAGGTCAGCTCGGTATTACCGAACATGGCGTGGGCGGTCTGGCTGGTGCGAACCACGGGGCTGGCGACCACGTCAGTGCTCTGCATGCCAAGTGCCTTGAAGGCTTTGCCCAATTCCCCGGCGCGTTGGTTGCCAAATACCGTGAGGCCTTCCAGTGGGCCAAGGCAGGGGTTGGGCGAACGGTCGCAGCGCTCTTCGTGCCGCACCAGGACGATTACGTCGCCATCGTGCCAGGCGGGCAGCACCTTCGATGTCAGCAGTCGGTCACCCACGCTCAGGTCACGCGGCGAGGAGGGCCACACCATGAAACCGGCCAGCAGCAGACCGACAACGACGACGCCAGCGCCCCACTTTCGCAAGCGTCTGATAGCGGCGCGGCGCGAGCGCGGTTTAGTCAGGGTAAGGTCAACCAAATCTTTCACCATGGGCACTGTCTGCATTTTTATTAAGTAGGCGCAACGCGTTGACGGACGTTCGCAATTAAGGGAAAGGCTGTCACAGGGCTGCTGTCTTTTCGCTGAACATCCAGCGGGTAGAAGTTGTCGAGACCCGCAACTAACGAGTTGCCGATAACCGACGCTTGGCCGGCAATTTAGAGGGCGGTGGGTGGGCAAGCGGTGAAATCGATGTGAAAAATTTGCGTGGACGGCGCGGTCAGCCGTTATTCTCGTTTGCAGTCCTTCACGCGAGCGTTCTTATGTTGCAGGTGCACGGTGTCCTGAAAAACTACGCCACCCCTCAAGGCCCGCTGACGGTGTTGGCGGGTGTCGACTTGCAGCTGGGTGAGCGCAGCAGCCTGGCGCTGATGGGCGAGTCGGGCAGTGGCAAAAGCACCTTGCTGCACCTGGTGGCTGGGCTTGACCGGGTAGACGGTGGCCGTATTCAAGTCGGTGAGCAGCGCCTGGATCAGTTGAACGAGGCGCAACTGGCGCACTGGCGCCGCACCGAAATCGGTTTGGTGTTCCAGCAGTTCAACCTGATCGGCAGTTTGCGCGTCGACGACAACCTCGCGTTCCAGGCGCGTCTGGCCGGGCGCTTCGATCCGCAGTGGCAGGCACAATTGGTTGAACGTCTGGGCCTGGGCGACTTGCTCAAGCGCTATCCTGAACAACTGTCCGGTGGCCAGCAGCAACGCGTCGCAGTAGGCCGCGCGCTTGCCTCGCGCCCCGGCTTGCTGCTGGCGGATGAGCCCACCGGCAACCTCGACGAAGCCACCAGCGATGAAGTGCTGCAACTGATGCTCGACCTGTTGCGCGACAGCGCCACCAGCCTGTTGATGGTCACGCACAGCCCACGCATCGCCGCGCGGCTGGACAGGCAGGTGGTGTTGCATCGCGGGCGTGTCGTGCCTGCGGACGCGCGCTGAGATGGCGGTGTTTTATTGGACCCTGCGTGCGCTGCTGAGCCATTGGCGGCGTCACCCTGTGCAGTTTTTCAGTGTGCTGACCGGGTTGTGGCTCGCCACTGCATTACTGACGGGTGTGCAGGCCCTCAACAGTCAGGCGCGCGACAGCTACGCGCGCGCCAGCCAGTTGATCGGCGGTGAACCCCAAGCCAGCCTGAGTGCGCCGGATGCGGCCAGTTTCCCGCAAGCGGTGTTCGTCGAATTGCGCCGCGCCGGGTGGCCGGTGTCGCCGGTGGTGCAGGGCGCCTTGGCACTCAAGGGGCATGAGGATCAACGGCTGCAACTGATGGGCATCGAGCCGCTGTCGCTGCCGGGCACCGGCGCCGTGGCGGGGCAGCGCTTGAGCCAGGCGCAGATGCTCGCGTTTTTCGAGCCGCCGGGGCGCACCTGGATAGCCCCGCAAACCTTGCAGGCGCTCGGGCTGCATGAGGGTGAACGCCCGCTGACGGCAACTGGAGACGCCTTGCCGCCGTTGCAGGTTCAGCAAGACATGGCTCCCGGTCTGTTGCTCACGGACATCGGTTTTGCCCAACCCTTGCTGGCGATGCCCGAACAACTGTCGCGCCTGCTGCTGGATAAAGCCTTCGCGTCCACCCATCCGGTGCCACCGGCCGGGCTGCAGCTCAAGAGTGGCGAAGACAATAACCTGGCGCGCCTCACCGAAAGCTTTCACCTGAACCTTGATGCCCTGGGATTTCTGTCGTTTGTGGTGGGGCTGTTTATCGTCCATGCCGCGATCGGTTTGGCCCTGGAACAGCGCCGTGGGTTGCTGCGCACCTTGCGCGCCTGCGGGGTGAGCGCGCGTTTGCTGATCCTCAGCCTGGGCGTTGAGCTGGGCGCATTGTCGTTGCTGGGCGGTGTGCTGGGCGTCGCCAGCGGTTACCTGCTCGCCAGCCTGTTGCTGCCGGATGTGGCCGCCAGCCTGCGTGGTTTATACGGCGCCGAAGTGCCCGGCCAACTGAGCCTCAGCCCGTGGTGGTGGTTCGCCGGTTTAGGCCTGAGCCTGCTCGGCGCGCTGCTCGCCGGCGCCAGCAGCGTGTGGCGGGCAGCGCGTTTGCCCTTGCTGGCACTGGCCAACGCGCAGGCCTGGCATGAGGCCCACGGGCGCTGGCTGCGACGCCAGGGTTGGGTCGCGGCGACGGCGTTGGTGATCGCGCTGCTGGCGCTGTGGCTGGGCGACAGCCTGGCCGCCGGTTTTGTGTTGATGGCCGCGCTGCTGCTGAGCGCGGCATTGGGTTTGCCGCTGGTACTCGATGGCTTGCTGAAAGCGGTGCTGGGGCGCAGCCGTGCGGTGCTCGGCCAATGGTTTCTCGCGGATTGCCGCCAACAATTGCCCGCCTTGAGCCTGGCGCTGATGGCGTTGCTGCTGGCGCTGGCGGCGAATATCGGCGCGGGCTCAATGACCTCGGGCTTTCGCCAGACCTTTACCAACTGGCTGGAACAACGCCTCACCGCCGAGCTGTACATCAACCCGCAAAACCCTGCGCAGGCAGAGCAACTGGGCACGTGGCTGGCGCAACAGCCACGGGTGCAAACCGTACTGCCCACCTGGCAGGTCGCGGTGCAATTACAGGGCTGGCCGGCGGACGTGTTTGGCGTGGTCGACGACCCGACGTATCGCCAGCACTGGCCGTTGCTCGAGGCTGCCAGTGCGCCGTGGGACAGATTGCTCAATGACGACAGCGTGATGCTCAGCGAACAGCTCGCCCGACGGCTGAAGGTGCAGTTGGGCGAGGCGGTCAGCATCCCCACGCCTGGAGGTGTCTGGTCGCCGCGCGTGGTGGGCATTTACGCCGACTATGGCAACCCCAAGGGCCACGTGCTGGTTAATTCCCGGCACCTGCTGACACATTGGCCGACGCTGTCACCGGCGCGCTTCAACCTGCGGGTATTGCCGCAAAACGTGCCAGCGCTGGTGCGCGAGGTGCAGCGTGAATTTGCTCTGGAAGACAGCCGCATCGTTGATCAACAGCAACTCAAGGGCTGGTCGAGCCAGGTGTTCGAGCGCACGTTTGCCGCCACCGCCGCGCTGAACAGCCTGACCCTCGGCGTCGCCGGTGTGGCGCTGTTTATCAGCTTGCTGACCCAGAGCCAAAGCCGCCTCGGCCAACTCGCACCGCTGTGGGCGTTGGGGGTGACGCGTCGGCAACTGATGCTGCTCAACCTCGGCCAGACCTGGTTGTTGGCCGTACTCACGTTGGTCCTCGCACTGCCGCTGGGCCTGTTGTTGGCGTGGTGCCTGGACGCGGTGATCAATGTGCAGGCGTTTGGCTGGCGCCTGCCGTTGCAGGTGTTCCCGTGGCAGCTCGCACAATTGTTGGGGCTGGCGACGCTCGCCACGCTGCTGGCTTCGGCCTGGCCGCTGTGGCAGTTGTACCGCAGCCGTCCGGCGGATCTGTTGAGGACGTTTGCCAATGAGGATTAAAGCGTTGGTGTGGGCCGCCCTGTTGCTGCTCAGTGCCTGCGACAAAGCGCCCGCGCCTGAAGCGAGTTTCGCCGGGCTGGGCAGCGATGCGGCGGACTTTGCCCAGGTGCTGCCGGGCAAGGTCTTCAGCTTTCCCGAGGACCACGGCGCTCACGCGGGCTTTCGTATCGAGTGGTGGTACGTCACCGCCAACCTCAAGGATGCGCAAGGCAATGTGTTCGGCGTGCAATGGACGCTGTTTCGCAACGCCTTGAAGGCGGGCGCGACACAGCCCGGCTGGCACGACTCGACCGTGTGGCTCGGGCACGCCGCCGTCACCTCGGCGACCCGGCATTACGCCGCTGAACGCTTTGCGCGTGGCGGCGTCGGTCAGGCGGGCGCGCAGGCGCAGCCTTTCAGTGCCTGGATCGACGACTGGAATTTCTCCACTCGGCCAGGCGCCGCAAGCCCCCTGGCAGACATGCAGCTCAAGGCCGGCGGGCCGCAATTCGCCTACGACCTGCACCTGACGTCGACCCGGCCGCTGGTGCTGCAAGGCGACAAGGGTTACAGCCGCAAGTCCGATCAGGGGCAGGCGTCTTACTACTACAGCCAGCCGTTTTTCACGGCGGCCGGCAGTGTGAGTATTGATGGCAAAACCTATCAAGTCAGCGGCCCGGCGTGGCTCGATCGCGAGTGGAGCAGCCAACCCCTGGCCGCCAGCCAGACCGGTTGGGACTGGTTTTCCCTGCACCTGGACCGGGGCGAACAGCTGATGCTGTTTCGTGTGCGGCAAAAGGACGGCGCGGGTTACCTGACCGGTACATGGATCGATAAGGAAGGCCACACCGAGACCCTGCACAATGCCGATATTCAGCTGACACCGCTGGCGACCACCCACATCGACGGTCGCGCTATACCGACGCGCTGGTCACTGAAAATTCCCGGCAAACAACTGGATATCACCACCGAAGCCGTCAACCCGAACGCGTGGATGAACCTGAGCATTCCCTACTGGGAAGGGCCGGTGAAGTTCGACGGTGGGGTGGGGTATTTGGAGATGACCGGGTATTAAGGCGCCTTTTTGTAGGCGCTTCTCTTCTGCCATGTAGGCAACTTCCTAAATGTGATTTCCCCCTCCCGGGCTTGTGTCCGGGGCGTGGTCGCTTGCCTATATTCCGACGCCATCTTCATTGCATTCGGGATGCAAGGCATGGCGCAGGGATTCGTAAATGACCGCACAACGGACTACCTCAGTTTGAAGTCCAGGCTGATCGACAGCGCCTCAAGCCGGCAGCGGGCTGAGCACTTTGATGCATTGAACAGGCATTTGCGGCCTGGGCTGGTGACGCCGGGGCAGTTGGTGATTGTCCCGGATACCTACAGCGTGAGTTGTTCGTTGGAGGAAGCCTGGTTGATGCGGTATGCCCAAGAGGTTCGACGGGATCTGGATGCGTCGACGGGTTCGGCAGTCATCAATAACTATGACTTGTTACAGTATTTGGAAACTGGGCGGTTGGCAGGTAGTGCGGTGGGGGCGGCCGCCATTGGGAAACTTGGCTCGAGATTGGCTCTTCGCGCATGTGTCATGGTGCTGGGCATTTCCATGAAAGCAAGTGGTCAACTGGCTTGCGGTATCGTCGGGGGGGCTGCTGGAGGGGACGCAGGGGGGAGCAGAGGCGGTGATTCTGGTGCGTTTTTTGGTGGAAAGGTCCTGGAAATTAATGGTGAGTTGATCTTCCAGCCGGAGGGTGCTTAGCCATGGATTATTTTATCGCCTATACCATTGTGTGGTTTGTTGGAATGTATATCCTTTTGGGGCTGATGCTATTTGCTGAATATACAAAGCTTGATGAAGTGGAAAGCTACTTCAGCAAAAACGAAAAGGTTCTCGCCAATAAGCGATTTTGGGGAGGCGGCCAGTGGATTGACAGGCAGTACCGAATGCAATTGATGGTTGAGATTCTGTGGATTCCAAAGCCTTATTTAAAAGCAGGTTTTGTGACTGAGGCCGAGCTTGCCTCTGTGCCTTTGGCGCTCAAACGCTGGGTATTGTGGCCCTACTATTTTGGGTTTATCTGGCTTATCGCAACGGTAGTGTGGTCCGTATGGCGTTGGTGGTGCGGCATCGTAATCTGACTCGGTCGGGTGGGGCATTTGGGGCGCTCGGTGTTTTTTTGTTGTGGTTTGAGCTTAGTTGGTGGTGGGGATTGTGCGAGTACATATCCGTTATTGAGTGAAGGCTGATATGGGTTCCGCTCTTACAGCGGGTCACTTTTGGAAGGACCGGAAGCCGGCCCAGCCAAAAGTAACCAAAAGGTCCTCGCCCCACCACTCGGCACC
>NZ_JAFCTN010000050.1:0-42805 GCF_049896045.1 Pseudomonas sp. PWP3-1b2
AACAGCGCCTTTGATCCAACCACTCAGGTCGGCTACCAGGCCGCCGTGCTTTTGCTTTTGATCTTGCTTGTGATCTCTGGCACACCGAGCCTAAGCGAGGTGCCGAGTGGTGGGGCGAGGACTTTTTGGTTACTTTTGGCTGGGCCGGCTTCCGGTCCTTCCAAAAGTAACCCGCTGTAAGAGCGGAACCAATCTCAGCCATCACCGCAGCAACGGATATGTACCCCACCCCTAAACAGGCAACGTAATCCCAAACGTATTCCCACCCCCCTCACTACGCACAAACACATCCCCGCCGTGCATCAACGCAATCGCCTTAACGATCGCCAACCCCAACCCATGATTCGCGCCACTGTTACTGCGCGAAGCATCCACCCGATAAAACCGCTCGAACAGCCGGGGCAAGTGCTCACTGGCAATCTCATCGCCCGGGTTGGTCACCCCAATCGCCACCTGATGCGCCTGCACTTCAATCGTCACGTCGATCACCTGCCCCGGCGCGGTGTGCTGCACCGCATTGCTCAGCAGGTTAATCAAGGCCCGGCGCAAATGGGCTTTTTCGATCTGCACCATGGCATCCCCGCGCACCTGAACCTTGACCTGGGCGTCTTCGAGAATAAAGTCGAGGTAGTCGAGAGTGGTAGCCACCTCATCGGCCAGTGAACTCTCGATCAGCTTGGTCGCCTTGCTGCCCTGATCGGCACTGGCCAGGAACAGCATGTCATTGATGATCGAGCGCAAGCGTTCCAGCTCTTCAAGGTTGGATTGCAGCACCTCGAAATAATGCTCGGCCGAACGCCCACGGGTCAGTGCCACTTGGGTCTGCCCGATCAGGTTGGTCAGCGGCGAGCGCAGTTCATGGGCCACATCGGCATTGAAGGATTCCAGGCGCGAATAAGCCTGTTCCACCCGGTCCAGCGTGGAGTTGAACGAATTAACGAACTGACTCAGCTCCGGCGGCAGCGGCGACAATTGCAGGCGCCCGGAGAGTTTCGGTGGTGCCAGTTTCTGCGCCTCATCCGACAGTTTGCTCAACGGCTTGAGGCCGATGCGCGAGACCCAAAACCCCAGCAGCGCTGCCAGTACCACGCCCACAAAGGCCAGGCCGATCAAGGCGATCAACAATTGGTGCTGGGTTGCCCGGAAATTCTCGGTGTCGATGGCGATCATGAACCGCAGCGGTGGCCGTTGTTCTTTTGCCGCGAACTGGCTGACCAATACCTTGAACGGGTATTCATGCCCCGGCAGGCGCAAGTCGCGCTTGCCGGTCGGCCCTTCGGCGAAGGCGCGGATCTGTGCGTCGGGGTTGCCGTATTCGTAGTTCGGATTGCTGCTCACCACCCAGAACCGAATGCGCTTGTCTTCCTCGCTGAGCAACTTGAGCTTGGCGGTAATTTTCGCCCAGTGATCCGGCGTGCCGAAGCGGTTCACCGAAGACTCCAGCACGCTGTAACGCGCATCCAGCTCAGCGCCGGGCAACAAGCCCAGGCCCCGGTCCACCTGTTGGTACAACGCGCCACCGATCAATACGAAGATCAGCAGCGCCACCAGGGTGAACATGCCGCTCAGGCGCAGAGCGATGGAGTTAGCCGACACTGCGGTTCTCCAGCACGTAGCCCATGCCGCGAATGGTGTGCAGCAACTTGGTGTCGAACGGCCCGTCAAGCTTGGCGCGCAGGCGTTTGATCGCCACTTCCACCACGTTGGCGTCGCTGTCGAAATTGATGTCCCAGACCATCTCCGCAATCGCCGTCTTGGAAAGAATTTCACCCTGACGTCGCGCCAACACGCTGAGCAGTGAGAACTCCTTGGCGGTCAGGTCCAGACGCACGCCGTTACGGCTGGCCTTGCGGCTGATCAGGTCGATCCACAGGTCGGCCACGGTGACTTGCACCGGTTCATGGCCACCGCTGCGACGAGTCAGGGCTTGCAGGCGCGCCACCAGTTCCAGGAAGGAAAACGGCTTGCCCAGGTAATCATCCGCGCCTTCGCGCAGGCCACGAATACGGTCTTCCACGCGCTCGCGGGCCGTGAGCATGATCACCGGCGTCTGCTTGCGCGCACGCAGCGCCCGCAACACGCCAAAGCCATCGAGGCCCGGCAGCATCACGTCGAGCACGATCACCGCGTAATCGTTCTCCAGCGCCAGGTGCAAACCCTCGACGCCCTCGCGTGCTACATCCACGGTGTAACCCTGTTCCGTCAGGCCGCGATGCAGGTAGTCCGCGGTTTTTTCTTCATCTTCAATAATCAGGACGCGCATGAGCCTTTTGCTCCAGGACGGGGCCTTAGCCTCAATGTGTGGTCGCCAGCTCAAGCGCTGGTTTGGGCCTGTGGAAAAACCGCTCAAGGTACAAGTATATGACCGGAGTGGTGAACAGCGTCAGCGCCTGGCTCACCAGCAGCCCGCCGACCACCGCGATACCCAGCGGCTGGCGCAGTTCGGCGCCGGGGCCTGAACCGAGCATCAGCGGCACTGCACCGAGCAACGCGGCGAGGGTGGTCATGATGATCGGCCGGAACCGCGTCACGCACGCTTCATAAATCGCCTCCTCTGGCGGCAGCCCGCGCACGCGCTGGGCGTCCAGCGCAAAGTCGATCATCAGGATGCCGTTTTTCTTGACGATGCCGATCAGCAGCACCAGGCCGATCAACGCCATGATCGAAAAGTCCTGGCCGAGCAACCACAGCATGATCAAGGCGCCCAGGCCCGCCGAGGGGAGGGTCGAAATGATGGTCAACGGGTGCACGAAACTCTCATACAGCACACCCAGAATAATGTAGACCGCCACCAGCGCCGCGAGGATCAGCCACGGCTGGCTGGCCAACGAACTCTGGAACGCCTGGGCCGCACCCTGGAAGGTGCCGATCATGGTGGCGGGCATGCCGATTTCGTTCTTGGCCTGGTTAAGCATGATCACCGCATCGCCCAACGCCACGCCGGGCGCGAGGTTGAACGACAGGTTGGCCGCCGGGAACATGCCGTCATGGCTGATGGACAATGGGCCCACGGTGGGCGGGTCGACCTTGGCCAGCGCCGACAGCGGCACCATTTCGTTGGTCAGCGGCGAGCGCAAGTAAAAGTAGTTCAGGCTTTCGGCCTTGCCGCGTTGCTGGGTGTCGAGTTCCAGCACCACTTGGTACTGGTTGATCTCGGTCTGAAACTCATTGATCTGGCGCTGGCCGAAGGCGTCATACAGCGCCTGGTCGACGTCGGTGGCGGTGAGGCCGAAGCGTGCAGCGGCCTGACGGTCGATGCTGATGTGGGTGATGCTGCCGCCCAGTTGCAGGTCGTTGGACAGGTCGCGAAACGCCGGGTTGGCGCGCAGTTTTTCGGTCAGGCGCTGGGTCCAGGTATTCAGCGTCGGGCCGTCGTTGCTCTTGAGCACGTATTGGTACTGGGCGCGGCTCGGGCCGGAGCTGAGGTTGATGTCCTGACCGGCGCGCAGGTACAGCACAATGCCCGGCACTTTCGCCAGTTTCGGGCGGATGCGGTCGATGAACTGGCTGGCGGTCACGTCGCGATCACCACGGTCTTTCAAGGCGATCCAGAAGCGCCCGTTGGCGATGGTCTGGTTGCTGCCGGTCACGCCCACGGAGTGGGAAAATGATTCCACCGCCGGGTCGGCCTTGACGATTTCGGCCAGGGCCTTGTGCTTGGCAACCATGTCCGGGTACGACACGTCGGCCGCCGCTTCGCTGGTGCCGAGCACAAAACCGGTGTCTTGTACCGGGAAGAACCCCTTGGGAATAAACACGTAGCCGACCACGGCCAGGGCCAGGGTCACCATGAAAATGGCCGCCATGCTGCGCTGATGGGCCAACGCGCGGCGCAGGTTGCGCGCATAGGCGGCGAGCAGGCGCTCGCTGAAACCGGGTTTGTCATGGGCATGGTGAGTGGGCGCGCGCATAAACAGTGCGGCCAGGGTCGGCGCCAATGTCAGCGACACCACCACCGAAATCAGGATGGTCGAGGTGGCGGTCAGTGCAAACTCCTTGAACAGTCGCCCGACCACGCCGCCCATGAACAGCAGCGGAATGAACGCGGCCACAAGCGAGAAGCTGATGGACACCACGGTAAAACCGATCTCGCCGGAGCCCTTGATTGCGGCCTCGCGCTTGTCGAGGCCAGCCTCCAGATGGCGGTGAATGTTCTCCACCACCACGATGGCATCATCCACCACAAAACCCACGGCGATCACGATCGCCACCAGCGTGAGGTTGTTCAGGCTGAAGCCCATCAAGTACATCAATGCAAAACTCGCCACCAGCGACACGCCGAGTACGCTGGACACAATCATCGTCGCCGAGAGCTGGCGCAGGAACAGCGCCATCACCGCCACCACCAGCAAAATCGCAATCAGCAGGGTCACTTCCACTTCATGCAGGGACGCGCGAATGGTCTTGGTGCGGTCGGTCAATACGCTGACGTTTACCGAGGCCGGTAGCATGCCTTCCAGGCGCGGCAGTTCGGCTTGAATGCGGTCCACGGTGTCGACGATATTCGCGCCGGGCTGGCGCGAAATCACCAGGTTGACGCCGGGTGTGTCACCGGACCAGGCCTGCACGTAGGCGTTTTCCGAACCGTTGATGACTTTGGCGATGTCACGCAGTTGAACCGGCGCGCCGTTCTTGTAGGAAACAATTAACTGGCCGTATTCCTCCGGGTGAAACAGCTGGTCGTTGGTCGACAGGGTCGACACGCTGTTTTCCCCGTAGATCGCGCCCTTGGCCAGGTTGAGGCTGGATTGCTGGATGGCCACGCGCACGTCAGCGAGGGTCAGGCCGATGGCCGCGAGTTTATCCGGCGAGGCTTGCACACGAATGGCCGGGCGTTGCTGGCCGGTGATGTTGATCTGGCCAACGCCGTCGATCTGGCTGATCTGGCGGGCCAGCAGGGTTTCCACGTAGTCGCTCAGCTCGGTGCTGGGCATGCTGTCGGAGCTGACGCTGAGGATCAGCACCGGGCTGTCTGCCGGGTTAACCTTCTTCCAGGTCGGCAGGCTCGGCATGTCGCTGGGCAGCTTGCCGGACGCGGTGTTGATCGCCGCCTGCACTTCTTGCGCGGCGGTGTCGATGCTTTTGTTCAGGGTGAATTGCAGGGTCAGGAGGCTGGAGCCCAAGGCGCTGCTGGAGGTCATCTGGGTCATGCCGGGAATGGCGCTGAATTGCACCTCCAGCGGCGTGGCTACCGACGACGCCATGGTGTCCGGGCTGGCGCCGGGCAGGGTGGCGGTGACCTGTATCGTCGGAAATTCCGCTTCCGGCAGTGGGGCTACGGCCAAACGCGGGAAGGCAATCACCCCGAGCAGCACCAGAGCAAAGGTCAGCAGCAGCGTGGCGACCGGGTGGTAAACGCACCAGGCGGAAGGCGAACGGCTGCCACTCATGGCTGCACCTTGGCGTCGACGGTCTGGATCGTTTGCGGCGGCTCCTTGAGGATTTCCACTTTGGCACCGGCCTTGAGCCGCGACTGGCCATCACTGACCAATACATCCCCGGCGTTCACGCCTTTGATGATGTTGATGTCGCTGTTCTGATAGGCCACTTGCACCGGCACAACTTCGACCTTGTCGCCGTTGACCCGGTACACAAAATGCGAATCCAGGCCACGTTGCACCACGGTCGGCGGCACCACCAGCGCCGCTTTGTCGAGGGCGGTCTGAATCTTGATGGTCACCAGTTGCCCCGGCCACAGGCGCTGCGACGCATTATTGAATTCAGCTTTGGCGCGCAGGGTGCCGGTGGTGGAGCTGATCTGGTTGTCGATCAGGCTCAAGTGGCCTTCGCCGAGCAGGTCGCCGGTCTGGCCGTCGGTGTCGGCGCCCTGGTAGGCGTCGACACTGGCGCGGTCAGGCGCGGCGATCAGGCCTTGCAGGGTTGGGAGCATCTGTTGCGGCAGGGAGAACTCGACGGCAATCGGGTCGATCTGGGTCACGGAAAACAGGCCCTGGGTATCGCTCATGCGCAGGAAGTTGCCTTCATCCACACTGCGAATACCCACGCGACCGGTGACGGGAGAGCGAATCTGGGTGTAGGAAAGCTGCACCTGAGCCGAGTCGATTGCGGCCTGATTGCCCTGCGCGGTGGCCTTGAGCTGATTCACCAGCGCTTGTTGCTGATCGTAAGTCTGCTTCGACACGCCGTCGTCGATGCTCAGTTCCTTGTAGCGCTTGAGGTTGACCAGCGCCACTTGCAGCTGTGCCTGGCTTTCGCCCAGCTGCGCCTTGGCCTGGTCGAGGCTGGCGCGGATCGAGCGGTCATCGATGGTGGCCAGCAGGTCGCCGGTTTTCACCAGTTGGCCTTCCTTGACCAGCAATTTGGTGAGAATGCCGTCGATTTGCGGGCGGATCACCACGCTGTGCAGCGACAGCACCGAACCAATACCGCTGACAAACCGCGGAATGTCTTGTTGGGTCACGCTCACCACGCGTACCGGGATCGCAGTCGGCGCCGCGAGTTTGGTCTTGGCCGGCCGAGTCAGCGCCCAGGCTGCAATCGCCACGACCACGAGGGCACCCACAATGAGCGCGGTTTTTCGTTGAATGTGCATGGGGTGAGGCGCCGGGGCAAAGGGTTGGAAGACTAGAGGACCCTTTATAACGCGCCGATCCGGTCAGTACAGTGACCGCTATCTGACGGCGCTGTCAGTAAAGTCCCGCCGTTCGTACCGGCGGTGGTTAAAGATCCGATGCGCGCAGGTATACTGCGCGCCTGCGTGCCCGGCAAGCCGGCCCGCCTCATTTTTTGTACGCTCCGGAGCTTTCATGACTTCCCCGACACAACCCCCTGTTGAAGCGGCCGACCTCGTCGATCCGGCCGACGCTGAAAGCGTTGAAAAAGCCGAGATCCCGGCGTTCAAGTTTCCGTTCAAGCCGGGTGAGCTGGCCGGGGCCAAAAATGCCGCCCAGCCTTGGTACAAGAACGGCGCCAAAAATGGTCACACCAAGTCGCCAGGCATGGCGCCGCCGGGCACTCGCCGCTCCATGGGTAAACGCTGAGATTAATCCGCTGTATGCATTGTCGGCATCAGCCTACAACGCCTGCTGATTTTTCCGCTTGTGGGTCTACGTCCGCTTCTTGAAAGCTGCACAACCTTTACTTCGCCCCTTGTTCTTCGTCGGGGCGTGGCGAGGCTGATCTTTCCGGAAAAGGACGTCCCCTGTGGTCCTGATACACCGTTGTGTAGTGTTTGCCCTATTGCTGTCGATGGACGCCGCTGCGGCCGCTGACCCACCGCGAAGTGAAATCCGCTTCGCGGTCGCCGCGCAGTTTCCGCCCTTCCAAAGCCGTGACGGGCAAGGTCAGTTGGTGGGGCTGAATATCGACCTCGGCAATGCCTTGTGCCAACAACTCAACGTGCGCTGCGTCTGGGTTGATCAGGTGCAGGTCGAAAACTTTCCGGCCCTTGAGGCCCGGCAGTTCGACGCAATCATGGGCATGGCGCCCACGTCAAAGCGGCGCCAATGGGTAAATTTCACCGACAACCTCTACCCGTTCACCACTCGGCTGGTGGCCCGCAAGGGATCCGGTTTGTTGCCCACGGCACGCTCGCTTAAAGGCAAACGAGTCGGCGTGCTGCTGGGCAGTAATCGCGAAGCCTTCGCCCGTTCGAAATGGGCCCCGGCGGGCGTCATCGTCAAGAGTTTCTGGCTCAATGACGAACTGGCCCGCAGCCTGGTGGCCGGCACTATTGATGCGACCCTGCAAGGCACGGTGGAAATTCGCAGGACATTGCTCGACACCGCCAGCGGCCAGGATTTTGATTTCCTCGGCCCGGCGGTTTCCGCCGAACTGTTGGGTGACGGCGTGGCCATCGCGGTGCGCAAGCCCGATACCCAGTTGCGCAATGAGCTCAACAGCGCTCTCAAGCGGTTGATTCAGAGCGGTGAGTACCAGCGAATCATGCAGCCCTACAACCTGGATGACCTGTCTGCCAGCCCATAATGGCGGCAGCAGCGACGCGGGTCAGGCGGCGCGCAAGGAGATAAAGGCATAGTTGGCTGGCACCTCGGTCGCAATCTGCGCGCCGGCGTCCAGCAGTTGTTCGGCGATATCCATTCCGGATGCGTGAAACACCCACTCATTAGCCACGCAAGGTTGCTCGAGCGCCAACTCGATGGCCTGGGCAAATGCATTCATGTCCGGCAGGTAGGCGGTAAACCCATCGCCCTTGAGCGCCGTGGTGCGAATGCCGAGCAAGGCGCACACCGCTTGCTTGGTCTGTACATCGTCGCGGTCGGCCTGGCGTGAACGGCGGATCAACTGCGCAAGTTCCTTGTCCATCAGCTCACCGCCGACGATCAACGCCGGGCCTTGTTCCCAGGATTGCGGCGGGCAGTCCTTGGCGGCAGGGTTGAGCGGGATGTGCGGGTTGATCTCCATCGGGTAGATGCGACACACCAGCGGGCGACGGTCATAAATGCCGCAGCGGTTGTCTTCGTCAAGATTCCGGCAGCGCCCGGCGTTGTAAGCGGCAAAGGTGATTGCCACAAATGCCTCGGTATTGCCGCTGGGCACCACCACCGAACGGCGCTCGGCGTGCTCGCGTTGTTGCAGGGGCAGGCCCAGCCCGTTGCCGAGAAAGCCTTCCACCAAAACAATGACGTTACCGCCGTCCGCCGCCCACTGTCGGGCCTCCAGGAGGGTCAGGGGCACGTGGTGGTCGGTGCAGCATTTGCCGCAACCTACGCAGGAAAAATGAGTATTCATGGAGGATCTGTCACCAGGCAAGGTCAGAGGGCACTCGTCAGCGGTGACGGGTTTTTACCTCTGTTCACCGCTTGGGTTCTCTGGAAGCAAGTTATGCGCCAGTGCCCGTCAGCTCTGCGGCACCACGTCACGCAGGACAAATACCATGCCCGCGCTTTCATACAGCTGCCGGGCGCGCAGGTTGCTCTCGCGCACCTTGAGGTCCACATACGGCTCGCCGCGGCTTTTGAACACGTGGAAGCTGTGCAACAGCAAAGCGCGGCCCAGCCCCTGGCCTTGCGCGCCGGGGTGAACGGAGAGGTTTTTGATGAACGCGCTGGTCCAGCACTGCGCCACGCCCACAATGCCGTCGGCGTTACTGGCCACCAGGCACAGCGTGGGGTCGAACTCGGCATCGGTGATAAACCGCTGTCGCCATTGATCCAGGCCGGCGACACGGCCGCCGCCCTGATCCTGAGTCAGGCTCAGCAGCGCATGAATTGCCGGGGCCAGCTCATCACGGTAATGGTCCAGCCGCGTACCCGCCGGCCACTGCGGCGCCGGCAGGCTGCCGGTGAGGTCGCGGCGTAACAGTTGAAAGTAATCGGCCAACGTTTACAGACCCTTTTGCGCCACGGCTTGCGCGGCAACCACCAGGCACTTGGTCAGCTCAGGCGAGGAAAACTTGGTGAGCACCACGTCGGCACCGGCCACGCGGGCTTTTTCGCTGTTCATCGCGCTGTCCAAAGAGGTGTGCAGCAAGATGTACAGGTGCTGGAAATCCGGGGTTTCGCGCAGGGTGCGGGTGAGGGCGTAGCCGTCCATCTCGGACATTTCAATGTCTGACACCACCACGTTGATCTGCTCGGCCGTGCCTTGCAGCTCCAGCAGCACGTCGATGGCTTCCTTGGCGCTGCGGGCGGTGTGGCAGGTCAAACCGAGGTTGCGCAAGGTATGCACCGATTGTTGCAACGCCACCTGGCTGTCGTCGACCACCAGGATCCGCGCGTTGCCCAGTACTTCGGCCTCTTCCATGGTCAAGTCGGTGGGCGCGACTTCAATCGGTGCAGGGGCGATGCCATGGATGACCTTCTCGATATCCAGCACCTGCACCAAGCCGCCTTCAACCTGGGTCACGCCGGTGATGAACGAACGATTACCGCCCGAACCATACGGCGGCGGGCGGATATCGGTGGTCAGGCAGTGCACGATCTTGCTCACTGCCTGCACGTGCAAACCCTGCTTTGAGCGGCTGACGTCGGTGACGATCAGGCAGCCGCCGTTCGGGTCCTGCAGCGGCATTTCACCGAGGGCGCGGCTCAGGTCGATCACCGACAGCGAAGCACCGCGCAGGGTGGCGATGCCTTTGACGTGGGGGTGCGACTCCGGCAGCTTGGTCAGCGGCGGGCAGGGGATGATTTCACTGACTTTCAACAGGTTGATCGCCATCAGCTTGCCGCTGCGCAAGGTAAAGAGCAGAAGCGAAAGTGAATCTGCGCGGGCTTTGGTGGTGGACATAAAAACCTTCTGTGGATCAGGGATGACGATCTATAGAGGGTTATCGACCCCGGTGATGGAAACTGTAGGGCGACCTGTTGTGGCGCGCGAGCCAGCGCCCACACAAACCCCGGCTTACCTGAGTGACGCGTCAGCCCTTCCAGACTTGCGGATTCACCAGGTCCTGCGGGCGCTGGCCCAGCAAGGCGCTGCGCAGGTTGTCCAGGGCGCGGTTGGCCATGGCTTCGCGGGTTTCATTCGTCGCCGAGCCGATGTGCGGCAGGGTTACGGCATTACTCAGCTGAAACAACGGCGACTGCGCCAGCGGCTCCTGCTCATACACATCCAGCCCCGCACCGCGAATACGCCCGGTTTGCAGGGCTTCGATCAGCGCCGGTTCATCCACCACCGGGCCACGGGAAATATTGATCAGGATCGCGCCGGGCTTCATCAGCCCCAACTCACGGGCGCTGATCAGATGACGGGTCTTGTCACTCAACGGCACCACCAGGCACACGAAATCCGCCTCGGCCAGCAACTGGTCCAGGCTGCGGAACTGCGCGCCAAGCTCTTGTTCCAGCGCAGTCTTGCGGCTGTTGCCGCTGTACAGAATCGGCATGTTGAAACCCAGGCGGCCACGGCGGGCCACGGCGGCGCCGATATTGCCCATGCCGACGATGCCCAGGGTCTTGCCATGTACATCACAGCCAAACAACGGCGCGCCAACACTGGCTTTCCACTGGCCGGCCTTGGTCCAGGCGTCCAGCTCGGCCACACGCCGCGCGCTGCTCATCAGCAGGGCAAACGCCAGGTCGGCGGTGCTTTCGGTGAGTACGTCCGGGGTGTTGGTGAGCATGATCCCGCGCTCGTTGAAGTACGCCACGTCGTAGTTGTCGTAGCCCACCGACACGCTGGACACCACTTCCAGTTTGCTCGCGCCTTCCAGCTGCGCGCGGCCCAGCTTGCGGCCCACACCGATCAAACCGTGGGCGTGGGGCAGGGCTTCATTGAATTGTGCATTGAGGTCCCCGCGCTTGGGGTCGGGCGATATCACCTCGAAATCCTGTTGCAGGCGTTCGATCATGTGCGGGGTGACACGGCTGAAGGCGAGGACAGTCTTTTTCATGGCAGGCGGGCTCATCGACTACGAAAGAATGCCAAGCAACCTAACATTCCTGGTCAGGGTTGTCAGGACACTGCAGATCAAAAGTGGGCAGAGGGCAACTGTGGGAGCTGGCTTGCCTGCGATGCAGGCAACTCGGTGTATCAGTCAGACCGGGTTGATGCTATCGCAGGCAAGCCAGCTCCCACAGTTACGCTCGATTGCCGGATAAAAATCAGTTCGCCAGCCGAACGCCGCCCAAACCGCCACTCAACTCATACGCCGCCAACTCTGCCTGATGCGCCGCCAGTATCTCCGGCAGCGAGCCGCGCAGGTATTCCACCCACGTCTTGATCTTCGCGTCCAAATACTGGCGCGACGGGTAGATGGCGTACAGGTTCAGCTCTTGCGAGCGGTAGGTCGGCATCACCCGCACCAGCGTGCCGTTGCGCAGGCCTTCAATGGCCGCATACACCGGTAGCAGGCCGACGCCCATGCCACTGGTGATCGCGGTTTTCATCGCGTCGGCCGAGTTGACCAGAAATGGCGAGGTATTGATCGCCACGCTCTCCTGGCCTTCGGGGCCGTTGAATGTCCATTTATCCAGCTGGATCACCGGGCTGACCAGGCGCAGGCACGCGTGGTTAAGCAAATCCTGAGGGCGTTGCGCGCAGCCCTTGGCCTTGACGTAATCCGGCGAGGCGCAGGCGATGCTGTAGGTGATGCCCAGGCGTTGTGACACAAACCCCGAATCCGGCAGCTCGCTGGCCAGCACGATGGACACGTCGTAGCCCTCGTCGAGCAGGTCCGGCACGCGGTTGGCCAGGGTCAGGTCGAAGGTCACGTCGGGGTGGGTGCGGCGGTAGCGGGCAATCGCGTCAATCACGAAATGCTGGCCGATGCCGGTCATGGTGTGCACTTTCAACTGCCCGGCGGGGCGCGCATGCGCATCGCTGGCCTCGGCTTCGGCTTCTTCGACGTAGGCGAGGATTTGCTCGCAGCGCAGCAAATAACGTTTGCCGGCTTCGGTCAGCGCGATGCGTCGAGTGGTGCGGTTGAGCAAGCGGGTTTGCAGGTGGGCCTCCAGGTTGGAGACCGCGCGCGAGACGTTGGCAGTGGTGGTGTCCAGTTGCACGGCGGCGGCGGTGAAGCTGCCGGCCTCGGCCACGCAACTGAAAGCGCGCATGTTTTGCAAAGTGTCCATGGAGTGTTCTCAGGGGAGATGACAAATTGTGACAGAAAGTTGCGCCGTCCAGTGATCCCTACCAACGGATTATCGCTTGAACGGTAACAAAGATTCACAGGAATGCCAGCTTATCGTCCTCCATTGCGCCCCCTAGAATTGCGCCACCTCTCGCGCAACACCCTCTCAGGAATTCGCTTGCCGTGCCGCGTCGCATCAGCAGAGAGCTAAAGACTCTCAGTGTTTGGGCCTTATCGTTAACCATCAGCGGCTGCATCGGAACCGGAGGAATTGCCCCCCAGGGTCAGGCCCTTAATGCCAATACCCTGGCCACCGACGAAGCCATCCAGAGCGCCGCCCGTGATGCACACTGGCCTACCGCCCAATGGTGGCAAGCCTACGGCGACCCCCAACTCAACCGCTGGGTCGACCTTGCCACACACAACAGCCCGAGCCTGGCCATGGCCGCTGCGCGAGTGCGTCAAGCGCGGGCGCTGGCCGGGGTCGCCGAGTCGGCCGAGTCGTTGCAGGTCAACAGTGACACCACGCTCAAGCGCCACAACTGGCCCAAGGATCAGTTCTACGGCCCGGGCGAGTTGAGCGGTTCCACCACCTGGGACAACAATGCGTCCCTGGGCCTGAGCTACGCCCTCGACCTGTGGGGCCGCGAAAGTAACACCACCGAGCGCGCCGTCGACCTCGCCCACATGAGCGCTGCCGAAGCCCGCCAAGCCCAGCTTGAGCTACAGAACAACGTGGTGCGCGCCTACATCCAGTTGTCGTTGCACTACGCCAACCGCGACATCGTCGCCGCCACCCTGGCCCAGCAACAGCAGATTCTGGACTTGGCCAACAAACGCCTGAACGCCGGAATCGGTACGCACTTTGACGTCAGCCAGGCCGAAACCCCGCTGCCGGAAACCCACCGCCAACTGGACGCTGTCGACGAGGAAATCGCCCTGAGCCGTAACCAGCTCGCCGCGTTGGCCGGCAAAGGTCCGGGGGAGGGCGCGCAGTTGCAACGCCCGTGCCTGTCCCTTGCCGCGCCGCTGAAGTTGCCGTCGAGCCTGCCCGCGCAATTGCTCGGCCAGCGCCCGGACGTGGTCGCCAGCCGTTGGCAGGTCGCCGCGCAGGCCCGTGGCATTGATGTGGCCCATGCCGGTTTTTATCCCAATGTGGACCTGGTCGGCAGCCTCGGCTACATGGCCACCGGCGGCGCCCTGCCGGGTTTTTTGAGTGGCGAAAAACTCAACTACACCGTCGGCCCGGCGATCACCTTGCCGATCTTCGACGGCGGCCGTTTGCGTGCGCAGTTGGGCGAGGCCAGCGCCGGGTATGACATCGCCGTCGCGCGGTACAACCAGACGCTGGTCAACGCGCTCAAAGGCATCAGCGACCAATTGATCCGCCGCGAATCCCTGGCCAAGCAGTCGGCCTTCGCCGCGGAGTCGGTGGCTTCCGCGCAGAAAACCTACGACATCGCGACCATCGCCTATCAACGCGGCCTCACCGATTACCTCAATGTGCTCAACGCCCAGACCTTGCTGTTCCGCCAGCAGCAGATCGAGCAACAGGTGCAAGCCGCGCGCCTGAGTGCCCACGCCGAACTGGTCACCGCGTTGGGCGGCGGCCTCAGCGCCGGTAACGACGCCCCGCAAGACGCCAAGACGCTCCCAGGCAAAACCCCGGCGGCGCTGGCCGTGTTTGACCACTGAGTAGGATTTAATGACCCCCATGCCTGCACCGCTGCGCCTGCTGCATTCCCTTGAGTGGCGCCGTGGTTTTTTCGACTGGGCACGCAGCGACGGCGTGACCTGGGTGTACATCTTTAAAGTGCTGATCGCCGCGTTCCTCACGCTGTGGCTGGCCATGCGCCTGGAACTGCCGCAACCGCGTACGGCGATGATCACCGTGTTTATCGTGATGCAGCCCCAGAGCGGCCAGGTATTCGCCAAAAGTTTTTACCGCTTCCTTGGCACCCTGGCCGGCTCGGCGGTGATGGTTTTTCTGATCGCCTTGTTTGCGCAGAACACTGAATTGTTCCTCGGCGCGCTGGCTATCTGGGTGGGCATTTGTACCGCTGGCGCCACGCGTAACCGCAACTTCCGCGCCTATGGGTTTGTGCTGGCGGGCTACACGGCGGCGATGGTCGGTTTGCCGGCGCTGGCGCATCCGGACGGCGCGTTTATGGCGGCGGTGTGGCGCGTGCTGGAAATTTCCCTGGGGATTCTCTGCTCCACGCTGGTCAGCGCGGCGATCCTGCCGCAAACCTCCAGCGCTGCCATGCGCAACGCCTTGTATCAGCGCTTCGGCGTGTTCGCGCTGTTCGTCACCGACGGCCTGCGCGGGCGCAGCGGGCGTGAAGCGTTCGAGGCCAGCAACGTGCGCTTTATCGCCGAAGCCGTGGGCCTGGAAGGGCTGCGCAGCGTCACCGTGTTCGAAGACCCGCACATGCGTCGGCGCAATGGTCGGCTCAGCCGCCTCAACAGCGAATTCATGAGCATCACCACGCGCTTCAACGCCTTGCACCAGCTGCTTGAACGCTTGCGCGCCGATCGGGCCGACCACGTGGTCGCGGCGATCAAACCCGGCCTGCAAGACCTCGCCGAAGTGCTCGACGGTTTCTCCGGTCGCGCCCTCACCAGCCCAGACGCCGCACGCTTGGTGGCGCAGTTGAGCGCCTACAAGGACGGCCTGCCCGCCAAGGTGCGCAGCCTGCGCGCGAGCTTCCAGGAGGGTGAACCGAGCGAAGCCGAGCAGCTGGATTTTCACACCGCCTACGAGTTGCTCTACCGCTTCGTCGACGACCTGCACAACTACGCACAAACCCATGCCTCGCTGGCCGAGCACCGCCATGCACGCGAGCAGTGGGACGAAACCTTCATCCCCAAAACCAACTGGCTGGCCTGCGCCGCTTCGGGTATTCGCGCGTCGTTCATCCTGATCGTGCTTGGCAGTTACTGGGTTGCTACCGCCTGGCCCAGCGGCGCAACCATGACCCTGATTGCCGCCGCCACCGTGGGCCTGTCTGCCGCCACGCCGAACCCCAAACGCATGGCGTTCCAGATGGCCTGCGGCACCCTGATCGGTGCACTGGTGGGCTTTGTCGAAATGTTCTTTGTGTTCCCCTTCATCGACGGCTTCCCACTGCTGTGCGTGATGCTCGCGCCCGTGATCATCTTCGGCTCTTTCCTCGCCTCACGCCCGCAATACGCCGGCGTCGGCGTGGGCCTGTTGATCTTCTTCAGCACCGGCTCAGTGCCGGACAACCTCACGGTCTACAACCCCTACACCTTCATCAACGACTACATCGCCATGGTCATCGGCATGCTGGTGTGCGCGGCGGCGGGGGCGATCATCTTGCCGCCCAACAGCCGCTGGCTGTGGCGGCGTCTGGAGCAGGACCTGCGCGAGCAAGTGGTGTACGCCATCAGCGGCAAACTCAAGGGCCTGGCGTCGAGTTTTGAAAGCCGCACCCGCGACCTGCTGCATCAGGCCTATGGCCTTGCCGTTGGCCAGCCGCAGGTGCAGCGCGACCTGCTGCGCTGGATGTTCGTGGTGCTGGAAGTCGGCCACGCGATCATCGAATTGCGCAAGGAACAAGCGATTCTGCCGGTGCACCCGGCGTATGCCGAGTCCCAGCCCTGGCGCCAGGCGATCCGCGTGATGGGCCGCTCGCTGGTGCGGCTATTCCTGCAACCCAGCGCGAGCAATCTGGAGCGCGGGCTGATTGCCGTCGACCACGCGATCAGCCGCGTGCAGGCCACCGACGAACCCTTCGCCCCGCACTTCGACACCTCGGCCCTGCGCCGGGTGAAAAGCTACCTGCACTTTATCCGCACCTCGCTGCTGGACCCGCAATCGCCCCTGGCGGCCTTCAAAGGATCTGCGAATGCCCCGTGAAATCGCCTTCCACGGCCTCTACATGCCGACCATGACCCTGATGTTTTTCATCGCGGCCGCCCTGGCCTGGGCCCTTGACCGCTTCCTGTCCGGGTTCGACCTGTACCGGTTTTTCTGGCACCCGGCGTTGCTGCGCCTGAGCCTGTTCGTTTGCTTGTTCGGCGCCCTGGCGCTGACCGTCTACCGTTGAGAATGCCCCGATGAAAAAGTTTTTCAGTCTGCTCGCGACCCTGCTGGTACTGGCTTTGGCGATCTGGATTGGCCGCACATTGTGGGTGCATTACATGGAAACGCCGTGGACCCGCGACGGCCGCGTGCGCGCTGACATCATCAATGTCGCCGCCGACGTCACCGGCGAAGTGGTCGACGTGCCCGTGCGTGACAACCAATTGGTGAAAAAGGGCGACCTGCTGATGCAAATCGACCCGGAGCACTACCGTATCGCGGTCAAACAAGCCCAGTCCCTGGTGGCGTCACGCAAAGCCACCTGGGAGATGCGCAAGGTCAACGCCCGCCGCCGTGCCGACCTCGATGCGCTGGTCATCTCCAGGGAAAACCGCGACGACGCCAGCAACATCGCCGACTCCGCCCTGGCCGACTACCAGCACGCGCTGGCGCAGCTGGAAGCGGCCGAGCTGAATTTGAAACGCACGCAGGTGGTGGCGGCGGTCGATGGGTATGTCACCAACCTGAATGTGCATCGTGGCGACTATGCGCGCATCGGCGAGGCCAAGATGGCCGTGGTCGATATGAACTCGTTTTGGGTGTACGGCTTCTTCGAAGAAACCAAACTGCCCCACGTGAAGGTCGGCGATAAGGCCGATATGCAACTGATGAGCGGCGAGACGCTCAAGGGCCACGTAGAAAGCATCTCGCGCGGCATCTACGACCGCGACAACCCCGAGAGCCGCGAGCTGATCGCCGATGTAAACCCCACCTTCAACTGGGTGCGCCTGGCCCAGCGCGTGCCGGTGCGCATTCACATCGATGAAGTGCCGGAGGGCGTGCTGCTGGCGGCCGGGATCACCTGCACCGTCATCGTAAACCCCACACAACTCTAACTGTAGGAGCAGGCTTGTGTGGGAGCTGGCTTGCCTGCGATAGCGGACTGTCAGTTGAAGTTTGTGCAGCTGACCCACCGCCATCGCAGGCAAGCCAGCTCCCACATTTTTTGACCGCGTCAGGCCTTGATAAAGGTTTCGTGCAGATGGCGCCACAGCAACGCGCCGCTCGCCTGCTTTTCGAACACCACCGTGGCGCGTCGATCCGTCTGCGTGCCGCTGTCATCCACCTGATGTTCGCGATACGTCACCGTCGCCCCGCGCGCATGCCGATCAATCCCGGTCATCTCACTCAAGGTAATTTTCAACCCCGGCCGCATGCCGCCCAGGCGCGTGAACAAGGCCTTCACCCCGGCCGCATTGACCCGCGTTCCCGTGGCGGGCGCCACCATGCTGAACTCCGGCGAGAACCGCGCGAGCAGATTCTGCAACGTGCCTTCAGGTGCAACCCCGGCAAACCATTGTTCGATCTCGACGTGGGTTTGGGTCACTTCGTCAAAAAAATCGCTGTAATCAATCATCGTTGTGGCTCGCTGGTAGGGTGAAGCAGTGTTTGGACTCTGGAAGCATCCAGGCGCAGCACCGCGAAAAGAGGCAGCAGTGTCAGGGCTGCCGCTATCGTGAAGGTTATGGCGAAGGAATCCAAGGCCGATAACAACGCACTGAGTGCGGCGGCGCCGAGGCAGAAGCTGATTTGGCGATTGATGTTCCACAGGGCGCTGGCGTGGCCCATGCGCTCGGCGGGAATGTCGAGAAACGCCAGGGTCTGCGCAGTGCTGCTGCACAAGCTGCCGCCCAGGCCCATCAATAGGTAGGCCGGAATGATCAGGGCGGTGTTGAGCAACAGGATGCCGATGCACTGCAATGCCATGCCCGCCAACAGCAGGGGTTTGGGGCCGTAGCGATTGAATAGTTTTTTGCTGAGAAAGATCGCCAGCGCAGATGCCAACGCCCACGGCAACATCAGCGCGCCGGTGCGTGTAGCGTCATAGCCGAGGCCGCGTAGGTAAAGGATGGCGATCAGGCTGGTGCCGATAAAAACGCCGGGGATGAACAGGTAGATCAGCATCGCCACGCGCAGCATCGGGCTGCGGATTTGTTGGACGATGCTGCCCAGGTCCAAAGGCGGACGCACGGGCGTGGGCACGTCCGGTTTTATCCACAGCATCGTCAGCAGCATTGTGAACAGCGCCAGCGGCAGGTTGGCGTAGAAGATCCAGCGCCAGGACACGTTGTCGACGATTATCCCGCCCAATGCCGGGGACAACGCTGGAACCAACAGCGCCACGGACATTACCCGCGCGGTCAGATGGCTGCGTTCTGCCGTCGGAAACTGCCGGTAAGCCATCGCTTGCCCCACGGGTATCAGCAAACCACCGCCCAAACCTTGCAATGCGCGCCAGCAAATCAGTGCTTCAATCGAGCTTGCCTGGCCGACCATTACCGATGCGCCAGCGAACACCAGCAGGCTCGCTGCGATCAGCGTCCGTTCGCCCATGATCGCCGCCAACCACACACTTAACGGAATGATCAGCGTGAGGCCAAGCATGTAGGCGTTACTGATCCACGCCAGTTGCGTGACCGACGCGTGCATTTCGAGGGCGATGTCCGGGTAGGCGACCGTGGCGACAAACATGTTCATCAGGTCCAGGGCGAAGCCCAGTAAAAAGATCCAGGCAACTTTCGAGCGGTAGGTCATGGGCTGTCGATCCTGCGGGTTAAGCGGGCAGGGTAGGCGTGATGCAGGGTTTGGGATACGCCGGTTCTCCTGTTAGTTTGTCAAAAATATTTTTACAAGGGAGGGTTTGGCTTATGGTCAGCCTCGATCGATTCGACACCTTCAAAGCCGTGGTTGAGGCCGGCTCACTTACGGCAGCGGCTGACCGGCTGGGCCAGACCCGCGCGGTGGTCAGCTTCAACCTAAAGCGTCTGGAAGCGGAGTTGGGTGTTACTTTGCTGACCCGCAATACCCGTCAACTCGCGCTGACTGATGCTGGCGAAAGGTTCTACCAGCGTTGCACGCGCGTGCTGGAAGAAGCGCAACTGGCGGTTGAAGAGGCCCGTTCGGAACACGCCCAACTTAAAGGCACGCTGCGCATCACCACCACCGTGGAATACGCGCTGGCGGTGGTCGCCCCGGCGGTCGAAGCCTTCCGCTGCCTGCATCCGGATCTGAATATTCACTTATCCACATCTTCCACCCACGCTGACTTGATCTCCGAACGCTTTGACGTGGCGATCCGGTTGGGCCGCCTGCTGGATTCCAACCACCGCGCGGTGCAATTATCGACGTTTCACGTGTTCGCCGTTGCAGCGCCAGCATTTGCCTGGGTCAACACGCTCGATGACTTGGAGCAGGTGCGGAGGCTGGGGCATGGCCGGCTGACTGAGCTGTCGGTGACAGACCCTTCCGGCGCCGAACATCAATACCGCGCTGGCCAAACCGCGCTGGTGGCCGACAGCGCCGCCGTGCTCCAGGCGTTCGCCGTGCGCGGTCACGGTGTGGCGGTGCTGCCGCAGTGGCTGGTGCAGGATGATCTGGACGCGGGCAGGTTAGTGCGCTTGTTGCCGGACCATCGCTTCGCGCCACAAGGGGTTTATGCGATGTATCCGGATACGCGCCATTTGCCGCTGAAGGTGCGGGCGTTTATTGATTTTATGAAGGGTTAGGGTCAGGCGATCAGTTGGCGGATGACGTTTACGAGGACCGGGGAAAAAGGTTTCAGCCGGTTAGTTGCATCAGGCAATTGCAAGTCGTCCACCAACGCGATCAAGAGCTCGTTGTCTTCGGCGTCAAGTTCCTTACCGTTCACGCCGTAGTCGAAAAGCAGCAAATCCAACAGACTTTTTCGGGTATTGATAAGAGTTCGGTTGTTTTCATGGGTATCACCCAGGTTCAACACTTGAATGGCCGTGATTGCTCTCGGTGTAAGGCCTTGCACACGGCCCGAGATGTAGAATTTCAACTCGGTCTCGCACTCATCCATCAAAGGTGTGAGCGGTAGCGCTTGATGACCGTGTGCTTTATCGCACTGCTTGGGTCTATCGCAGCTAGCGACAATGTTGGAAAAATCCAATGTGCGTGTTGGCGCCAGCTTTTGAGCCTGAACGTGCTCGTTGCGAGCATTGTCCGCAGTGATCTCATGGCAGCAATAAGCACAAAGTCCATATTGCTCTTCGACGCAGGCCTGGCGAATGGACCTGCTAGGTTCGTGCGTCAAATCTGGATAGCGGCCCCTAGGGTGTGCATGCTTCCATTGCGCCAGGGACGCCGGCTCATCTCCTTTGGTGATCTTACGCACTGCGTAACTCCAGCTTGCGAATGAGAAGGGCGGCTTTGGTCAGTTCCATATGGCCTGGGGCAAGCTCTGTGGACAACTCTTCGAAAAGGCTTTTGGCTTCTTTCAATTTCTTGTCTTGTAGTAGTTCCAGCAAACGGTCCAGACGTCCCTGAACCTTGCTGTTACGTACATCAGTGTCCATTACGTCAAGCAGCACCTGGTTTGCGTCTAGGCCGTAAAGTCCATCGCGCTCTTTTAATTCTCCGTCGTCGAGGACGTAGCACAACACATCTTTCGTATCGCTGATTACCAATGGTGAATGAGTGGTCAGGATAAATTGGCAGTTAGGGAAGGTCGCCGTCAGTTGTTGGATCAGGCTGCGTTGCCATTTGGGATGGAGGTGGAGATCCACTTCATCAATTAGAACGATACCTTCGCCTTTTAATGGGTTTTTCAAGGACGGATTCATGATTGCGAGGCGACGAGCAATATCGCCGACGAGTGCCATTAACGATTTTTCACCTTGAGAAAGCTGAGAAACATTTAACGTCTTACCTAATTTGTCGATGGCCATGTGCAATCGAGGCTTACGCTGAACTCGCAAATTACTAAAGTCAGGCATGAATTTTTTTACGGCGGAACGTACGGCACTTAGCTGAGGGTCGCGTGATGCAAGGTGCATGCTTTTTAGCTCTGATGCCAATCGCTCATCTGAGCCGGAGATTTTTTTTAACTGCTCCATCACAGTTGTGGATATTCCCTGCTCGTTCTCCGTATCTTCTCTGTCCCGGAACCATTCAAAAAAACGACCGAAATCTACTCCGCCGCTCAGTGCATTCTCGTAACCATCAAATTGATCAAATGGTCGTTCGGATTTTCTAGTCGTTAGTGGAACATCGAGTACAGATCTTTCTACAGGGTAAAAAACCACAAGTGGTAGTGAGCCAGTATCGTCAGTCAAACCGATATGAAAGCGATAGAGTTCAGCCAGCTCAGTTAGTTTTGTGAGGCTACTGTTTACCTTGGATTTGTGCCCTCTCAAGGCGCGAGCAAGTGTCCAAGAATAGATCGTGGATTTTGATGCTTGAGGGTGGGATATGCCGCTCACTTTGATATCAATGGAGGCAAAGGACTCTCCATTTGTCACCACGTCTTCCTGAATGGGGCTGCCACCACCATTATCTGTGCGAATGCGCCCCACCAACCAACTTAGTGACGTAGCAAGCGACTTCAAAATCGTCGTCTTCCCCGCCCCATTATTCCCCACAAACACCGTCACCTTCGACGCATGCTTTTCGGTAGGCGCAAAGGGGACTTCCAAGTCGGTAAAACGACCGACGTTATTCAGTCGAATTTTTCTGATTTCCATTGCATTACCCTTGTGGGGCCAGTCAGTTTCAAGAGGCAGGCGGCGATTATGGCACTCATCCCGGGTTTTGGAAGGTTCGCTTCATGGTTGCTTACAACACGCCACTGAGCCCAAAGCGTTTTTTCAATACCTTTTCCAATAACGCCTTGGGCAATAGCGCCGCCATCAACGGCAACGTCCGGCTGCCATTACCCGAACGCAAGAGCCGTGGTGGTTGGGCCTGTTTTACAGCCTTGAGCACCTGCGCCGCAAACACGCTGGCCGGGGTCGGCTTGTCCTGTGAAGCCTGGCTGCGCGCACGAATGCCGTCACGCAGCGGCCACCAGGGTGATTTCTCGTTGATCAGCAGCTCAGCCTGGGCGCCGGCGTTTTTGGCGAAGCGTGTGTCGATGGCGCCGGGCTGTACTTCCATCACCCGGATGCCAAATGGCGCCAGCTCCATGCGCAGTGCATCGCTCAACGCATGCACGGCGGCTTTGGACGCGCAGTACGCGCCGGCAAACGGTGTGACCAACACCCCGGAAACGCTGCCGATGTTCACCACCAATCCCTTGCTACGGCGCAGTGCGGGAAACAGCGCCTTGGTCACGCCGACGATGGAAAACACATTGGTCTCGAATTGGCGCTGCAGGGCTTCGGTGCCGCCATCGAGCAGTGGGCCCATGCCGCCGTAACCGGCGTTGTTGATCAACACATCCAGTTCGTCCCATTTCTCGGTGAGTTGCAGCAAGGCGGCGCTGTCGTTGACGTCGAGTTGCACGGCGTTGAAGCCGGCGGCGGACAAGTCGGCGACGTCTTGCGGGCGGCGGGCGCTGGCCCACACGTCATAGCCGGCGGATTTGAATGCGTCGGCGAGGGCGCGGCCGATGCCGCTGGAACAACCGGTGATAAGCACGTTGGGCATGGATCAATCCTTTGTCAGTCCGAGAAGCTGCCTTGCAGGTGCTCGGCGCGAAATTCCAGGGTTTGCGGGCGGTAGCCTGGGCGCAAAGGCGGGGTAGGCAGGCAGTCATCCCAGGTGCCGCCGGCCTGCAGCTCGCCGGGGCCGCGATAGCGCGGGGCGGCGTAGACGTTGTCGGCCAGGTTGACGGTGTCGCCCGGTGCGTAAGCGGCGAGGCGCCAGCGCAGTTCGGTGAGGGGCACGTCGTTGCCGTTGCTCAGGATCAGTTTCAGCGGGCGGTCGGCGGGGCACTCCTCGGGTGAGTAGCTGATGCGCAATTCCAGGCGCGCCAGTTGCGAGGCTTCGCGGTTGTCCAGCCAGACTACCCAGACGGCGACGAAACCCAGGCCGACGGCGGCGGCGAGGGACACCGGCAAGGCTTTGGCGGGGTAGCGCAGAAGGAGGATCAGCCAGGTGATGATCAGGAGAACGCCGAAGAACATGGGGGCTGCCTCAGGAATGGATAGGCCATCCTACTGTGGGTCGGGCAGGTTGACTATCCGGTGTTCTTTTGGACGCCATCGCAGGCAAGCCAGCTCCCACAGTAAACCGGGTACAACCTTGAAATACGGTCAACCTGTGGGAGTTGGCTTGCCTGCGATGACTTACTTACTGAGCAGAAGAATCTGCCTGCAAGCCATCAATGGAGGCCTCAACCAAGGCCAAACCGGTTTCCGCCAATTGCAGGCTGGCCCAGTTCAGGTAGCTCTGGTGTTCAGTGCACAGGTCTTGAGCCGCCAGGGTAAGCACGCGGGCTGTGCCCAACACATAACTGGCATGTTCCAGCGCATGTTCGATGGGGATGTTGGGTTGTACGGAAAAAAGCGGTGCTTCACTGCGCTCGCTAGGGCCGAAGGTGGTGATGCGAGTGGTTTGTTTGGACATGGTGAAACTCTTATGAAAATGGGAGCTGCCACGCTTCGCCGTCAAACGATTGGGTGGCAACTGTACGCAGGTTGACGGACCGGTCATAGGAACCCGGCGCGCTCGAAAGCGCCCCACGCACAGTCGCCATAACGCTGTGCTTGGTCCTATGAGTGTCCGAGGCCGTCAAACCTCATCACGAATGAGTCGTGACAGGCGCGAGGATAGGCAGGATGGGGGCAGGGGTCAATGATGGCGGTTGTGCTTCAGGCCGCCATCGCAGGCAAGCCAGCTCCCACAGTAAACCGGGTACATCCATTGAAATGCGATCTACTGTGGGAGCGGGCTTGCTCGCGAAGAGGCCCTCACCGCCACCGCAAAACCCAAGAAAAACGCCCCCACCCAACCCACTGCGGATAGGGGACGCAATGGGCCGGGCGAGGGCTTCTTGTACGACCGTGTTACTGCGCGATAGTTTTCACCGACACACCACGTTCAACCGGCGTCGAGCGACCGTAGATATCTTCGAACCGCTCGATATCGTCTTCGCCCAAATAGCTGCCCGATTGCACTTCGATGATTTCCAGCGGGATCTTGCCGGGGTTGCGCAGGCGATGCACCGAGGCGATCGGGATGTAGGTGGACTGGTTCTCGCAGAGCAGGAACACGTTGTCATCACAGGTGACTTCAGCCGTGCCGCTGACCACAATCCAGTGTTCGGCGCGGTGGTGGTGCATTTGCAGCGACAGGCACGCGCCCGGCTTGACCGAGATGTGCTTGACCTGGAAGCGCCCGCCCATGTCCACCGAGTCGTACGAGCCCCACGGACGATAGACTTCGCAGTGGTTCTGGGTTTCGCTGCGGCCCTGTTCGTTGAGGGTGTTGACCATCTGTTTGACGCCCTGGACCTTGTCCTTGTGGGCAATCATCATCGCGTCCTTGGTTTCCACCACCACGATGTTTTCCAGGCCGATCACCGACACCAGCTTGCCGTTGCCGTGGATCATGCAGTTCTTGCTGTCCTGAATCACCACGTCGCCCTTGGTGACGTTGCCGTTGGCGTCTTTCTCGTTGACCGCCCACAGCGATGCCCAGCAACCCACGTCGCTCCAGCCCGCACTCAGTGGCACCACGCAGGCGCGCTGGGTTTTTTCCATCACGGCGTAGTCGATGGAGTTGTCCGGGCAGCAGGCGAAGGTGGCTTCGTCGAAAGTGACGGTGTCGGCATCCTGTTCGCTGCGCTCCAGGGTCAGCACGCAGGTGTCGTAGATGTCCGGGTCGTGTTTTTTCAGCTCTTCGAGGAAGCGGCTGGCGCGGAACAGGAACATGCCGCTGTTCCAGAAATAACCGCCGCTTTTGACGAACTCGACGGCGCGTTTTTCATCGGGTTTTTCCACGAACTGTTCAACGCGGCTCACGCCTTCGGGCAGCAGCGCATCGTTGGTGGACTTGATGTAGCCATAACCGGTTTCCGGGCGGGTGGCCGGTACACCGAACAACACCATCTCGCCACGCTCAGCGGCCACGGTGGCCAGGGCCAGGGCGCGTTGCAGGGCTTTCTGGTCGTCGATCACGTGGTCGGCAGGCAGCACCAGCATCAGCTCGTCGCGGCCTTCGTTGACCAGCATCATTGCGGTCAGCGCCACGGCGGGTGCGGTGTTGCGGCCAAAAGGCTCCATCAGGATGCGCTGGCATTCCAGCTTGCGAGTGCTCAGTTGCTCGTTGACGATGAAGCGGTGGTCCTTGTTGCAGACCACGATGGGGGCGTCCATCCCGTCGAACACCAGGCGTTCCAGGGTTTGCTGGAACAGCGTGTGCTCACCGGTCAGGGCCAGGAATTGTTTTGGGAACTGTTTGCGGGAAAGCGGCCAAAGACGTGAGCCGCTACCACCGGAAAGGATTACTGGGATCATGTGTTTCTCCTTGAATCAATTTGGGTCAGAGCTACGAAGGTTTGTCGTTTCACTCTTGTTTTTGTCTCGGTTCGAATTGACCTGCTCGGCCCCTGTGGGAGCTGGCTTGCCTGCGATGGCGATGTTGGATTCACCATCGCTATCGCGGGCAAGCCCGGCTCCCACAGGGATTGGGGTCAGTTCGAGAAATTAATCAGCGGGTCGACACTGGGCGCTTGACCCACACTGGCGAAATGCTCGCGCCGGAACCGGTCACGTAGAGCACCGCCGCTTCACCGCGCTCCAGGGCTACCGGCTTCAGGTCGCTGACTTTTTTGTCGCCGTCATACAGCGCCAGGCTTACTTTCACCGGGTTGATTTCGCGTTCGCCACGGCCTTTGGCGGCGACCGACTTGACCACGTCAGTCTTGCCGTCAGCGGTCTTCAAGGTCAGGGCCTTGTCGCTGAGGTTCTGCACGCGCACCAGGGACTTCTGCTTGTTCTTGAACGGCGGTTCTTCGATCAGCTGTGGCTGGCCGGCGCCGCTGTTGACCAAGGTGTAGTAGTGGTCGGCGGCGAGTTTGACCGGCACGGTCTGGCTGCCGACTTTGGCGCTGTAGTCACCGCCCGGCATGAAGCTGAAATCGCTGCTGGCCAACGGGGCCACTTCGCTCAGGTTGGTGCTGCCAACGGTGGCGCTGACTTCCTGGTTCGAGGCGTTGTAAACGCGCACGAAGCTTGAACCTTTAGGTGCAACTGGGCCGTACAAGGCGGCATCACCTGCAAAGGCGGACATCGATACGATGCTCATGCCAGCGGCGAGGGCCAAGGTCTTGGCGAGACGACGCGGAGTTGTAGTGAAAGTCATGTGAGTTACCTCTCTTTCAGTTTTGCGCCCGGTCGGGCGTCTCGGATTTTTGATTTTTAACTGGGGTGTTCAGTGCCATGTTTTGTTGGCGCGAACCGGCTTGTTTAAGCTGCGCAACCCACTGCGGGTCGGCATCACCGATCTCGTTGTTGACGGGCAGATAACGTTCGGGGAACTCCCAGATCAGCACTTGTGGCGGGCTGTTCTTGAAGTCATCGCTTTTCAGGTAGCTGAGCATCGGCAGAATCGGGCCGTGGCCGTCTTCGGAGTAGTTGATGACGTCGCTGTGCAAGGCTTGCTTGAGCGCACCGACGAAGTTCCAGTTGGGGTTGGCGCTGTAGCTGGTGCCCACCAGTGCAACCGGGGTTTCGCTGTCGGCAAACAGGGCATCGTCGCCTTGGTTTTCAGCCAGGTGCGTGACGCGTTTCTGCAGCGGCTCTTTGGGCGGCATCAGGTTTTCAAACAGCGGGTCCAGCGGCAGGAACAGGCGCAGGTCGCCTTTGTGCGGCTCGGTCTTTTCTGCTTCGGTGACGAAGCGTTGCGGCGCGCCGCTCAGTGGCGTCTTGGCGGCAATCACTTTGGCCAACTGCTTGGCGGCGACTTCAGCACCGTCCGGCGTCCAGTGGGTGTCGGTGCGCAAGAACACTTGCTTGCCGCCGAGCTTGGCCTGTTGCAGCGGGCCAAGCAGGTCCGGGGCGATGATCTTGTCGGCCGCCACACGGGCGTGGAAGTCCTGGTACAGGTTGGCGTGGATGCTCGCCGGTTTCACCTCGCCCAGGTGTTCTGGGTACAGGCGAACCTTGGCCGGCACAATCGCCATCACCAGCTGAATGCCTTGGGCCTTGAGCTTTTGGCGCACGCCTTCAACCAGCGCGTAGTTGCCTTGCAGGTTCTGGTCTTCATTGACGGCGGGGTTGAACTCCTCGTCGCTGTACAACCAGTGATCGCGGCCCAGCACCACGCCAGGGCGGCCTTCGTTGAACAGCTTGTAGTCCAGCGCCGCCCAGAGGTTGGTGCCGATACGCTTGATCGGGAACTCGTCGTCGTAATGGGTCTCGACGGCTTTGGTCCAGCGGCCGTTAAGCACGGTCGCATCGGCATTGGTGCTGAAGCCGAAGAAACTGCGTATCGACCAGGCGCCCAGGGCCAGCAGCACCAGCATGAACAGGCTCACATAGAGGACGCGTAATGAACGGGTCATGGTCGGCTCCCTCAAAATTGGAAGTAAAGGAACGGCGAGAAACTCTGCGCCGACAGTTTGAAAATCGACGCCACGAACAGCAGCAGCACGGCAGCGCGCATGGCGTAGCGTGGCAGGTCAGCCGTCCAGTAGGCCGGGTTCACGCTGGCGTCCTGGCCCACGGTGAACCCTGGCTGATGGATGCTGCCCGGGTTGTCGCCCGGCACGGCCTTGATCAGGCTTGGGTCGGCTGGCCTGGTTTTCTCGGCAGGTCGGTTGGTGTAGAAGTCGCGCAGGCCGAAGAACGCCAGGGTTGCGTACGCCACCACCAGGGTTGCCACTTGCAGGCCGGTGAGGTTGGCGCGGTTGAGTTCCGACAGCGACCACTCGCCAAAGCTGAACATCGCGCCGTACATACGGCCGGCGACGTGCAGGTTTTCCGAACGGAAGATCACCCAGCCCATCACCACCAGCAGGAAGGTGAAGGCCCAGCGCACTACGTTGAAGCTGCGCGGCGCGGTGTTGAGGCCGATGGCTTTTTCAATCGCCAGCCACATGCCGTGCCAGGCGCCCCACACGATGTAGGTGATGTTCGCGCCGTGCCACAGACCACCGAGCAGCATGGTCAGGAACAGGTTGCGGTAAGTGGTCAGCGTGCCTTTACGGTTGCCGCCCAGGGTGATGTAAAGGTAGTCGCGCAGCCAGGTCGACAGGCTGATGTGCCAGCGGCGCCAGAACTCGGTGATCGACTGGCTGATATACGGCTGCTTGAAGTTTTCCATGAAGCGGAAACCCATCATCAAGCCCAGGCCGATGGCCATGTCGCTGTAGCCGGAGAAGTCGAAGTACAGTTGCGCGGTGTAGGCCAGCGCACCGAGCCAGGCGTCGCCCGTGGTCGGGTTTTGCAGGGCGAAGCAATGGTCGGCCACCACCGCGAGGGTGTCGGCAATAAACACCTTCTTGATGAAACCCTGCATGAACCGCGTGCAGCCCTCGGAGAATTTATCGAGGGTGTGCGTGCGGTTGTTGAACTGGTCGGCCAGGTCGCGAAAGCGCAACACCGGGCCGGCAATCAGGTGCGGGAAGATCGCCACGAACGCCGCAAAGTCGATCAGGTTGCGGGTTGCGGGCGTGTCGCCACGGTACACGTCGATGATGTAGCTGATGGACTCGAAAATGTAGAACGAGATCCCGATCGGCAACAGCACATGGGTGAGGATGAACGGCTCAAGCCCTGCCGACTTCATCATGACGTTGATGCTGTCGACGCCGAAGTTGGCGTACTTGAAGTAGCCAAGGATGCACAGGTCGATGGCCACGCCCAATAGCAGCCAGCGTTGGGCCGGCTTGGTGCGCACGCCTGCCGCACCGACCTTGAGGCCGATCCAGTAATTCCACAGCGTGACGGCGGCGAACAGCGCCAGGAAGTCCACTCGCCACCAGGCGTAGAACACATAGCTGGCAATCAGCAGCAGCAGGTTGCGATAGCGTTGCCCGCTTAAGTAGTACAAGCCGAGAAAGATCGGCAAGAACAGAAACAGGAACACATTGGACGAGAAAACCATCCCGATCTCTCCATGTTTAACAGACAGTCAAGGGCCGCAGCCCCCCCAAACCCCCCAATGAATCTGAGGGGATGTACGCATTCAGTGTGGGAGCTGGCTTGTGTGGGAGCCGGGCTTGCCCGCGATGGGATCAACTCGGTTTGTCTGAATCACCGAGGTGTCTGCATCGCAGGCAAGCCAGCTCCCACATAAAGCCCGCTCACACAGGAGACCGAGTACGGTCAAGAACCTTTGTTGCCTTTTTCATGCGTCGGGTCGTAGACCTTGGTCAGGTCGCCGCCGAGGCGGAACGTCTTGAACGGCTGCATCCCATGCTTGCGCTCGAGCACATCCGGCGCGCAGGTGTAGAGGGTGCAGAAAGGCTCAAGCCAGGCAAATTTCATGTCTTCCTTGAGGTCCTTCATGTCTTGCTCTTTGCCGTTCTTCTTCTCGAAGATCTCCGGGTCTTTAACCCCGGCCAGCACTTTGTCGCCCAGGCGTTTGAGCGCGCCGTTGTTTTCCTGGCGCAGATCAACACCGTTGACCAGGGCAAAACTGGCGATCATCGACAGCGGCGGCAGGGCGTAGTTGTGGTACGACAAGGCGCGTTGCTGACGCTTCAATTCGTTCGGCAGGAAGCCTTGGTCGTCCACCTGATTGGCGCCGACCTTGTATTCCTTCACCGCCCAGTCAAACAGGTCGCGACGGTTGGTGGCGATGGACGTTGCCATCACTGACCAGGCGGCCCAGTAGGAGTGGTTGTTGGTTTTTTCCAGCGGCAGGTTGTCCCAATCGCTCACCACTTGATCGGCGAGTTTGTTGAACCAGGCTTCGATCAGTTGCGATTCCTGCTGGTGGTTGGCCAGCGGGTGCGAGTCGGAGAACTTCAGGCGCACATAGGCCGAGGCCATGCTGCCCAGTGCCCATTTGCGCATGGACTTGCCGGTGTGGTTGAAGTCCTTGGACATCAACGCATCGGCCTTGGCCCACGACACCAGCCAATTCAGCGTGCATTCGAGCTGCTCCGGACGACCGTCACGCATGAACTGCATCACGCGCTTGCTGGTGTCTTTTTCCAGCTTGGTGATGTCGGCGGTGCTGTCGCGAAAGGCTTTTTCCGACTGCGTGTTCAGGGTTGAACGGGCCTTGTCCGAGCCTTCGTATTTGCTGCGAAACTGCAACGGGCCGGTATACGGCGTCGGCATGGTGTCGCAGTTTTCCTTGAAGTCGCCGGTCTTGAACGCTTCAATCGGCGCGAAGTAGCCCTGTGGCGGGCGCAACGGTGCGGCGGCGTTCACGGAGCCTGCAAAAATGGCCATGCCGAGTAACGTGGGGATCAATAACTTCTGCATAGGTAACCTCATTGCCCGAGTGATGCGGTCTTTTGACCGCCGCTTGGGAATACGTTGCGTGTGCAAATTTTCGCTTCAACCTTCTGCGCGGCCTGGCCCGCTTCCGGGCCCTGCACTTCTACGGCCAGCAAGTTCTGCGAGGCCCAGTCTTCATCGGTGCGCAGTTCGAAGGCGAAACGCCCGTCTGTATCGGATGTTTCGGGTTTTTCGATTTTGAGGTCCTCGTGGCGCCCGTTCATGTACCAGAGGGTGGCTTGCAAGGTTTTCACCGACGGGTCGGCGAAGCGGATATCAACCTGGTGACTGGCGTTACGCAGGTCTTTGTTCGAACTGTTAACCAGCAGTTCGTTCTTGCCGGGCTTGAGCGTGGTGCTTGCACTCATCTGCGCGGTCTTGCCTTCGCAGCCGTTGTCGAGCAGCGACATCATCTGGCGGTAGATGGTCTCCTGGTCGAGGCGGTACAGCGGCGAGAACTCCCAGATCAGAATCTTCGGCGGGCTTTTCTGGAATTCATCGCTGCCCAGGTACTGGATCATCGAGCCTTCAAGGCCACCGCCGGGGAACGCGACGTTGAGAATGTCAGCACCGATTTCCTGTTCGAGGAAGCCGGCGAAGTTGTAGTTCTTGCCGCTGTGGCTGGTGCCGACCAGGGTGATTTGCGGGTTGCCGGTATCACCGAACAGGTCGCCGTCGCCCGCTTCGCCCTTGGGCTCGGTGGTGAACTGGTCCATGTACTGGATCGCGTAGCTGGTGCCACACAGTTGCCCGGCCATGTTGTGAAGGGTACCGGTCTTGCCCATGCGCCCGGAGCGCTTGGTTTCGAATTCCCGCTTGGGAATATCGGCAAACTGGGGCATTGCACGCACTTTGGCGCCGACGATTTTTGCCGTGCGCTGGGCGCCGTACGGGGTCCAGTGCTGGTCGCCACGGAAGTAGAAATCATGGGCCGGCAGCTCGTCGGGAAGCTGTTCGTTGGTCAACGGCGACAGGTCCGGCACCACATAACCCATCTTGGCGAAGCGGCCGAGCATGGTTTTGTAATTGCCCAGCGCCTTGTCGAAATCGAACTTGGCTTTCTCTTCAGGGTTGAGCTTGTTGCGGTTCACCAGGCCACGAGTTGGCTGGTAAACCACCACCAGTTCCACGCCTTTGGCCTTGAATGCATCATGCAGTTGTTGCATGCGCTTGTAGCCGGCGGGGCTGGTATCGAATTCGGTGCGCAAGTCTTCCTGAGTACGGAACAGCCAGTCGCCCTGGGCTTGAACCAGGGTGGTGAAGTTTTGCTGGTAGCGCGTGGTGTAGTTCTTCGCGTCATGCGCCGCCGGGCACAGGCTGCAGCACGGCTCGGCGGTGAAAGTCGGTGCTTTCACTTCGTCGGCGCGCACGCCCTGGCTGGCGGCGAGCAGGCCGAGGGTCAGACCCGAGAGGCTCAGCAGTTTGATCATGTGTGGGTGCATAAGGGTCATCCTCAGTCCTGCATTTCGGTCTGGCGTTCGACAGGGTCGATCAGCACGGCTTTCTGCTGGCGCACCAGCAGGTCGAGAATTTCTTCCTGGCGATCCCCAAGGATGCCGGAGAAGCTGATGCCGCTGGATTTGGTCGGCGCCAGCATCGATACGCGGTACAGCTCGACGCTCAGCGGCGAGTCGATGGACAGCGGCCCGCTGCCGTTACCGGCCAGTTCACCGCCGACCACGATCAGCGAAACCTTGGCATCGAACGGGTCGAGGGCGATGTCGCGGTCGGTGTCGGTCAAGTCCTTGATGTGGCCGTAGACGCCGGTCAAACCGTTAGCCATCGAGGTGTTCTCGTACAGGCGAATGTTCACGCTGTTACGGATGCGGATGCCGTGGCGACGGTTGCTGATCACCTTGTTGCCCCACAACAGGTTGTCGCCGCTCTCATAGAGGGTGATGCCGTCGGTGTGGTTGCGGTAGATCTCGTTGTCGGCGATCAGGTTGTTCACGCTGTTACGGTCAATCACCAGGCCCGACAGCTTGTTGTCGTAGCTGCGGTTGTTGAAGATGAAGCTGTCGTTCACTTCCCGGGAAATGATGATGCCGTGCTTCTTCTTGGTGCCGTAGACGGTGTTGTCCGCGATGATCAGGCCGTGGGAACGGTCGTGGGGGTCAATGCCGTAGACGATGTTGTCTTTGTAGGTGTTGCCCTTGAGCACAAAGCCTGTGGTTTCGTAGCAGTAGAAGCCGTACCACATGTCCGAAAACTCGGAATCAATGATCCAGCCGGTCGGCTCGGCGCGCTTGAGCACCTTGGCCATGTTCGGCGTGTACTGGGAAATACTCACCCCGTACGACTTACTGTTGGCATAGCCGAAGCTGGCCATTTTGGTCTTGGAGATGTAGGTCTCGGTGCCGCCCCAGGCCAGCAGGAACGGGCGGAATTCCTTGGGCGACTGAAACAGTGCCGGGCCATTCGCCTTTTCATTCCAGCCGGTGATTTTGGTGTCATGCACAAACAACTGGCCGTCGTTGATCAGGAACGAACCGGCTTGCTGGGACAGGCGCAGCTCCTGGGTTTTCCTGTCGATTTCCAGGATGCCCTTGCGCCCGACCACGATCGGCAGCTTGGCCAGGAACACGCCCGGCGAGGTTTCGCTGAGGTACTGCTTGGGCACTTTGCCGAGCAGGTCCTTGAGGTTCATGTAGCCGTCGTCGACAAAGATGGCCTGGGGAATGCCGTGCTGACGCACCACCCATTCGGCCATCTTGTTGTCGCCGCCGATAAAGTCTTTCAGCGCGTCTTCCTGCATCATGCGGCGAATGCTGACCTTGCCCGGCTTGCTGCGCACGATCTTCTTTTCCATCGCCGCAGCGGTGTAGCCCGACAGGTCGGGCAGCGCCGGCTTGGGCATTTCCAGTGGCGCGGTCGGCGGGCTGGAAATGGTGTAGGTCTTGGCCTGTTGCAGCTCTTTGGCGATGGTCGGCGCCTTCACCGGCGCACCGTCGGCAAAGGCCGAAGTGCTGGCCAGCAGCATGGCTGCGACCAGCAGGCTGACCGAGCCTTTGAGGGCTTGAGGGTTCATCGCGCAGGCTCCCATCAGAATTTCCAGATCACGTCGACAAACGCGCGGTGCATGTACGAATCAACGCCGCTGCCATAGGCGTCGCCTGGCTTGAACACGCCGGCACGCAAGCGCACCAGCGCCGACGGTTCGTCGATCGACTGGCTGAGCGCGGCCGGTAGCAGGCCTTTCTTGAAGTACTTGGTGACCACCACGTCCATCTCCTGGCCCAGGTCTTTCTTGCCGTCTTCAAGCGGCAGGGAGGTGCTGGACAAGATCGCGCCGGTCACGTCATCGGTGTTGTTCTCCACGGCATCGATGCCGTTGCTGCCCACCGGCTTGTTGCCGTCGACACGCCAGAACTTGTGATAGACCAGGCTGGCGTCATAGTCCTCGCGCAGCTGCCAGGAACCGAACAGGCTCATGGACTGCATGTTGTTCATCTCGCCGCGAAACGCTTCGCCGAAGCGGTGCACGCGGGATTGGGTGCCGGTCCAGTTCGAACGGTTGCTTTGCAGGCCGTTCTGCTCGTAGTTGGCGCTGGCGCGCGAATAAGCAGCGCCCACTTGCCATTGCGGGTCTAGACGCAGGCGAATGCCCAGGTCGGTGGCCCAGCCACTCACGTCGTCGCTGCGCTTGGCTTGTGCCGGGCGTGTGCCGTCGGCGTTCAAGGCGTTGACCGTGTCGCGGTCGCCTTTCATGCCGGTAACGCTGGCCCAGTAGTTGACGGTGTTGGTGTTACGCCAATTATAGGCGTCGCTGTTGGCCTCGATGCCGAGCCAGGTCTGGTCGCCGTTTTCGCGCTTGTCCAACGGGTCGGTGGCCACGCCCGGTTCGGCGTAGTCGAGCTTGCCGTCGTCATGGGTGTGGTGACCGCGCAGGCCGATCCACTGCCCCGGCGTCCACTGGTAGGCGGCGTCGGCATAGAAGTGCTGACGGTCCTTGTCCTTGGGCGACAATTCCTTGAGGTCGGTGCGGTATTCGCTGAAGCGTTCGGCGGCGCCGACATTGGCCTTGAGCAAGGTGGTGTCGAAGGTCCAGTTCAGCGCTTCGATATTGGTGTCGCGCCATTGGCCGTCGTCATTGCGCAGGCGCTGGCGACCGAACTTGAGGATCTCGCCGGGGTAGGGCGTAAAACCGCTGTAGCCGACCCAGAATTCGCGCAGGGCCAGGTAGTTTTTCTTGGCCTTGCGGTCGTCGTTGCTGGATTGCTCAGTGGTGTCGTCGGCCGACTGTTGCAGGGTGTCGGTCTCGATGATATCGCTGGACACCACCGCCTGGCCCATGGCGTAGGCGCTCCACGCGCCGCTTTCGCCGTAGACCCACGGGCGCAGGTCGAGGCCGATGCCGTTGACGTCGCCGCCTTTCTGCGTGCCGAGGTCGCGGTCGTCTTCGGATTGCGCGGTGGCTTTCACTTCAAGGCCAAAGTTCTTGGCTTCGGTCAGCGCGGCCAGGGTCGGGCACGACCACAGCAGGGCGAAGGTCAGGCCGATACCGGCCTTGACGAATGGGTTGAGCTTCATAGGGATTCCTCGCCGTCTTCGTCTTCCAGGGCGTGCAGTTGCAGCGTGCTCTGGGCCAGGGTGCCGCGGGCGGCCAGCTCCTGTTGCACCAGGCGTTGGCCTTCGGCGCGTTGCTGCGGTGTCAGCGGGGCTTCGAGCTGCGTGGCCAGGTCATTGGCCTGCGGCGTGTTCTGGGCCTTGGCCAACTGGCTGAAGACATAGGCATTCATTGGGTCGGGCTTGGTGCCCTTGCCTTGGGAAAACAATTGAGCGATGGCGAAGTCGGCGCTGTTCTGGCCGTTGCGCGCAGCGGTCAGCAAGTGGTCGAGGGCTTTTTGCGAGTAAACCTTGCCCAGGTAGCCACGGCGGTAAATCTGGCCGAGGTAGTAGTCGGCGGCGACTTCCTTGCCCACGGCTTTTTCGAAGTGCGCTTCGGCGGCCTTGGCGTCAGCCGGTACCCACTTGCCTTCGTAGTAGAGCTTGCCCAGCAACAGCTCGGCGCGCGGCTGGTCGGCGGCGCGGCCGTTGTCCAGGTACTTCATCATCTGGTCGACGTCGCCGAGTTCCGGGAAGTCGTAGAGCAATTGCGCCAGGCTGACCCAGGATGCCGGGTAGCTTGGGGCGATTTTTTCCAGCAGCGCTTGGGCGGTTTTTTCGTCGGTCTTGCCCAGGGTTGTATCACCCAGGACGCGCGCGACGCTGTCGACGCGCTGTGCGGTGACGGCGCCACGGCTGTAGCCGGCTTCCATCTGCTTGAGCAGTTCGGCCTGTTTTTCCGGCTCGGCTTTTTTCTGGTAGACCGTGGCCAGTTCGACGTAGCAGATGTCGGTGGTGTTCAGCGCGGCTTTGCAGATGCGCTCCACATCATCCAGGTGCTGGTCGTAGGTGCCCTGGGTGCGATACAGCAGCACCTGGGCCAGGCCGGCTTCCGGATAACCGGCGGCCTGCCATTTGCTGATTTGCTGCTGGGCGTTCACGTTCGGGAAGCTGTGCGGGTATTGCAGGTACAGCATCGCCAGCGGAATCAGGGTGTTGCCTTCGCCATTGGCAAAGGCTTTTTTCAGCAAGCCTTCGGCCTCATGCTGCTCGGCTTCGGTGGCGCCGGGTTTGGCCACCAGCAAACGGCCAAGGCGTGCCTGGGCGCGGGGCGAGGTGTCGGCGGCCGCGCGGTAGGTGGCTTCGGCCTGGCGGATTTGCTCGGGGTCGCGGGTGCCTACCTGGATATCGGCCAGGCCCACTTGGGCCTCGCTGTAACCCAGGTCGGCCAGTTGCTGGTAGTTCTGCTGGGCGGTAACGGTGTCGCCGCGCTTGAGGGCTTCGTTGGCCAGGCGCTGGTCGGGCAGGCCGGCGCAACCGGCGAGGCTGACCGCAAGGGCCAGAGCGCAATACACGGCGGCCGAATGAGATCTGCCCTGTGTGGGAGCTGGCTTGCCTGCGATGCGAGCACCTCGGTGTGTCAGGTGTACCGAGTCGATGCCATCGCGGGCAAGCCCGGCTCCCACAGGGGGCTGTGCTGTTCTTGAAATTGGGTTCACAGGCATGTCCTCGCTTACAGACCGTGAGCCATGGCTTTATCGATCAGCCAGTTCAGCGATGGGCCACGGTCGCTGGTCACTTCCACCGGGCGGCCGGCATAGGTGCTGTCCAGCGGTGCATCCGGCTTGATTTGCACGCGGATGTCGGAGGACAGGTCGGCGCTGTTCAGGCTGGTGCTGCTGACGATGGTGCCGGTGCGGATCTGTTCTTCGTCGGCCACCTGGAAGCTCACTGGCGTACCAGGGCGAACGTCGGCGAACTGGCGGTAGGTGAAGCGTGCTTCCACATTGGCCTGGCTGCCACGTGGTACCAGTTGGAAGATCACATCGCCTTTGCTGGCGTATTGGCCGTCGGCCACCAGCTGCTGCGAAACTACGCAATCACATGGCGAGGTCAGGGTGCCGGTCATTTGCTTGCCGAACAGCTCTTCAACCTTGGCCGGTTGCAGTTGTTCTTCGTCCAGATGGCCCTTGAGCACATCGAGCATGCTGGTGCTGAAGGTGGCGAGTGGCGCGCCTTTGGCCGCTACCGCGTCACCTTTGAGCAGGCTTTGCACGGTACCGTCGCGCGGCATGGTCACGTTCATGCCAGGCACGCTGACAATGCCGGCCTGGGCGTGGCTGACGAAGTACATGCCGTACACCGACTTGAACACAAAGCCGAACGCGGCCAGGCCCACCAGGAAGATTGCCAGGCTGAACGTCACGGCGCGCAAGCGACCGAAGGCGCTCATGTTGCTGCCGCTGTCCTTGACCTTGCGCGCCTTGGTGAAGTTGTCGCGTTGCAGGGTTGCGAGCACGTCGCCCATGGTCACGATGTCACCGGACAGGTGCGAGGTGATCAGGTGGCGCAGGGTGGAAATATCCTGGGCATCAAGGTTCTGGAACTGGCAACCGGTGCGGCCGCTCTGGCGGTCGTAGGAGCGAATCTGCAGCTCCACGTCCATCGCCAGGCCGAGGTTGTCGATGACGAATTGCAGGCGACCCTTGTGCACTTCACCGATGGTCAGCGGCTGCGTCGCGGTGAACGCGAGGCCGCCGGCGGACAGGTCGAGCACGCGTGCTTCGGTCGGCGTACGGTCGTTGTTGAAAAAGCGCAACTTGGCCGGGATTTTGACGCGGGCGTGCTGGCGCTGGGCTTCGGATTCGTGGACTACGTTGGCGTTTACTGGACTGTTCATCAGGGCATTTCCTAGAGTTAATTCAGGCTTGGCAGGGTCAGACCATCATCAGCAACACGGCGACGAAAATGCTGCCGGCGGAGAAGGTCATGGTCCGAGACGACCAGGTGTTGAACCAACGTTGAAAGCTGGCCAAATCGCGGGTCAGTTTGGTGTCCTGGCGGGTCCAGGACTGTTGATCAAGGCGGAAGAACACGTAGATCTTCACCAGCGCGCCCATGATCTGGTTGTAATACAGAATCACCGGGTAAGCTGGACCGATCTTGTGGCCGGAACACGACAGCAACAGGGTCAGAATCAGGCGGGTGATGCCGATCCACAGCAGGTAGGCGAGGATGAACGCGCCGCCGTACTTGAAGGTGGCGATGATCGCCACGGTCAGGCCGAGCAGGGAGGTCCACATCGACACGCGCTGGTCGAACAGCACCACGCTGGTGAACAGACCGAGTCGGCGTACACCCAGGCCCAGGGCGCGGGAATTCTGGCGCAGGTTGTTGCCGTACCAGCGGAACATCAGCTTGCGGCTGGCCTTGATAAAGCTCTTTTCCGGCGGGTGTTCCACGGTGTTGATCGCGGCGTCCGGCACGTAGAACGTGTCGTAACCCAGGCGCATCAGGCTGAACCAGCTGGACTTGTCGTCACCGGTCAGGAACTTGAAGCGGCCCAGGCGCCAGTGTTGCAGCGAGTCGCTTTCCACGTCGGCGATAAAGCCCGGGTCGGTGACCACGCTGGCACGGAACACCGACATGCGACCGGTCATGGTCAGCACGCGCTTGGACAGGGCCATGGAGCACATGTTGATGTGGCGCTGGGCGAAGCGCAGCTTGTGCCATTCGCTCATGATGTAGCCGCCGCGCACTTCGCAGAACTCGTTGGTGGTCAGGCCGCCGACATTGCCGAACAACTGGAACCACGGCACGGTTTTGCGTACCACGCCTTCGGCAAGCACGGTGTCGCCGTCGATCACGGCCACCACGGCGCGGTCGTCCGGCAGGTGGCGGGAGATGGCGCGAAAGCCAAAGGCCAAGCCGTCGCGCTTGCCGGTACCGGCGATGCGCACGAAGTCGAGCTTCACGTGTTCCGGCGGGTTCATGCGTTCCCACAGGCTTTTCACCAGCAGCTCATCGGACATTTCCACCAGCGAGCAGACCACGGTGGTCGGGAAGCCGCATTCGATGGCTTCGCGAATCACCGAGCTGTACACCTGCGCGGTGGTCAGCGCGTCGATACGGAAACTGGTGACCATCAGGAACACATGGGAGGGGTCTGCCGACTTGCCCAGCTTGCGCACTTTGCGCCGCAGGTGCGGGTAGACCACGTACAGGAACAGCATGCCGCGAAAGAAATGCGTAGCACCCATCGAGTAGCGCCAGATACCGACGGCGCCAATCAGGAAAATAAAATTCTTCGACTCGGAGTCGAACGTACTCGCCGGCAACAGCAAGGCGAGTCCCATCAGCAGGCTCAAAAAGAACAGCCAGCCGGCGGATTGGAGCAGTACGTGTTTTAACTTGGACATGAGCGTCATCCGAAGGTGAAGAAGGCTTCAAGCTGCAGGCGCTGGGGGTCAGGCCACCTGCAGCTTGAAACTCGCCGTTGCTGTTACCAGCAAATGCCTTCGGTACGGCCGCTCACGCTGGTGGCCTTGGACATGAAGCCCACCAGATCGATCACCTGCTTGCCGTGCGGAGCGTTGTGCGCCAGGGCACGGAACTTCTCGTCGCGGTTGCCAAGGATGATCACGTCGGAGTTGTTGATCACATCATCGAAGTCCGAGTTGAGCAGGGACGACACGTGAGGGATCTTGCCTTCGATGTAGTCCTTGTTCGCACCGTGCACACGGGCGTACTCGACGTTGCTGTCGTAGATGCTCAGGTCGTAACCCTTGCCGATCAGCATTTCGGCCAGCTCTACCAACGGGCTTTCGCGCAGGTCATCGGTGCCGGCCTTGAAGCTCAGGCCGAGCAGGGCGACTTTGCGTTTGTCGTGGCTTTCGACGATGTCGAAGGCGTTCTGCACCTGGGATTCGTTGCTGCGCATCAGCGAGTTGAGCAGCGGCGCTTCCACGTCCAGGGTGCTGGCGCGGTAGGTCAGGGCGCGCACGTCTTTTGGCAGGCACGAACCGCCGAAGGCGAAGCCTGGGCGCATGTAGTACTGGGACAGGTTGAGGGTCTTGTCCTGGCAGACTACTTCCATCACTTCACGGCCATCGACGCCGACAGCCTTGGCAATGTTGCCGATTTCGTTGGCGAAGGTGACCTTGGTGGCGTGCCACACGTTGCAGGTGTACTTGATCATCTCGGCAACGGCGATGTCCTTGCGGATGATCGGTGCGTCAAGTTCTTCGTACAGCGACTGCAGGACATCACCGGAGGCTTTGTCGAACTCGCCGATGACGGTCATCGGTGGCAGGTCGTAGTCGGCGATGGCGGTGGATTCACGCAGGAATTCCGGGTTGACCGCGACACCGAAGTCGACGCCGGCTTTCTTGCCGGAGCAGTCTTCCAGAATCGGGATCACCACGTTGGCCACGGTGCCCGGCAACACGGTGCTGCGCACAACGACGGTGTGGCGGGTGGCTTTGTCGCGCAGCACAAAACCGATCTCGCGGCACACGGCTTCGATGTAATCGAGTTCGAGGTCGCCGTTCTTCTTGCTCGGCGTGCCGACGCAAATCATCGACAGGTCGGTGTCACGGATGGCGTCGGCGAAGTTGGTAGTGCCGCGCAGTCGACCGGTCTCGATACCCTGGCTCAACAGTTCGCCCAGACCCGGCTCAACAATTGGCGATTTGCCAGCGTTGATCAGGTCGATCTTATCCTTGGAAATGTCTACGCCGACCACTTCATGGCCCCGTGCAGACAGGCAACCGGCACAGACTGCGCCTACGTAACCCAAACCAAATATGCTGATGCGCATCGCATTTACCTCAATATTAATCATGCCAATTAAATGGCCGGAGTTCATGTTTGCAAGCGTCACTGATGCCGCAAAAGTTAGGCGAATAGACGCCAACTTATTGCGTGCAGGCATGTTGAATAACGAGTGACTAACGATTGCACTCAAGTTGTGCGCAACGTGACCTTATTATTTGGGCTTGCCCTCAAATGCAGCCGGCCTTTCTGGGAAAAGGGCCTGGCGCCAGTGCCGCAAGGGTTTGATAGAGGCTATAAGCCTTTAAATATCAATGCCTTGGGTTTTATCACTGACACATTTAGGTAAGCCTGGCCGTGGCCTGATAGTTCCTGGCATATCATCCTTGTCGCCGCTATTAACCACTGGGTAGGTAAGGTGACCGATGAGTCGAAGTTGAATAATGACAACTTCGCTACTTCCGTTGGTCGCCGCGTAAGTCATCTCTTACAGCAACAGAGAATTTCGCTACCGGTGGTATGAGCGGTGGTTGAGGACGAAGTTCCTGGCCGCTCATCCTGTGGACTGACATTTCTTGCAATATTAGAAAAGATGGCACTGGTAGTATATTGATAGCACTGGCTATTTGGGCCAGTAGTTGCAGGGAGTTGGCGAGCGGGGATAGTTTTGTGCCACTAGTGTTGGAAAAAAGTGGTGCCACTACGAAAAAAAATGATGAATGTCGAGTGAAACAATTGTTAGGTTCGCAGGTGGGTGTTTTTTGACGCCAGGCAAATGACAGTTTCGTGGTTTGAATGCGATTAAAACTGTGGGAGCTGGCTTGCCTGCGATAGAGGTTTGTCAGTTGGCAAAGTTGCTACTGATACACCGCTATCGCAGGCAAGCCAGCTCCCACCTCTGAGCACCGGCATTTCCGAATGCCCGGTATCGCCTTATTCCGATGCGTGATCGCGCAGGAACACCAGGTTGTCCGGCTTGGACAGCTCTGCATTGAAGCGGTAGCCCTGCACATCAAACTGCTTGAGCCTGGCAGGGTCGTTGATGCGCTCCTCGATCACAAAGCGGCTCATCATGCCTCGGGCCTTTTTGGCGTAGAAGCTGATGATCTTGTACTGGCCGTTCTTCAGGTCCTTGAACTCGGTGTTGATGATCCGCGCGTTCAAAGCCGTGCGTTTGACCGCCGAGAAGTACTCGTTGGACGCCAGGTTGAGCAGCACGTCGTCGCCTTGTGCGGCCAGCGCTTCGTTGAGCCATTCGCTGATGCGCGTGCCCCAGAACGCATAGAGGTCTTTGCCGCGGGCGTTGGGCAGTTTGGTGCCCATTTCCAGACGGTACGGCATCATCAGGTCCAGCGGGCGCAGCAGGCCGTAGAGGCCGGAGAGCATGCGCAGGTGGTCCTGGGCGTAGCTGAAATCGGCGTCACTGAACGTCTCGGCGTTGAGGCCGGTGTAGACGTCGCCCTTGAAGGCCAGCAGTGCTTGTTTGGCGTTGGCTTGAGTGAACGCGGGGGTCCAGCTGCCGAATCGCGCGGCGTTGAGGCCGCCGATCTTGTCGGAGACGTGCATCAATTCGCTGATTTGCGCCGGGGTCAGTTCGCGCAATTGCTCGATCAGCTCCTGGGAGTGGTCGAGGTATTGCGGCTGGGTGAAACGCGGGGTGGCCGGTTTGGACTCGAAATCGAGGGTTTTGGCGGGGGAAATCACCATCAGCATGAAGTTGGCTCCTGTAATCGTTGTGGGATTGTAGGGGGGGAGGGGGTTTGACTCCACCTATGATGGTGATAGCTGTGGTTGTGTACATATCCGTTGCTGCGGTTATGGCTTGAATTGGTTCCGCTCTTACAGCCAGCCCTTTCAAGGTCTTTAGGTAGAACAGGCGATACGGACTCTGTGGCGAGCGGGCTTGTCCCGCGTTGGGCTGCGAAGCAGCCCCAAAAACAGCAGCCTAAGAGTGTCTGACACACC
>NZ_JAFCTN010000051.1:0-39419 GCF_049896045.1 Pseudomonas sp. PWP3-1b2
GCTTCCTTCGTAGAAGACCTGGGTGCCGATTCCCTTGACACCGTTGAGCTGGTGATGGCTCTGGAAGAGGAATTCGAGACCGAAATCCCGGACGAAGAAGCTGAAAAAATCACTACTGTTCAAGCTGCTATCGACTACGTTACTGCCCACCAGGCGTAATAGTTTGTAGTCGTCGCTTGCTATCAGGGAAAAACCGCACTGCTGTAACGGCGTGCGGTTTTTTCTTTAGCGGTGATGAAAAGTGAGTTCTGAAGCAAAGTGTCGTCATTAGAAAAAGGAGAGTGCTGTGTCGCGTAGACGCGTCGTAGTCACCGGTATGGGTATGTTGTCGCCACTGGGTACGGATGTGCCGAGCAGTTGGCAGGGCATTCTGGCTGGCCACAGTGGTATCGGTCTGATCGAACACACGGACCTTTCTGCCTATTCCACCCGTTTTGGCGGCTCGGTAAAGGGCTTCAATGTCGAGGAATATCTCTCGGTCAAAGAATCCCGCAAACTCGACCTGTTCATTCAATACGGCCTGGCAGCCGGTTTTCAGGCAGTGCGTAACGCCGGCCTGGAAGTCACCGATGCCAACCGTGAGCGCATCGGCGTGGCCATGGGTTCGGGTATTGGTGGTTTGACCAATATCGAAGAAACCAGCCGCACGCTGCACGATTCCGGCCCTCGTCGAATTTCACCGTTCTTCGTGCCCGGCTCGATCATCAATATGATTTCCGGTTTCCTGTCCATCCACTTGGGTGCACAGGGGCCTAACTACGCCATTGCTACGGCGTGCACCACGGGCACTCACTGCATCGGCATGGCGGCGCGCAACATCGCCTATGACGAGGCGGACGTGATGATCGCCGGCGGTGCTGAAATGGCCGCCTGTGGCCTCGGCATGGGTGGCTTCGGCGCATCCCGTGCGCTGTCGACCCGCAATGACGAACCGGCCCGTGCCAGCCGTCCGTGGGACAAGGGCCGTGACGGTTTCGTGTTGTCCGACGGTGCCGGTGCGCTGGTTCTGGAAGAGCTGGAGCACGCCAAGGCGCGTGGTGCCACGATCTACGCCGAGCTGATCGGCTTTGGCATGAGCGGCGACGCTTACCACATGACCTCGCCACCGTCCGACGGTGCCGGTGCTGCGCGTTGCATCACCAACGCCTTGCGCGACGCGAAGGTCAACGCCGACCAGGTGCAGTACATCAATGCCCACGGCACTTCGACGCCGACGGGCGATTTGGCGGAAGCCGAAGCCATCAAGTCGGTGTTCGGCGAGCACGCCTACAAGCTGGCGGTCAGTTCCACCAAGTCCATGACCGGCCATCTGTTGGGTGCGGCGGGCGCGGTCGAGGCGATCTTCAGCGTGATGGCCATCAAGGATCAGGTCGCACCGCCGACCATCAACCTCGATGAGCCGGACGAAGGCTGCGACCTGAACTTCGTGGCTCATGAAGCACAGCCGATGCCGATTGACGTGGTGATCTCCAACTCGTTCGGTTTTGGCGGCACCAACGGTTCCCTGGTGTTCCGCCGGTTTGCCGAGTGATGGACAGCTGGGTCGACGGTCAGCCAGAGGGCAGTGTGCCCCTGAAGGATCGTGGCCTGGCGTACGGCGACGGGTTATTTGAAACGGTCGCCGTCAAGGCCGGGCAGCCCGTGCTGCTCGACCGCCACCTGCAACGCCTCGACGAGGGGTGCAGGCGCCTTGCGTTAGTTGCGGATCACGCGCTGATCCGCAGCGAAGTGCTGGCCTATGCCGCCGCTCTTGGCAACGGTGTAGTCAAATTGATCCTTACCCGTGGCGACAGCCAGCGCGGGTATGGCATCAACCCCGGCGCCCCGGTGCGCCGTATCTTGCAGGGCAATCCGCCCGCAACCTATCCCGACGCGCATGGAACCCAGGGCATTCGCCTGTTTCCGTGTGTCACTCGCTTGGCCGAGCAGCCGTTGCTGGCAGGTCTCAAGCACCTTAACCGTCTCGAACAAGTGATCGCCCGCACTGAGTGGCAAGATGCCGAACATGCCGAAGGTTTGATGCTGGATAGCTCCGGTCGCGTGATCGAAGGCGTGTTCAGTAATCTGTTTCTAGTGCGCAACGGCGTGTTACTAACCGCTGATCTGAATCGTTGTGGCGTTGCGGGCGTCATGCGCGCCGAGATTCTGGCCCAGGCGCAAACGCTGGGCATCCCGGTGGCCGTGGCCGACATCAGCCTTGAGCAGTTGCAGCAAGCCGACGAAGTCTTTGTGTGCAACAGCGTGTATGGCATTTGGCCGGTGCGCGGCTGCGCTGCGATGAGCTGGCCGGTTGGGCCGCTCACCCGTAAACTGCAGGGCATTGTTCGCGCGCTATTGGATATTTGAGTTGATACGAAAACTGGTTTTACTGCTGCAGATCGGCCTGGTTTCGGCAGGCTTGCTGCTGGGCTTCTCGGCCTGGAAGCTCGACTCTGCCCTCAAGCAGCCTCTGAACTTATCTCAGGAGCAATTGCTGGATGTGCCCGCCGGCTCTACCCCGACGGGCACCTTCAATCGCCTCGAAGCCGACGGCGTGCTCGACGACGCTTTTTGGCTGCGCCTGTATTGGCGTTTCAACCTCGACGGCCAGCCGTTGCACAGCGGTGAATACCGCATGACGCCGGGCTTGACCGCCGAAGGTTTGATTGGCCTGTGGCAGCGCGGTGAAGTGGTGCAATACAGCCTGACCCTGGTGGAAGGCTGGAATTTCCGCCAAGTGCGTTCGGCGCTGGCCAAGCACGAGAAGATCGTGCAAACCCTGTCCGGCCTCAGCGACAGCGAAGTGATGGACAAGCTCGGTCACCCCGGCGTGCACCCCGAAGGGCGTTTCTTCCCTGATACCTATCGTTTCGTGCGCGGCATGACCGATGTCGACTTCCTCAAAAAAGCCTACAACCGCCTCGACGATGTTCTCGCTCAGGAGTGGAGCAAACGCTCCGCCGACGCGCCGTACACCGACCCGTACCAAGCGTTGATCATGGCCTCCCTGGTAGAGAAAGAAACCGGTGTGCCCGAGGAGCGCGGCCAGATAGCCGGCGTGTTCGTGCGCCGCCTGAAAATCGGCATGTTGCTGCAGACCGACCCCACGGTGATCTACGGCCTGGGTGAGCGCTACACCGGCAAATTGACCCGCGCGCACCTCAAGGAAGCCAACCCCTACAACACCTACATGATCACCGGCCTGCCGCCGACGCCGATCGCCATGGTCGGCCGCGAAGCGATTCATGCCGCGCTGAACCCGGTGCCGGGCAGCAGCTTGTATTTCGTTGCCCGTGGCGATGGCAGCCATATTTTCTCGGATGACCTGGATGCCCATAATGCCGCCGTGCGTGAGTTCCAGCTCAAGCGCCGCGCCGATTACCGCTCCAGCCCGGCACCGGTGGTCAAACCCGCGCCAGACTCGACGCCGCCGGCCGATGCGCCCGCTGATAAACCCGCCGATGCACCGACCGAGCCAGCGCCGGACACCGCCGCGCCGCAAAGCCCGCAATGACTCTGACTAAGGACTGCCTGTGACTGGCTTGTTTATTACCCTGGAAGGCCCGGAAGGCGCCGGCAAAAGCACCAACCGCGACTTTCTCGCTGAGCGCTTGCACGCCGAAGGCATCGAGGTGGTGTTGACCCGTGAACCGGGCGGCACGCCGTTGGCCGAGCGCATTCGTGAAGTGCTGTTGGCGCCGGGCGAAGAACAGATGCATCCGGATGCCGAGCTGCTGCTGGTATTCGCCGCCCGTGCCCAGCACCTGGCCGAAGTGATTCGCCCGGCGTTGGCGCGTGGGGCCGTGGTGATTTGCGACCGTTTTACCCAGACGTTGTTTTTTCAGGGTGTAGGATGTAAACGTAAACCTCAACCTATGAAATCCCCGTCCCTCTTTGCTCTAACCTGCGAAAACAGGGCCTTCTGAGCGTTTCCTACCGTCCCCCCGACCACGTCAGCACCGCCAGAAACCAAAAAATGTACACCTAGCTGCTTTCAGAGCTTTCGAGCATCAGAATGTAAACGCGTTTTGAGGCAATCCAGGCACTTTTGTCCCTGCGGGTTTTCGCAAAATGTAAACATCGCGTCGCTACCCCAAATCTAGGGCGCTCGCCCAGCCGATTGCTGTTGGCAGCGACATAGCTTCAGTTCCCAGCTATGCACCCGTCTCTGAATGGCGGCAACAGCCCATCCTGCCTCGCTCAAAGCACCTAGCCATCACGCCTTTCTGCGGAATTATCCTAGTCGGTTCAACCGCCGCAGTTCGCTAAACGCTTGATGCCCGAGCAGCAGCGACTGAACCGCCGCCGTATAGCGCGAAAGGCGTCGATTTAAGGCTTTGACGCAGAAGCGTCATGAGAGGAAAAAATGTTCGAAACGCTGCCTATGCATCAATTGTTGTCCGAGGACGAGGATCTCAACGCGTGGAATATGGTGCTGCTAAAACAGCTTTGCCAATAGTTTTACGTCACCGTCAGCAATTTCAACACTGAGGGATCGCATCTGGGCACGTGGATGATGCTGATCACCGATCCGCTAGTTTTCAGCCAGGTCATCCATCAGAAATCAGAGACCATGAGATACGGGAATGTGTATCTCCTGATGCCGATTGGAGAGCCTGGCTCATTGGAGATGGGTTGGGACTATTCTCGGCTAATCGCGATGAAAGAATTCGATCCAGGAAATGGAGATGCCTCCGCCTACGCCTACCTCACCATCGATGTCGCTTGGTAAGATGCTCGTTTGGAAGAGATGAGGAACGTGGAGGGCTGCGTGGTGTATGAGTCGCCTGATAGTGAGGAGGTCTCGGCAGCGGCGAAGGTGAGTGATGACTACATAGCTGGTTTAGCGAAAGAAGTTTTCAGCATGGCCTGCGAGCTACATGGTGGCGACATGCGTGCTGCTGCCGATTGGCTACAAACTCCGCTGCCGGCAATTGGTAACCTCGCACCTATTGACATCAAAGATGTCGGACCTGCCGCGCCTGAGAAATGCGATCGGTAAGAGAATTAGCGATATCATTTAGTGAGATTGCTATGTTTGATTCCCCTAAATTTATTATGGCCAATGCTCCGGATCTTTTAGAGCAAATCGTGATGGCTGTTATCTCTCATGGCACCTTTGGATACTTTCAGCTGAAGAGCTTGGTTTCGAGCCCGCGGCTTGCTGAGTATTGGATTCAAGATTTGAATACCGATGGGTTAGTGGATGAGCAAATCGCCATGTTGGTCTATTGTTCATGGTTGCATAGCCCGATCGTTTCTCTTTACTGACGATAAAGACACTGATCTCATGTGAAGCGCAGGGCAGTCGATAGGGGTAGAGGTTGAAAATAGCGCCTTCTACTAAAATCTCTTCCGCCACGAAAACGTGAAAACCGCTACTCATTGTATAGTCGTAACGCGAAAATTTTGCGTAACATATGTAGTGTTACGCAAAAACATCGCGTTACGAAAATAGCAATCTGCGGAATCGTTGTGCGTGAGTACCTTTGCAGCTCGCCAGAGGGCATTCTCAGGCTGCGTTATCGAGCATCTGCATTGCAATCCAGCGCTCGCCTGGCAACGTCAAAGTGAACTGCCTCACTGAACATGCGGCTGAGCCTGTCGCTGGTCATGTTCATTGCGATGATGCGATTCTCTGTAACTCGTGCAACGTTGAAGGTGGCAAGCAAGGATGGCAAGTCAAAAAGGTCGACTCAGGCCAGGAAAATGCAAAGTGGTGTTCTTCGATTTGGAGTTTTACGTTCCTGAGAAGAGGCGCACAGCATCGGGTTTCTGCTACAACCCATGGGACAAGGATTGCTGGTTCATCGGCGGCTCATTCCTTGTGGCTAACCCAGAACGGGACTTTTGCATCGCAAAATCCGAAGTCCTTAAAAAGACCAAATCCTTCTGGCTCTGGGAGCATGCGACAGAGAAGGAGATGCTTCAGCATATCTATGCCTTGCTCAAAACAGCATGTGACCAGGTGAAAAACGCCCACGATGGTGCGGTGTCTGCAATTTTGTGCGGGATCGGAATTACCTCCTCAGACGTTCCGATTCTGTTCGAGCTGTTCAAACGCTTTCATATCCTTTCGAATCAGGAAGCCTTCGCGCTCCAAAACAGTTTTCGAGTCGTAGACCTATCCCAGCTCGTCATCGGGGCGTTCATCAACCCTAGCAACTTCTTATATCCAAAGTCCAAAAATCACATTCTGAATAAATACATGTACGGGACGAAATTCGAGCCAGGCGAAAGCGTTTGGCAGCTCTATGAGGCTGATAACTATGCTGAGATTCAGAGCCGCGTGCTGGATGAAGTCCATTCCATCCATAAGTGCTACGAGTTGATTCAGTCAGAGTTTGAGTGGTTCAAGAAGCTTGAGGCTAGGAATAAAAGGCTGGAGAGGCTTCTGAGCAAGGTCAGAGAAGCTGCGACTGAGGCTTCCTCTGAAGGCTGAAGCCACTGACTGACGTAAATAAAGCATCCAGTGAACATACCGTCAGTATTCTGGTATTGGAGGTAGTGGGTGTTCCCGCTTTTAGCGCACACGATCGCCTTATCACCATGATGTCTGTGCCAATGACTCACTCAAGCGTGATGCCCGTACGACATATGTAATATGCAAGTTTTGCACATTGCTTACAGATGAGTCTGCGTCTGGTGGGCTTTTACTCTCTCAGACTTTGACAGATGGGTTGGCCGGACACTTACACCTATTGCGCAAGGGGTGTCTGGCGCAAGCTTCTGAATGGGCTAATGAATGGCCATAGAGGCAGATGAAGGGCTGATCAGCTGTAGGGTGGGGGGGGCGGACGCTCAAGATAAGTCGCCTTGCCCGATGGGTTATCTTTTACCTAGGAAACTCAATTGCCCCATGAGTTGGGACAGTGTTTGAGTGACGAGGAGGGTCGTTAGATTTTGGGTTGCCTCCAGGTGATTAGAAAAGGAGCCCCCATCGGGGGCTCAATCCACAGGTTTACTTCAGTTGATTAGGCGAACCTCTCACGTTGAAGGCTGCCCAGTCCGACACTTGTGACACGATAACTCCGTCATCGCTATCTATGAGAGTCTTGAAGTAATCGCGTAGGGCCGTTGTACTGGTGTTGTCGTGTTTAAAGCACCAGAGTGATTCGAGGATGCGCACAGCATCAAATGTCGCTAGCGCGTCATACAGAGGCTTATAGTTGCGCTGCTTTCGTAGGTCGTATTCCAAAAAATACAGTGCCATATCGTCTCTCCTTATCGTGATTTGTCAGATTGAGATAGGAGCGACGCAGCGAGCGTCTTCGTGGTATCACTGTATTTCTCGGATTGCAGAACCTGCGATGCCTTCGTTTCCATAGCTTTCCCTGTCTCCTTTGAAGAGGACGACTGGGAAAGAGCAGATGCCGCGAAGCTTTTCGCAATGGCTGAGGCATGAGAATCGCGAAGAGTTTCAGACGCCAGGGTTGCGACCTTCGGTGATGATTGCTTGGTGTTTTTGCTCATAATGGTATTGCCTATTTCAATTGGGGTTTGCCCGCCTGAAAAAGCGCCGTAGAGCAGGTTTCATAATCCATCGTTTGACGATGGGATACTCTTTCGCTCTAATGCCTATTCTCAGGTCGGGTTGCAACAAACCGCTGGCTTGAGGGGCGGGTGAGTACGTTCTGTCCGGAAAAACGAAGCGTAGTCACCCGCTGTCTTCTTACCTGCCCAAATTGGGCGCGGCTAACGCGAACACCTACATGTAGGGTCTTCTTTTGCGTCTGGACACAAGATAATGCGTTTTCAAGAGGCTGGCAACGCAGTAGCCTGTTGATAACGCTGTGGGTAAAATGTGTAAAAAAGCCTGAATGTGGGCGTAGGCCGCACTGCCGCTGGATTACGCCATTTGTCATAAAATGTTTCGAGCTTGCAACAGTCTGTCTATTTTTGAAGGGTGCGACTCCTATCACAACAAAAAGCGCGGTTACGCTTACGCGTTTTCCGGTTAAAAAGCATCTTGTGGTCCTGCTATTAAGGCTAACTGCGTTCGCTTAAATCGTGTCTGCCATCTCGGCGAACTTGAAGAGCTGTCGGGAGAGGGGACTGGCTGGACGGTTACACTTGAGAGCGCGTGCGAAGCGCTGAAATGATCCACCAACCGAGGTTCAGGTTCGATTGATGGAGTATTTCCCCATCGCATGCTCCGGCAATTTCGTGAGTTACCGATGGCATGTGACGTGCTACTGCACTGAGCAAAGACTTACGGCTTAGCGCGTTTGCAAGTTCTATCTCGCCTAGGGGCGATTCCACCCTTCTCAGAACTGCACTCGGGAAAAATCATACCTGTCTCACTCTACAGACAAACCCGACACCGCGAAGCAAATCTCCCGGGCGGCCGCCAGCTCGGCCAAGCGCTTATTGGCTGAGTCCTTCCTCTGACAAAAATACTCTGGTGGATCCATTTGGCCTTCTACGAAGAGGCTCGCTTCCCCATCGTGCGGCACTTTGCGATTAGGCGTTGGAGCATGGGTCGATGAACCCAGCCTCGTATAGCTGTTTCTCTATCACCTGTAATGCGTGAGTGAGAGGTTCTGATGGCCGCATGAAATGCTTAGCCATGATCATAGGCACTGCCTCGTGCACCTCCAGTCGGTCACAGATCTGAGCCAGTACAGCAATTGAAGGCGTGCGCTTTCCCCGCTCGATATCAGACAAATACTGAATCGACAGAAAACCAAGAAAATCTTTTTGCGTGAGCCCTTTACTGAGGCGTAACGCCTGCACCGCAAGGCCGAAGGCCTCGTTGAAATCCATCGCTCATAGCCTTGAATCACAAAGCTAGCATTGGATCGACGCTTGCGGTATTTTGGAATCAACGATAAGCGATGTTAAGATATGTCTTGTTTTTTGGTTCTTTCATTAAAGCGAGCAGATTACGTACACATTTTCCCTTATTCGTGAGGGCAGATAACGTCCTAGCTCGTTTTATCGACGTGTGATGAGTGCAATGGGATGAATGACGAAATCAGCGCAGCAATATTAAAGCTGAAGGCAGACGCCGCTGGCGTCATATTCACGGGCTTCGTCACGAATGCCCACATCGAGCCTGAGGCCCATGCGTTTTTGATAGGTGAGGTTTGGGACCATGTGTGCGCTGACGGGTTTGGAACGTTTGGTGATGGTCATCGGATTGAGACTTCAGAAATTGTGCAGATTCATGTCAGTGGCGATAGCGTATGGATAACCACTCAGAGCGGTAGTGATTATGGGATCCTTTCGTTTACTCCCCTTGGTTGGACTTATGTAGCTGCTTTCTATCAAGCCCACTACAGGCTTAATCAATTACCTCCTGGCTCTCCAACCTTCCACATGGTCTCTCCGCCAGAACAGACCTTCGGCTTGGCCAAGAAGCTAAAAGACAAACCGAAATCCGCACATGTACCGCTTGACCGCAATACCTTGAGGCGCGAATTGCTCGGGCCCCAGACGGACAAAAAGTATATGGATCAGATGGAGGTATTTGTTCAGGGGACGATTGAGGCACTAAAGCGCAACGGTGTGAAAGTCACCAGTAATAAAGAATGAGCTAACTCCTAAGTCGAGTGGGTAATCACCTATCTTTGCAGATTCTAAAAGGGTTGGTATGTCAGCTAAAAACCACATGCGTCTTCTCCAGGAAAAGTTCCCAGCCGCCTTCCGTGCAGACGCAGAGACGATGCTTGAGTTGGACTGCGGCGAGGGGTGGTTTGAGATTGTCGAAACGCTCTGTGCGCTCCTATCCGACATGAATTTGCGAAGAGTCGACACGAAAACTTACCTGCTGTGCGCGAAAGAAAAATTTGGGACGTTACGGGTTCTTGTCTCGGGCCGACAAGCCGAGGCGCACGAGTGGATCAGGTTTGCAGAATCGCATTCAACACTCACATGCGAAATATGCGGTGGGAAAGGAACGCTTTTGTATCGGGATGGGTGGCAGAGGACGCGCTGCGAAATGCACTCAGCGGTGGTACGTTTAGCCGAGGACGAATAACTCATTACGCTTACGCCTGAGCTTAATGGCGAAATGGTCGCGGATGCGACTTTTGAAATGCCCCTTACGCCAACAACTGATAACTGCGCAGCCGATCTTTAAATGAATACGTCACTGTCACGATCCCAATCTCCTCACACCCAAACTGCGCCGCCAGCTCTTTGATCTCCCGTCTGCAACGTCCAGGCGACCCGACGACCATGTCGTCTAGACTGGCGTTGAAGAGTTCGCGGTCCGATGCATTCATGGCGGTCACGCGTTTCGCAACGATTTCGGGAGGGAGAAGCGCTTCTCGCGAGCCGCGGCTAGTCATCATTTTTCGGTAGGCGGCGGTGCCTGCGATGTGGCGGGCTTCCTGGTCGGTTTCGGCGCAGATCACGGCCAAGGCGAGCAGGCGTGCTGGCGGCGTGTTGCGTCCGGATTGTAGGAGTGCCTGGGCGTGGTGGTCAAAGATAGTAGGAGAGCAGGAGTGAGGGGCGATAAATCTTGCAAGTGCCAGCCCCATTCCCAACTCACAGGCGAGCCCGGCGCTGCCGCCGCTGGAGCCGAACATCCAGAGTGAGGGCAGGGCGTTGGACGCTGGCAGGCATTTGAGGTGTGCGAGCGGGTGATCACTTGGGAAACCGTCACGCAGGAATGCGCACAGTTCCGCTGCCTGGCGGGGAAAGTGGTCATGGTGTTCCGGGTGTCCGGGGGATGCGAGTGCGGTGGAACTGAGTGAGCTGCCACTTGGTGCGCGTCCGATGCCAAGATCTATGCGATTGGGAAACAACGCGCCTAGGGCGCCGAATGTTTCCGCTACTTTGAACGGACTGTAATGGGTCTGCTTAGCTGAAGCTGTGCATGTTGCCGATGTGATCACCATTTTGCCTCCTGAAAAAACCAAGTTTTCAGCAGTTGTGTTCGATTATCGTTACGAGTCGCCTTATAAACGGGATCTTGCCTCACTATAGACGGTGGTGAGTTTCGATGCGCTAGCGACTTTAATCAAGTTTGCTAGTCCTCTTATGGTGGTGTTTCTGGCTAAGCCGTGATGAGGTAAAGCGCGGGTCGGTGATAGAGCTTCCGGCCCTTCTCCTTATAAGAACCATCAGCGTGGCGCTAGAAATAATCGTGCCTGCGCATCACGTCGATTGCATGGCCTCTCTCACAAGGGCCTTGCGGCGCTCTTTTAAGCTACGAGCCTCACTCCGTTTAGACCTTACAGCTTTGGATTTTTTCTTAATTGTCATCGGCTTTGGATCGGGTGGGCATGCCTCGTTGAGCAAAGTACGCATAGCCTTTCGATAATTGAAAAGCATCTCAAAGCCGACGATGATTTCATCGCCTACAGCGGGGAGGGGTTCAACGAAACCTTCAATTATTTTTAACGATTTTTCGTTCCATCGGCCATTTGCGTGGCACAAGGAGTTTCTGATTGCAATTAGCTCCAAGCATCCCTGATTTGCCCATTTATATTCTGCATTCAGCAGAGTGGAAAGTTTTTCAACTTTAGATTGCGGCATGTTCCCGGCTTCTAGGTTAAGTTTGATTAAGGCGTCACTCATCATTTCATCAAAAATTACTGTCAGATCCTGTAATAGCATCTTGATTAACTGGCTGGAAATTTCTTCGAAGTGCGCGTTTGGGTCGCGCCTAAACTCCAATTCTTTACCTTCAGTCTTAGTGGGTAAGAGTGTTGAGTTGTAGGAGCAAATTGGTGATACCCAGTTGTTTGCGTCACGAAATCTTTCGTCTAGTGAGTTGAGATCTCCGAATTTTTCCTCTTTAGCCATGTGGAGTGAGTGCACGATCGCGTAAAAGGTCCTAGTCCATACGTGAACACGATTCCAATCCATAGTGACTCCTCAGAAATATGTTGCTAAATAAGTTTTGAGTAGAGCATTTAGCACCTGTTAGTCGCTCCCTGTGAGCGCAGGTGGACCAAAGCCAGGTCCATTCTCATTGGTGGTCTTTACCCTCTCTGGATGCCGCGGCAGCCGCCGCGAATGACCCCAAGGCTGGCTTATCAGGCCTTTGGAACCATATACCATCTAGTATCTCGCAATTATTAGCCTGATCCAATCGGGGCGTTTGGAAGGACGCGACACTTGAGCCTATATCAGACATGTGCTCAAGCGCTTAATAACGGAGCGGGCCAATGAAATCGGGCAAGTGGTGTCGCATCGGCGGGCGCCAGCTACTGCTTCCAAGGCAAAGCCATTCGACCAAATCTTCTGATGAATTGACCGCATGGCTTATCCGCCATGGGGAAGGACAAGATGGTCAGCCCGATCCAAAGGTGCTAACCGACTCAAAGTAGCCATTGGTGAAGCGCAGCTAACGGCCAGAAGGGGTCGCCACGAGCAGTAAGAGAGTTCTAATACAGGCTATGGACATGCTGATAATGGCTTCGTAATATGGCGCATTGCCACTAATTCTGCGATTGGCAAGCTGCCTCAGGGTTTATCAGCCGGCGTGAATCACTATTAAGCACAGGTTGCGGAGATACTGCCAAGCATGTGTAGTCCAATTAAAGTTAGGAACCTATGAAATACTATCATATTGATACGGAGTCACGGCACCGCACTAACTGGGATCAGTTTCGCACCGGTGAAGAATATGTCGTCGGAGACAAGATAAATCCGATATACACCAACTGGAAGAACTCGGCAACTAGAGTGGGAGGAGGAATTACAAGAGAGGACGTTCATCGATCGGTTTCTGTAATGCTGCGGGAGCTTGCCTTCGAGAACCTAAGAGCCAGAGTCTATTCAACGCTCCCGTCAAGAACAAACTGCATATGGCTATGTGACTCTGAAGAATCCGCTAGATATTGGATTAAACGACTTCCTCACTCCGGCAGCAAAAGGATTCTGGAAATAGAAATATTGGAAGGCTTGACCCACAAAGCCTACGAACAGCACCTCACTAACAACTTAGAAAATATTAATGAATTAGAGGTGAGAGCACACAATTATTGGTCAGGTCATGGGGCTGGTAATTACGAAATCCTGTTCCAAGGTGTCATGCACATTGCGCGTGAGATTTATCCCTAGCAATTTACGAAAACCAACGCCGTTTCACGGCGCGGCTGTATTCCGCTGACTAAGCCGTTTGAGATCGGGGGCTTGCGTGCTACTCGGACTTCCGATCTATTGCTGCCTTTCGCCAGGTGCGGTAATGAGTCGTTTTCAGCCGGTCGCCATAGGCAGAAAACGACCCAAAGCTGCTGCATTTTGGATGGAAGCTAACGGCCAAAATGGAAATTTTCTGGCGGTGTTCATTAAGGAATCACATTTTTGCCTCAATTTTTTTAACAATCTCGGAAGTGCTCTCTCCCACGATTGAGTTATCTCGCCTCCAGTCTCCCCCCGTTCTTCGACTTCTGGACATAAAAGCTCCCATCATCATTGCAGATCCTAAACGATATGTTGCCCCCGAGCGTTGGCTGCCCTGCGACTACTGACCAGTCAGGAATTTCTGATTTAATGTTATTGAGATGCGTATGCCTATTTGAGTTCGAAAACCACTCAAATCATCTAGTGACTGGCAGCACTTGGTTACCAGACGCCGGCCACCGATGCCTCTTTCAGCTTCACCTTGGCTTTTTTCCCTTGATATTACCCATCATGATCCATGCTGGGATGGGCTTGGGTGGGCGCGTATCGCTTTTCTTGTAATCAAAAGATAACGCGTGCGCGAAAAATCGCGATCAAGGCTGGTCGGCTAGCTGCTCAGGAGCTGTTGCCGAGGTGTGGCTGTCGTATCAAGCACTGAAAACTGTCACGCTGTTTTTTGATTCATTATCAAAATTTCTTGTTCGTCAGTCCGAGGCGGATGACTCAAGCTGATCGGTGATGAATAGCGAAGCTCCTAGAAGAGCGTGGCGGAGTTTCGGTGCCCCCCCTACGCCTCACAGAGCCCTGTGCGGAGCTTGGCTCCCATACCCATTTAGCACGGCCTAAGCCACCGCCGCTGGTCTCCTTCCGCTCGCAAGGCGAGTGGGCCTTCAACTGCCGACGGTGCCCGAAAACATTTCTAGTGATGACGGCAGGCTTTCCTAGCGTGGGCAGGCCTTATCCCCGTCGATCTGAGCCGCATCGGTATTTCGTATTACCAATGCCAAAATAGTGGCGTTCCGAGGCGTTATCGCCAATCATACTGCCGGCCGGGGTGCCGAGGGCCTGGTCCCACAGCAGACGGAAGGGAGTGTCCTCCAATGGAAGTGGTTAGCTTACGAGCAGCGCCGTAGCTACGCCCTGGATGCTTTACGTGATTGCGCGTGATTTGGACTCAGTTTCGTGAGCACAGATCTTGCCCTGGCATAACTAATAATGACGAAAGCTATAGGGTCAGGATAAATGTCGCATTCGAAGCGAAAAAGTATCGAAATTACCTTCATTGTCGTCGAGCTTCTGCTTTTTCTTGGGGCGATTGCAACGACCTATCTCAGCTCGAAAGGTAACTGGGGGCTATTTTTTGGCATATCGATCGTCTTGAGCGTGATTTTCCTGGGCCTGAAGATTGCCCAAGCATTTCCCCGATTCAGGGAAATCTGGGTGCATGAGACACTTGCGGGTAAGATCGCTTCGTTTGCTCTGGCGCGGGGCGTTGTCGACTATTTCGACATGCTAAAGACCTCCGAGCAAAACAGGCGTAACGAAGAGACCCAGGCGGACATCGCAACCGCGTCCACGATGTTGCTATGCGCAAACTCCGGTGCTTCTTACCTCGACCACGGGGTGTATCGCCACTGGGAGGCGATTCGAAAGCGCTTAAGCGAAGGTGTGGATTTCCGCGTTGTCATGTTGGATCCATTTTCAGGTGAAAAGGGTTATCGGAATCAGCTCAACGTCACTGGAGACCAATACGGTTCGAAGATGAATTTGGCTAATCTCATCGATTTGTACAACCGCTATCCGACCCTGGATATCCGCTTCGTCCAGTTCGGTATGCACACAACGGTTTTCGCCGCAGACAACGTACTCTACGTTGACCCGTACACTGTGGGAGTGATCGATGATCGCATTGAGAACCGAAGCTTCACCTTGAAAATTAAGGAATGTCAGCCTACAGAAGGGTTGAGCCTGCATCGCATTTACAAAAGCCATCTTGCTACTCTTCTGCGAACTGGTGAATCGCTGGAGCAATGGTTGGAGCGCTGCGAGGACCAACTGCCAGCAGGGTTGCCACAGGTAAAATCCCGACAGTACCGTCAAAAGCATACGGCATGAGGGTTTATGCGCAATCCTGGTCAGCTTGAGATGACGACCCGACCTAGTCGTGTAGTGCTCAACTTCACTCACAGATGCTCACTTAACTGTGAATGGTGTTACGTGCCCTTCGGATCGCCCAAGGCTGAGCGAGAGACTGTCCTAGCTGTTGTATCACGTATTGCTGAGCTGGGCTTCACCGCCATCACTCTTGGGGGCGGGGATCCATTTCAGTACTCTTTCATCGGAGATGTCGTTCGCCTGGCCGATGATCTTCGGCTGAATGTCCACCTTGATACCCATGCGCGATCCCTTCGCCACACTGTGGAGAACGCTGCACTGATCACAGAGTGTGTAGATCTGATTGGCTTACCCTTAGACGGAAGCTCAGCATCTATGCATGATCGTATGCGTGGGTACATTGGCCATTTCGATAAAGTGATGCAGAGGCTGAGCTGGCTCAAGGACTTGGACGTCAGGGTGAAGATCAATACCATGATCTCAAGTCAGAATGTGTCTGACCTACCCGAGCTTGCCCGTTTAGTGCGTAGGATTGGCCCTTGGGGCTGGAGCATCTATCAATTTTGGCCCCTTGGGCCAGCCCGCGCAGTCGCGGTGAGGCACGAGGTCGCTTTTGAGGACTTCGTTCTAAGGGCGGAGGAAGCTAGGAAGATAGTCGATAGCGCAGGCACCACGGTGGTTGAGGTGTCTCAACAATTGCGCCGCCGCTCCACATATCCGTTGATTTACCACGACGGCTCTATAAACGTTCATTCTGGTAATGAGGTAAACAGCCTTGTTTGCATTGGATCGATTTTTGACTCAGATGCTCGTCTGAAAATCGATAGTCTATGCGGGCCCGAGAGGCTTGAAGCAGAACCCCGCTATGTGCGTTGACGGAAGCAAAGGCTAAGCGCCGAGACGAGGTGTTACGTTTCGCCCAGGTGCTCAGGCTACCTTCGCTCTGACTTTTCTCAATAGTGCGTCCGTACAGCGCTAGAAAATCGTTTTGATCACCTTATCTACCCCAGTGATCAGGTCTTCTACTTCGGCAGGTATAGATTCGGCAGTGCTCTTGTGTCCACACTTATTTCTGATGTCTCCGAGGAAATCGATGTGCCTGGATTGAGCAAGGTCAATCACATCTGCGGCCTTTAACGCGATATTAATCGGATTGATGGTTTTTGCTGTTTTAGGCAGGTTGTGCTTGGCCGCTAGCTCTTTGAGGTGGTCTTCCAGAACGACCCCGGCTACAGCGCCGGCGGCGCGGGTGTAGCCATTTTTCAACAGGCCTCTCGCGCTATCCAGCTCGTCGTCGAAGACGTCAGCCTGTACGAGTTGCTTGATCTCAAAAAGTGAGCTTTCGAAGCGGCGTTTGATCGCATTGACGATCGCGATCTGCTGTCGAAGCAAAACTGACGCGGCCATAGCATCCGCCCGGACAACGCCTCCAAAGCTTGTGCTTAGGCCGTGGCAAGCATCCTCAATACGATAGTTCTCCACTGAAACGTCTTTCCGGCCTTTGGGCTTCTCGTATAGTTTGATGAAATCGCTTAGACGATCTGGCATCAGTTGTTTGACGAGAGTAACTGCTTCCGAATACCACTCTTGATAGGCCGTGGGGAACGGCTTAATTTTCTTCATAAAAGAGTCGACCGACTCAGTATTCCCCTTGAGCGATTTGGTCAGCTCGGCGACGTACTTGTCTCTGTCGGTATACAGGAGCGCAAGGGATTGCTGTACCTAGAAAGCTTCTTCCACTAATGCGTCCAAATCCTTTCGGTATTTCTCAAGGCGTGATGCGGTCATATCAATCCCTTTCTGGAGGCCTTTGGAGGTTCGGCGCTAGTGATCAGCGTAAAGGTAAGTCGTCATGATGGCCACTGGCCGACGCTAGATTGTGAAAGCTGGGTATCGAGCAGCAGACGACGCTTCTGCGGTGGCAGTGCTTAGGGGTACATTTGTGCTCTTTTCATGGCTCTTGCGCGTATTGACGCTTGGACCCGTTTTTTTGTCCTGTTAACATCGTGACGTGGATAGGCATACAGTTTGAGAGGCGGAGTCGAAGCAGTGCCTCTTGGACCCGATCATCAAGCTAGGTGTGTGAGGCGAGTGGATGCTTTCAACTGATGACTTCGTCCCTCTGGAGGCTGCAATCGGATCGCTGAGGCAGACCGCTCCCGCGTTTCTCGATGCTATTGCTACCGCTATGAGGACGTATCGACCGTCTGATGTCGTACCGAATGAGCAGGTCTGCTCCCGTGCACACGGCAAGCCCATCCCCGGCTTCGCTCTTACTTACGCCCACCTAAGCGGTTACCTCGACCTTGCCGTATCCAAGCACGCTTCGGTCTTCATCGAGACGGAGGCGGGGGTGTACCGTTCTGAAAATGTGTTTATCAATCGCAGTTGGTTGATTGCTCTGAATGAGCTTGCGATTCTTCAGCCAGGTATTGCGCAACCCCTAGCGCTGCGCGCCTTCGGAACGCAAAAGGCCAGTGTTACTCCGCTTTTTCCACCGCTCGATGACCAAACCCCTGACTCAGCTCGCGCGGAATTACGTCGACTCAAGATCCAGATTGAGAAGAATCTTGTGCTTCCTGGAGAGGATGCTCGCGATCGAGAAATCGAGAGTCTGCGAGCACAAGTGGCGTCCCTGGTGGAGGCCAAGTCACAGGGCGATGAGTTGAACGCAGCTCAGGCTATGACTCTGAAGATGCTGACCTTGGAGAATGACCAGCTTCGTAGAGTCAGAGAGGATGATGCATCGTCGAGGAGGCTTTCGGCTCCTGTAGAAGCGGTGCAGCCAGCTGCGCGTTCAATCTCCAACGTCGAGCTTCGCAACGCGGCTATCCGCGAGGCTCGTTGCGAAGTGGCGAAGCTTGCGATGGCCCTCTGGGCCAGCCCAGATCTTGCGGACTGCCGTACCGGCAAAATGGCCCAGCTGGTCAGAGATCACATCGATCCAAAATATGCAGAGCTACTACCCGCTACGAATATTTCACTTGCGAAGTGGCTATCGTCGGATGTGGCTCCCCCATCGGCAAAGCGCCGGGGTAGGCCTTCGAAGTCTGATCCAAATAAATAAACTACACATCCGGCCGGATATGTAGTTTTCCGGCCCCGTCCAGCGGTTTTAACCGTTGGATATCCCTGCCAGCATCCTCGTCGTCAATCACATTTGACGTTCTGGAGGACGCTGACGATGCCACTTCTTTCCCTGCCTTGTGTTTCTCGCTTTCCGCCCGTGAAGTCTTCGTGGTCGGCGAGCCTAATTTATCAAGTAGACCTTTCGCATGTGATCACTCTCGGGGCTGTCGCAGGCACACAGCTGGCCGGCATTTGCCTGGATAGCGATGACATTTTGCCAGGAGGTATTGTATGAAAATGCGCAAGATAATTTCGCACGAGTATGAGGGTGCCTCCATCAGCTTCGATGTGGAGGGTTGGATGAATGCTTCGCATGGTGGCGGAGTGTTTGAGAAAGACCCTGGGGAGTGGTTAGAGCTGGATTTGACTCAGCTGTACGTCACGGAATTGGCGAAGAGGAGGGGAGTGACGATCGAGTCGCTGATAGTGACCCGGCGCGGTAACGAGAGGCTCCGCGGGCTCTGGCTGCACCCCAAGCTTGCCGGCAAGTTCGCTCGTTGGCTCTCGATCGATTTTGAGATCTGGTTCGATGACCAAATGGAGGCGTTGACGTCGAGGGATGTGGTGGCTGTAGAGGCGGCGCGTCGCCAGGCTGCGATGGGCTTTCGAAGCCTGTGCGAAGCCCTTGTCATTACTCATCAGGCGATCGGAAAAGAAACGAAGCCTCATCACTATATGAATGAGGCCAGGCTCATCAACGAAATTCTGACAGGAGTCTTTCAAGGGCGGGACCGAAGCCAGTTGACGATCCCCGAGCTTGAGCTGATTACGCTGATGGAAAGCAGGGACGTTCTGCTGCTTGGTCAAGGGAAGGGTTACTCAGATCGCAAGGCTGCTCTCACTCAATACCTCGGTCAGCTCAGCGATAGCCGCTCACAGCTTCACCGACATTTCGGGTACGCACCGTTTCGTTTGGCGAGGTAGGCAGCTATAGCGTGAGAGGAGAACTCATCAGTCCCTATGGCGGCGGATGCTGCCGAGCCGCCCAGGCTCATCCCAGCTATTGATGCGGCGGGGGGTCAGTCGATCCCACACGGACTCTTGGTGAAGAGCAGGATATCGATGGTGGCGTTTGGCTATTCAGCAAGCTAGATTCATGACGCAGACGTATTCACCTAAGGAACGGCAGGAATGACTCAGTACAACGCAGCTTTGATTCTGGATCTGAAACGACGCATTGAGGAGGATTTCACATCTTCCAACTGGGAAGAAATCGGTTTGCTAACTGATAGCTCCCACATCGTTACTGGGCACTCAAGGTTATTGAGAAGCTTGAGCTTTGGTGATCAAGATTATGCGGGCAACATCATTAGTGTCCTCCGGGCAATGTCAGACCACAACCCCGGCTCTCTCAACGTGGTAAAGAAATACTTGGATCAATGGTATCCAGATCAAAATGTAACGTACATTTCTGCAAAACCGTCTGAAAGGAAGATTTCCTTCGCGCCCAATGTGTTCTCCATCCCTGATGGAGATGTGGAAGATGACTTGGTCACGGTCATGATGCCTTTCGCTGGTTTTGATGGTGTTTACACTGCGATAAAAAATGCGTGCAGCGCAGCTGGGTTCAGGTGTCTGCGGGCTGACGATATCTGGGACAACTCTTCAATTATCCAGGACATTTTTAGCCTCATCTATCGGGCGAAAATTGTCGTAGTTGATTTTTCGGGAAAGAATCCGAACGTGATGTACGAAACTGGAATCGCTCATACGCTCGGGAAAACTGTCGTACCGCTCGCGCAAATCGTTCAGGACATTCCTTCGGACATGGTGCACCACCGAGCGCTCATCTACCTCAAAAATGGTGAGGGTCTTGCCAAGCTTGAGGACGATTTGCTGAAAAAGCTTCGGATGATCAGCTGATTTCAATCGGGGCAACGGAGGCTGCCATTGGAGCAGCCTCCTTTAGCAGTCCTTAAGGTCATAGGGTGGTGCTGTTTATGTTCAATATGCTCGTTAAATCATCTCCATGGAATGAAGGAAGAGACGTTTTCTGGAAATCCAGAGTGTTCGAATACACAAGTGATGATCTGAGAGGATTATTTACGATAAATAATGCTCCTAATTTCGACGCGCTGATCAAGAACCCAGTTATTTTCATCGAGGAGACAAGTCGAGATCGTCAGCAGTTCGGTAGGGTGGGGCGGATCTCTAGAGTGAATGTTAATGCTAGTGATGAAATAACACTTGAGTACCATTTTGACCAACTGATCCCTCCAATTTCGCAAAGAGATCTAATTAGGCTTGCACCATTATTGGGGATGCCGTCAACCCGCTTTGGTCATTACAGTCGAACACATTGGGCGGTTAAAGATATCGACATCTACCATGTGATTTTGTCAGAAACTTTGCGTAATCAGAGGGTGCCCTCCGCTTTTAGGCTGCCTCCTGCGCAGGCAGTTGATACAAATTTGCTTTCAGCCATGATGCCTTTTGCGGGATTCGACAATGTATGGACCGCTATTCAGCAGGTGGCTGAATCCTCTCTCATGACCGCTCAAAGGGCGGACAGCATCTGGGAACACCAAGAGATCATCCAAGATATCGTATCGTTGATAGACAGGTCAGCGGTCATCATTGGTGATTGTTCTGGTCGAAACGCCAACGTTTTCTATGAAATTGGCATAGCTCACGCGCTGGGCAAGCAGGTCATCCTGATCACCCAGAACGCAGAAGATATTCCATTCGATTTGGCGCATCTGCGTAACATCAGGTATCACAACAACGGCGAAGGCATCGAGCGCTTGAAAACGGAGCTGAGCGGCAGGCTTGCCACTATTCGCAGTCAGGCGTTGGACTAAATTGGCGATACACCGGAGGAAGTCTACAGCGTCCCATTCCTCAATGCCGATGTAGAACAGGCTGCAAGTATTGACGATCAATGCCGGCCTCTCGTGGCCGCTTACAGGGCATGTAGGCGGCTAAAATGCGGTCTCCAGGCATGCGAGTGCCTCCAATTCTTCCAGCAATTCGCGAGGCTGCTACGCTCGCCCAAGCCCCTCCCTCTGGGTCATTCTACGAGCGAAGCGAGGAGGTGCGAGAGCTACAAAGGGATGCCGTAGCTGATAGGGTGGTCCCATTAGATTCTCACCAAAGTCCTTCGTCCATGCGTCTCATGAAATCGCTCACGCTTTCTTCGGGAGCCGTGATCAATTCATTCACCTTACCTTGATGCGCCATCAGAAGGAGGCGGGCCATGTCGATGTAGTGTTTGTAAGTGGTGTCAATATCCTCATGCCCCAGCTGGTTTCTGATCGCCTCGGCACAAGCTGCGTAAAGCGCATCTGCATTTTTCGTCAGCAAGTCATCTTTAAAGAATTTAATTAAGAACATCGTCGGCCACCAGCCACGACTGTCGTAGAAGCGGATGGCGCTCCGGAAGCTTTCATCCTTCGCCATAGCCTTCTTTTTGGCATCTGTTGTTCTTCTGCTAATGCGATTTCCATCGACCGGATCTCCGGCCTTAGTCAGGAACACGATCGAAGGAGGGCAATCTTCCCCGTATTTTTCCTTGTAGAGCTTGGCTCGATCTCGGTAATGGGGGTTTATGTACGTTCGCTCCAGCTCTTTGAGGTCCGCTTGGTTGATGGCGATTTCGCGAGTCTTACCACGCTTGCTACGAATAACCGTATACTTGACTATGGGGTTGGATGAGTTTCGCATTTCTGACTGCGGCGCAATGTGCTTATTCACGCCGTTGCCATACAGAGGGAATTTGCAAAGTTCTGATGGGCGCATGGCTGTGCCAAGCGCAAATTTGAACAATGCGGAATAGACCTGGTCTGTGTAGCTTTCAGCCAGAAGGCTGATTTCTTTATTTGTGATGAGAGAAAGTTTTCTCTTCTGGCGAGACTCGCGCTCTAGGACGCTGATGTTGCGCCCATCGATGACGGTTCTTGCTTTGGCGTCGATGTAGCTGAGTATTTTTTTGTTTTTGAAATTTGGGAAGGCAGTTTTTAACAACACCTGGACGCCCGTTACGTAGCCTACGTCAGTGATCCACCTGAAAAAATTCAGGAGAACTTTTGCGTCGTTGATAGTGGTTTCGCACGTTGGTGAAGTCCTTCCCCTGTTTTGGCGTACGACTTGGCGATGGACCTGCCATCTTTTTAGATGTTTATTCGTTACAACGGTATGGAAACGCCCGCTATCCACATCTTTGAATTCTGGCAGTGTCGAGAGAAACCTATAGAGCATAGAGATCAAACTAGCGTATCGAGCCGAGGTGCCTCGGGCGCTGCGGGTACAGTTATAAAGAAATAGGTTCGGGTAACTGAGCAGGACTTGTTTTCGGTTTTCATGCGCTATAAGAATGTGGTGCGTAACCTCGATGCCCAGATCATAGGCGTAATAGGTTATTTCCTTTGTTTCAATTCGTTCGATCATCTTAGTCACCTTGATTGACACGGAAAATGCAAAGTTCGTCCATCAAGGGTGACATGTTGAGGGTGGAAAACTTGTCCGCCATCTCCAGTTCGAAGTCAGGAATGCCCCGAAATTGAAATGCGCGCTGAGCCTTTACTATCGCAGGAGCATCGCACATTGGGAAATACACTTTAATCGGTGTCGGCTTGATTACTTTCGCCATCCAGCTCTTAAGCTCCAGGCTCGACGCGATGGGCAGCCTGACGATTATCGTCTGGCCGCCATTAGGCAGATAAAAGCTATCTACGAATTTTTGAAAGCTGGAAATGTAGCGTTCTACGAATACGACAACTGTCGTGGCTGAGGTTCTAGCGAGACCGTTAATCTTTCCCAGAACCTCATCGTTCGCTTTTTCCTTTTGCAATTCGTAAGTGTCGATGTCGTCGTTCTTGTGGATAGCTGAAAAAGCGTTTAGCAGATTAGTCTCCAGCGCAATTTTATTGGCGATGAGGCGAGGCGCAGCCGGTACTTCTGCTGCTTTTCCCTGATCACTATGAATAGCTGCAAGCTTCAGTTCATTGACCTGACGCAGCAGCTGCTCGTTGTGAAGCAACTGCTGTTGCATGGATTTCCGGATCTCGTTGGCGCTGAAGCGGAGGATGTCATCGTTCATCAAAGACGTGATCAGCCCGTTTCGGAGCTTCTCTTTCTCTTTAACGAACTGAGCCTGCTGGGTCTCAACCTGCTCATTCAACTCCACGAGCTTGGTATGGCTCTGGGTCAGTAGCTCGGTAGCATTCGGAGCTGAGCCGGTGAGCAGTTCGGACAGTGGCTTACGCCCCCATGCGTAATCCTTCAGGTCCCCGTAATACCTATTGAAAGCTTGGCGAGTGATGCCTACGCGATCTGAAAGCTCACTAATTCCCAACTTTTTGCCAGGAAGTGAATAGTGGTGCTCAGAGATGATCTGGACGAGCTTAGCTCGGGTTGCGCTCTCGTTCATGCTATTGCTCTCAAAGGAATCAGGCCTGGGGCATGCTGGTTGCGCTCCAAGTTACTTAGGTGACGTTGATGGGCCTCGATTTTGCGGCGAATTTGCAGCTCCGCTTTCTTCGAGATCGTATTGATGTTGTCTGCGAGGACGGATGTGAAGAACTCGATGTTATCCACGATCGCTTGACGTGCTTTTGCCAAGACAACCGCGTTTCGACAATCAATCTGGCAATTCTGAGGGTCTGGCATCAGGTGACCATCGGAATTAGGCCGGCCTTCAAGGCATGGAGGCGGGTTCTCGTGCGAGAACAGCTCTCCGGAGACGCAGAAGGTCCCGATGGCCGTGCGACTGATGTAGACGGGCTCGCCAGCTACCAGGAGATGCGAGATGTAGACCATGATGCTGACGCGCAGGCGCTTTCCGGTGAACTCATTCGGACGTGTCGCGATTTGCTCAGCAATCCTCTCGGCTGGAGCGCCTGAATAGCTACCGTCGCGCACCGAGGAGACAATCTCGTGGAATTCGCTAGCAAAGCTATCCTCTAGTGCTTGAGCTACGCCCATGACCAGATGTGGGTTCCGGCTGATATATCGCAGGGTCATCTCATAGCTGTGATGCCCGAATAACATCCGGATTAGCTCGATGTTGCGTTCATCACGATTGATCAAGATTTCTGCAATCGTCTTCCTGAAGCGATGACAGTGAATGCGTTCGACCGGTACCTCATCTTTTAGCTGCTTGATGATGCCGTTCAGGATCGCCGGGGTGACTTGATTGAGTGGCTTTACGCTCTGATTAGCCTGAAACAGGATCTCACGTTTCCTGAACGGCTTAACATCGCGCAGTTCTTTGAAGGCTTCGACTTTTTCCCCAATGAACTTGGGCAGTGGCAGTTCATCAACCTCGCCATTGTGAGCGGGGTCTTTGGCGGTCTTGAACCGTCTGATCCTGATCCAGTATTCCCCGGCCTCATCTGCCCAGATATCATCCAAGGTCAGGATAGCCAACTCTGATTTACGCGCGCCGGTGATCAGTGCGATCAAAATAAATAGAGCATTCCTTACTCGATCTAGAGCTATTGCGTAATGCTGAACCCAGGTATACGCATGACCTGGCCAGCTGTATTTACCTTTGGTAATGGTTCTATGGACGACGTTATAATTAAGGACGCGCGCTCCATTGATCTCAATGTTGAAGTATTTCTCGAAGTCGGGCAGTTCCTGGGTGCGCAATATCAGGTAGCCTTCGATCTCATCAAATTTGTTGTCTCTGATGAAATTCCTGGCTGCTTGAAGATGCGGCATTGCTTCTTCAGTCCAGAAGAGAGAATAATTGATGAGGTGTTCCAGTTCGTTTTCGGAATATGGAACCCATCCTTGCATTACGCCCGTAAAAATCTCACGCACATCGCGATGTCGTTCGGTCGTATCAACGTGGCGCAAGTCCACATTTAGACAGATTTCATCCGGAATAAGCTTTTGGATGGATAGGGCATGCCACAAGCGGATGAAGAAGAAAAGAGAAACGTATTTTCTATTTGTTTCACTATTCTTAGCAGCGTCAAGCGCCCTGTTCAGCATAGGTGCCGATATTAGAGCGATGTCCGATGAGGTCGCTGTTAGATGATTCGGCTTAAGCAGGAAATCCTCGACCGCAGAATACTCATATGCGCGAGACTTGGTCGTCTGATACGATTTAACATTTCCTTGGAACGAGAAATTTGGAATGAGGTAGTAGACAAGACAGCTTTTCAGGAAGTTGGATCCTGGTATTTCTCTGTCGAGCTTAACCTTAGGTGCGAAGTTGTGCTTTGGCTTGTCTAGAGTCCACTCGCTATCGCAAAAGCAGGAGAATTCAGAAACAGGGAAATCGCCATTAGGATACAATGCGAGCTTATTTTTCAGGGAGTCTTTGGCTTGAGCTGCGCCTGCTGACGACTCCGCGAGAATATCCTCAAGGGCTGCGTCCAGCGCTTCCTCATTATCTGACTCAAACGCAGCAATGAGTTCGTCGTCGCTAAGTTTTATTGAACTCATTGCGCTTCTTCCTCTTCAAAAATCATCCTCAAGGCTGCCATGTCGCGAGGCAGCAAGCTTTTCTTCTGTCTGCGCTTGAACCGAAGCGCGTCTAAGACTGCATCTTGGTCGTCCCAGCTTTCGAAAAGGAATTCAATGATTTCCTTTTCAATGCTTAAGCGTCTGGTAAAGCCAGATTCATCGCGGTCGTAAAGATCTTGTTCAATATGACTCAACCGCTCATGTAGGTAGGGCAGGCTGTCAGTTGTGACCCAAACCTTGTCGCAGCCAAGGCATTTCTCAATGGCAAAGCATTTTTGGCCTTCCCTCAGTTGGCGATCAGCACCTGGCCAGCTAGGTGCGGTTTGATCCATGCATCCCCAGAGAGGTGCTGTATGTCCAGGTATGTGGAAAAAGCGCGGGATTACATTGGCCAATTCACTTGCTCGTTTCCCCAACAAACCTTCGAATTTGCGAGCGCCCAAGAGATCCATGATTTCTTCAAGAGCAGATCTCAGTTCGACCCTGCGGCGCTGCATAGCTGCCCCGGAGCTGTCGTAATGGATGTCTGTCGTTCGCTGTTGGGCATGACCCATTTGAAGGGAAACGATGCTCAACGGATCTGTCCGGCGCCTATGCTGGCTCCATGTTGGGCGTAGCCGCCGGGCGATGTCCTTCGCAGCCACAAGTCGTTTGCCGTTCTCATAAACCGGGTAGAGATCGAAAAATTGTTTAGCCGCGGTGTGATACGACTTAGGAAATGAAATCGAGCCGTGGCGCCCACCTGTCGATTTGAAGTCTCCCCATGCTCTCAAGAACAGAAAGAGTTTGCTCAGTTCTTCGCCGTTATCCAAAGTCGTCGAGACATCAAATTCGTGGTTCAGAAGCGGCTCCGATAGCTTTTCTGCCAGTCTGACAAGATTGCACACCGCATACGGATCTGCGGAATTGCTCGTCGCAAGGATCTGCGCAGGGGCTTCGTATTCCTTTCCTATACTCTGAGACTTCTGTTTCTCACCGAAAAGCATCTTAAGGTTTTCGTTGACTGCTCCGGATAGAATGTGCTCAAAATTATCTGGATCAATAGAGAGTACCGTTTCCTTGTTCCAGCCGGATTGAATCATGAGGAACTGGAGGAGCGCAGCCATATCGACCCCAGTAGGGTAATACATGCCCAGCAGCTCATCCCAAGCGGTAATCTTTTGTCTGGTATTGGCTCTGTTGGCGTGAGTATATCTATATAGCAAGATCTTCACGGAGTTATTGCAGGATTCCGTAAAGTTTATAATTGCGCTGCGTGAGTATTCGTCGTTAAGCACCTCAAGCGATGTGGAAAACGGATAGCCGGCAGTGATCAGGGTTTTCAGTGTGCGGAGATCATCTGGCACCCAAGTGTATATGCCCACACCGGAAAATGGATCAACCGGTCTTTCAAGAAGATAAGGAGCTGAGTGGGCGCGGTAAAATTCCTGAAATGGCTTGCTGGCCCCAAGCTTTGATAGAGCTATCATCTCCGGGTCGTTAGAGTTGCGCAGTCGGTAGGTCAACGTGGTCTTGTTAACTTTGATCTTATTTGCGAGATGATATTGGTACCAGCGGAATATATTCTTCCGATCGTACTGCGGGCGCGTCACCTCGCAAAGCTCTTCATAGGTGTATGGCTTTACTGCTTCGAGCGCGTTCCGGAGATCTAGTTTTTTATATAGCAATTCAGTGTGCTTTTGCAAAGCCTTCGTGAGTTGCTCGTAGGCTTCGTCGGTCAGTGGCTCCTTGGGGGTGTCCTTTTTTGTCTTCACTGCTGGTAGAGTTAGCTTTGGTATTTTTCCTGTGTTCTTTGCCACCACTGACATAGCTGCTCGAAATTTTTCGGCGTAGCTAAGCGGAAGCTCATTGCGATTCAAGTAGCTAACAAATCCCAAGAATACGGCCACTGAGATGTCGGTGTACTGACTCAGTCGCAGGGCCTCAGGATTTTTCTGATCGTATGAGGATGCATAATCGAGCCACGCGTTTAGTGCGGAGCGCAATAAGTATCCATTAGCGTGAGAGACGGTAGGGCAGTACTGGATGAATACGTAGTGCAGGGTTTGGTAAAGGTTTTTGTCTTTGGAGAATCCTGGGTGATTTAGATAGTTGCAGGATATGACCCGACCCTTAACAGACTCTACTTCAGTTGTTGCGAATTCTATTTCCATGCGAAAGCTCTTTCATGGCTGCGGTGAAACTCTGGCCGTTGATGGAGCCGCGCGTTGTCAGCCTTATGTATAGTTCTTTTAGCTTATCATCATGCGTTGCCCGAAAATCAAGTCTTTTTTTGTTTTGGCGCATTTTTTATTGAGGAGTTAGCGATTTCTTGAGGTGCACTTCCTTTATATGTAGTACATAATTTCGATTTGCTTATGCTTAGTGTCAGTTGTATTGACGCGACTGCAACTTCTGAAGTGAGGATTAGTTGAGCTTGGTGCGAGAAGTTAGGCGCTCATCCGCTGGCTAGCGATGAATCGGGAACCAATAGTAAGGATCTGGGGTAGATGGGGATCAGCGGAGCGACCAGATGAGACAACGAAAAGATGAAATGAGGTGGCGTCATGCCGGTAGGAGCATTATCCAGGGCTTGGCTAAGCTTCTGCTCGTGCAAACCCTAAGCAGTATCAGAGATCTACAGCTCAAGGCGGGGGGCGTTGTATCCCCGCCCGCGATTGTGAACGGGGTGCCTAGGGTAAAGCTATTAAGTGACTGCGACAGTTCGGGTCATTGTTTCGAGCCATGCATGGTCGACTTTTGTTTGAAGATCTTCGAGAGTCCCGTCATTCTCTATAAGAAGATCAAGAGGCTTATGCTGGACTCCTTCTTCGGAGGAGTGAGATGCCACCTTTAAAGCATCTTTCCTTTGGATGTGCCAGATGACTCCATTGTGGGAGCGCCAAAAGTCAGCCTCATTTTCATACCTAATATCTTTGATGATGATTACGGACTTATCTTCTAGGCTCAACTGTTTAGTTTCAAGCGGTCTTACAGGGTGTTTGGCCCTGACGTCCTCGTAGTTAGGAAAATATTGGCGGGTCAAATTTTTAATAAGCTTGAATGCTTCGTTGGGAGTGATGGACCAGTATTGGTCCACTGCACCTTGCTCGTAGGGCTCCCAGGTCTGGGCATTCGTGAAGCCGAAGAAAGCCTGCGCGGTGAGACGAAGTGGCGCTTCCGAATGGGAGAGGTACTCGTCTGAGGGGGGAGGGGTGAGATCGATGTGCGGATGGTTCAATTGCTTATCCGCGCGCATAAGCCAGTGCTCTGGGTTATGATGCCGCATCCACTCGGTGCCTAGCATCTGGAACATCAGGCGGGGTGAAAGAGACCACAGGTCAACGACCTCTTCCTTTATAGCATCGCTCCAGGCTTCATCAGAGGTAAGGCCGAACAGCGCCTGGCAGCCCGATTTCAAGGGGTCAGCAAGAGCGAAGGCAGCTACATTTTCATGCTTGAGCAGCATCGAAGCAACGGTGTCTTTACCGCTCCGCGCCAGCGCAGCCAAACCAATGATGGTTCTCATATCCGCTCCAAATACCTGTATTCTCTAGGTTTTATGACCTTTTTTCTATGTTTACATTTTCAGGTACGGACATACAATTGAGTCATGTTTACATTTAGATCAGACGTAATACAAGACTCGACCTATGCCTATCAGGGCGGCGGCCGAGGCTTGTCTCTGGAGCGCATCGCCACGCTGGAAACCTTTGTGCAGGGCGATTTGCGGCCTGACCTGACGCTGGTGTTCGACTTGCCGGTAGAAATCGGCATGGCCCGCGCCAGTGCGCGCGGTCGCCTGGACCGCTTCGAGCAGGAAGGCCTGGCTTTCTTCGACGCCGTACGCAGTGCATTCCTCAAGCGCGCCACGGCTGAGCCCGCGCGTTATTATTTGCTCGACGCTGCCCAACCGCTGGCGCAGGTGCAGCAGGCCATCGATGCGCTGTTGCCGACACTCCTGGAGCGCGCCCGTGGCTGAAGCCTACCCGTGGCAGGACAGTCTGTGGCAGCAATTGGCCGGCCGTGCCCAGCACGCCCACGCCTATTTACTGCACGGCCCCATCGGCATCGGCAAACGTGCGTTGGCCGAACGCCTGATGGCCAGCCTGTTGTGCAAGCAGCCGGTGAACCTGGAAGCCTGCGGCGAGTGCAAATCCTGCCTGCTGCTCAAGGCCGGCAGCCACCCGGACAATTACCTGTTGGAACCCGAGGAAGCCGACAAGGCGATCAAGGTCGACCAAGTGCGCGACCTTGTGAGCTTCGTGGTGCAGACCGCGCAGATGGGCGGGCGCAAAGTGGTGCTGATCGAGCCGGTGGAGGCGATGAATATTAACGCCGCCAACGCCTTGCTCAAGAGCCTGGAAGAACCGTCGGGCGATACCGTGCTGTTGCTGGTGAGCCACCAGTCCAGCCGCTTGTTGCCGACTATTCGCAGCCGCTGTGTGCAGCAGGCCTGCCCGTTGCCGAGTGAGGCAATGAGCCTGCAATGGCTGGCGCAAGCGTTGCCGGAGTGTTCCGCCGATGAGCGCGTCGAGCTGCTGACCCTGGCCGCCGGTTCGCCGCTGGCGGCGGTGAAGCTGCAAGCCCAAGGCGTGCGCGAGCAACGCGCGCTGGTGGTCGACGGCGTGAAAAAGCTGCTCAAGCAAGAACAGTCCGCCACGCAACTGGCCGAAGGCGCCTGGAAGGATATTCCCTTGCTGCTGCTGTTCGACTGGTTCTGTGACTGGTCGAGCCTGATCCTGCGCTACCAGTTGACCAAAGATGAAGACGGCCTGGGCCTGCCGGACATGCGCAAGGTCGTGCAGTACCTGGCGCAGAAAAGTGCCCAGGACAAAGTGCTGAACATTCAGGACTGGATCCTTGCCCAACGCCAGAAGGTGCTCGGCAAAGCCAACCTCAACCGCGTGCTGCTGCTCGAAGCGCTGCTGGTGCAGTGGGTCGGTTTGCTCGGCCGCCGTTAATTTCCGTGGCCGACGGGTGTATCGTCGGCCAGACACTTTCCGTGACTCAAGTTGTAATCCCTATGCTCGTAGATTCCCATTGCCACCTTGATCGTCTTGACCTCGCCCAACACGGCGGTTCCCTTGATGCTGCCCTGGAAGCTGCCCGTCAGCGCGGGGTAGGGCACTTCCTGTGCATTGGCGTGAGCGCCGAGAACGCCGCCGACGTCAAAGCCCTGGCTGATCGTTATGCCGACGTGGATTGTTCGGTGGGTATCCACCCGCTGGACTTGAAGCCTGGCGAAGCGCCCGCCCTGGACTGGTTGCTGGGTGAGCTCAACCACCCGCGTGTGGTGGCGATTGGTGAAACCGGCCTGGACTACCACTACGAACCCGAAGCCGCCGAGTTGCAGCAAGCCTCCTTCCGCCTGCACCTGCAAGCCGCCCAGCAAACCGGTAAACCAGTGATCGTCCACACCCGTGGCGCCCGTGCCGACACCCTGACCCTGTTGCGCGAAGCCGCGCTGCCCCAGGCCGGCGTGCTGCATTGCTTCACCGAAGACTGGGACATGGCCAAAGCCGCGCTGGACCTGGGCTTCTACATTTCGCTGTCGGGCATCGTCACCTTCCGCAACGCCGACGCCCTGCGCGATGTGGCGCGCCAGGTGCCTGCTGACCGTTTGCTGGTGGAAACCGACTCGCCGTACCTGGCGCCCATTCCCCATCGTGGCAAGCCGAACCTGCCGGAATACGTGCGAGATGTAGCGGACTATCTGGCGATGCTGCGCGGTGAGTCCTACGAACGGTTTGCCGAACAGACCACCGAGAACTTCAAGCGTCTGTTTCCGCTGGCCCACGTGGCTGGCTGAGAAGGTCAAATCGCAGGCAAAAAAAACCCGGGTTCTGGGGGGTGAATCCGGGTTAAGACCATTAGGAGTAAAACAAGGGCACGCAGTCCGTCGGTACCCAGGTCAACGCGTCACTTGGGGGAGATGCCGCGTCGACTATTGAAGTATTGATCAGTATCCGATTCAGTCCAGTCGCGATTGGTCGTTTTTTAAACAGATTTGGAATACGCGCGCTTCGCTTGAGTTCTCATTGCGTGGGTGCACAGGTGTAGTTGTTGCGTATTATTTCTGACTGAGAGCGGTGAAAACGTTGGCGTGCTGAAAGTTAAGTGCATAACGGGTTCACATAGGCGTTGCCCAACGACTGTTCAGTCGGGATAATCCCTCGCATCAGGTAAATCGTATCGCCACGTATCCGTGGCCCTGCGTAATCCACCCACATTGACCTCTGCAGACCTCTCCCTCATGCAAAAAGAACCCCGTAAGGTCCGTGAGTTTCGCCGCCGTGAGCAGGAAATTCTCGACACCGCACTCAAGTTGTTCCTCGAACAAGGTGAAGACAGCGTCACCGTCGAGATGATTGCGGATGCCGTGGGTATCGGCAAAGGCACGATCTACAAGCACTTCAAGTCCAAGGCCGAAATCTACCTGCGCCTGATGCTCGACTATGAGCGCGACCTGAACGAGCTGTTGCATTCGGCCGACGTCGACAAGGACAAGGAGGCCCTGTCCCGGGCCTACTTCGAGTTCCGCATGCGTGACCCGCAGCGCTATCGCCTGTTTGATCGCCTGGAAGAGAAGGTGGTCAAGGGCAATCAGGTGCCGGAGATGGTCGAAGAGCTGCACAAAATCCGCGCCTCGAACTTCGAACGCCTGACCCTGTTGATCAAAGGTCGTATCAGCGAAGGCAAGCTTGAAGATGTGCCTCCGTATTTCCACTACTGCGCAGCCTGGGCGCTGGTGCACGGCGCCGTGGCGTTGTACCACTCGCCGTTCTGGAGCAACGTGCTGGAAGATCAGGAAGGTTTCTTCCAGTTCCTGATGGACATCGGCGTGCGCATGGGCAACAAGCGCAAGCACAGCACCGAGTTGCCAAGTGCTGAAGCAAAGACCAGCGAAACCCCGGCTACGTAAGTCATTCGCCACGGTGATGGCTCAATGATTTACTGCCAGGTGCAATGCCCCAGGAATATACTCAGGCAAGGATCTTGCTAAAAGTTGAATTATAAGTCAGCTTTTAGCGCGCCCGAATCATCCTCTGCCGGAGTGATCCATGATCGTTGATCGTCAAGGCAGGCGTTTTCGCAATTTGCGGATCAGCCTGACCTCAGCCTGCAATTACGCGTGTACCTACTGCGTGCCTAACGGCAAGCGGCTGGTGGCTGCCCAGGACGAACTTTCGGCCGAAGCCATGGCGCGTGGTGTGGCGTACCTGATTGAAGCGGCGGGCATCGACCGCCTGCGCATCACCGGCGGCGAGCCGCTGGTGAGTCCCAAGCTGGAGGCCTTCATGGGCGCCGTGGGGCAGATGGGCCTCAGCGACATCAGCCTGACCACCAACGGCCAACTGCTCGCGCGCAAACTGCCGCTGCTGGTGGACGCCGGCATTCGGCGTATCAACGTGTCCCTCGACACCCTCGACGCCGACGCTTTCCGCAGCATCGCCCGTGGCGGCGACCTGGCGACCGTGCTGGATGGCATGGACCAGGCCCGCGCGGCCGGGATCAAGATCAAGGTCAACATGGTGCCGTTGCGTGGTCAGAACCTCGACCAGGTGATGCCGCTGCTCGACTATTGCCTGGAGCGTGGCTACGAGCTGCGCTTTATCGAACTCATGCGCATGGGCCATCTGGCCAAGGATTCCAATGCTTTCCTGCAGCAGTTCGTCAGCCTGCAACAGCTGCTGAGCCTGATCGGTGAACACCACGAATACCTGCAAGCCAACGCCCCGGTGGATGCCACGGCGGTGCGCTACGAAGTGCCGGGCAAGGGCTTTTTCGGCGTGATCGCCAACGAAAGCGTGCCGTTCTGCCGTACGTGTTCGCGGCTGCGCTTGTCCTCGACCGGTTGGTTGCATGGCTGCCTGTCGTCGAGCAACCGTCACTATGTCGGCGACCTGCTGGACAAACCGCGCCATCAAGCGCTGCCTGCCTTGCAAGGCCTGTTGATGAAGGCGCTGGGTGACAAGCAGGAAGTGGCATTCTCGGGCGGCGCGACGATCATGAAGATCATCGGCGGCTGATCCAGGCTCCCACACAAGCCCAGCTCCCACATTTGATTTGCGTTGCTGTTAAGTGGCGCAGAACCTGCATCTCACGCCCATTCGCCGGTTTTCCGTCACCGGCTTCTGGAGGATTAGGATGCGTAGTCTGGTTTTGTTGCTGGCGTCATTGACGCTGAGTGGTTGCATGACCGTCAGCGATATGGCCGAAGGCACCCGCTATCAGATGAGCGACGCCGGGCTGTTGGACCACAGCAATACCCGTCGCACCGCGTCGATCCGCATACAGCCGGATTCCTTTGTCTTCATCGCCCAGGGCGCCTTCGTGCCGCCGGGCAGTGCCTACCCGCGACCTAACGTGGTGGCCGAAGAAGCCTTCAACGGCTTCGTCGAATATTTCCCGATGGTGCGCCGCGCCCGCAAGCCTGAAGGCCTCGAGCAAGCCATGTCCGAAGCCCGCGCGGCGGGCGCTCACTACCTGCTGTATTGCCGCTTTGCGGCAGCCGATGACCGTATCGGCAACGCCGATGAGTGGACCGATCAACAAGCCCTTGACCGGGTGGGCCTGGACAGCGGCGTCATCCAGATCATGTTGATCGAGACCAGCACCCAGTATTTGATTGATACTGCACGTATTCGCAGTCGTGGCGGTTTACTGACGTTCCACGACAACAAGCCAGAAGACCTGATCGCCCGCCCCTTGGCGCAGTACGCCCGCGGCCTGCTGGGGATGAGTGATCAGTAACACCTGAGGAACGCCCCATGACCGATTCCGCCACGGCCAATGATCTGTTGGCCCAACTGCCCAAAGGCAAGGGACCGGCACCGGTTCACCTGTGGAACCCGGACTTTTGCGGCAACATCGACATGCGCATCGCCCGTGACGGCACCTGGTTTTACCAGGGCACGCCAATCGGGCGTAAGCCGATGGTCAAGCTGTTCTCCAACATCATTCGCCGCGATGGCGATGAGTATTTTCTCGTTACTCCCGTGGAAAAAGTCGGCATTACCGTCGATGACGCGCCGTTTGTCGCCGTTACCCTGGAAGTCGAAGGGCAGGGTGAAAGCCAGGTACTGCGCTTTACAACCAATGTCGATGACCAAATTGACGCGGGCCTTGAACACCCGTTGCGGGTGGTGATCGACCCTGTCACTCAAGAGCCCGCGCCGTATCTGCGGGTGCGCACAAACCTCGAAGCCCTTGTGCATCGCAACGCGTTCTACCAAATGGTCGAGCTGGCGGTGAGTCGTCCGATCAACGGTCAGAACTGGCTGGGCGTCTGGAGCGGCGGGGAGTTTTTCCGCATCGGCCTGGAGCCCTGAAGCCGTTCTTTTCATCTCCCTGAAATAATTCACTTGCTGCAAACGGGCGCTATCGGTTATCAATTTGTACATGATTAGACATGTCCGATTTGATAAGAAAAAACGCGTCGTCGACGAGCTCATCCGCCGTATCGAAGGTGGAGTGATGGCTGACGGTTACCTGCTGCCTGGCGAGCATCAACTGGCCGAAGAGTTTGCGGTCAGCCGCGGCACCTTGCGCGAAGCCCTGGCCGAGCTAAAGCGGCGCAACTACATCGCCACGCAAAGCGGTGTCGGTTCCATCGTCACGTTCGACGGCATGGTGCTCGACCAACGCAGCGGCTGGGCTCAGGCCTTGGCCGACACCGGCGCCCAGGTGACCACCGATATCCTGCGCCTGGAAGCGGTGACCCGTCCGGACTTGCTCAGCCGTTTTGGCAGTGACCGGTTCATCGCCCTCGACCGCCGCCGCTGCGCACCGGATGGCGCCTTCGTGTCCCTTGAACGCTCGCTGATGCCCGCCTCCGGTGGCCTGGAAAGCCTGCCGGACGTCGGCCTGATCGACAATTCCCTGACCATCACCCTGGCGGCCTTCGGCTATGTCGGCGCCGAAGGTGACCAATGGATCGGCGCCGAGCCGCTGAGCAATGAAGATGCCGAACTGCTCGGCCGACCTGTCGGCACGGTGTTTCTCAAAGCGTCGCGCACCACCTACGACCGTCGCGAGCGTTTCATGGAGCACGTCGAAAGTTTGCTCGACCCTCTGCACTTTCGTCTGCACCTGCAGTTTGGAGCGTCGAAATGACCCCGATTTCCCGCGCACTCGGCGCGTTTTACGGCCTGGCGTTGGGCGATGCCCTGGGCATGCCCACTCAGTCCCTTAGCCGTGAGCAGGTTCGCGCACGCTTTGGCGCCATCACCGGCCTGGAAGATGCCGACGCCGACCAACCCATCGCACCGAACATGCCCGCAGGTTCGATTACCGATGACACTGAACAGGCGATCCTGGTCGGTGAGTTGCTGGTGGAAGGGCAGGGCAAGATCGATCCCTCTGTGCTCGCCCGGCGCTTGATCGACTGGGAAGCGGTGATGCGCGCCAAGGGTTCCCAGGACCTGCTCGGCCCATCGACCAAACGTGCGATCGACATGATCCTCGCCGGCCACACCCCGGAAGAATCCGGCCGCTACGGCACCACCAATGGTGCGGCGATGCGAATTACGCCAGTGGGGATTTCGGCGGACGTCAGCGACCCGGCGGGGTTTATTCAGGCGGTGATTCAAGCCTGTCAGGTCACGCATAACACCAGCCTGGGCATCTCCAGCGCCGCCGCCGTGGCGGCGGTGGTCTCGGCCGGTATCAACGGCGTGGACTTGGGTGAAGCCCTGAACATCGGCACCCAAGTCGCCCAACAGGCGGAAGGTCATGGGCATTGGATCGCTGGCGGGCGCATTTCCACGCGCATCAGTTGGGCACGCACCTTGGCCGTCGGCAGCGGCGACAAAGCTCTGTTTGCCGACTTGCTTTACGAATTGATCGGCACCTCTGTCGCGTCCCAGGAATCGGTGGTGGTGTCGTTTGCCCTCGCGCAGCAAGTGGCGGTGGGCGCGATGAGTGCGTTCGAAGCCCTGTGCCTGGCCGCCAGTCTTGGCGGCGACACCGACACCATCGCCGCGATCCTCGGCGCCATGTTGGGTGCGTGCCTGGGCATGCAGTGCTGGCCAGAGGCGCTGATCGAACAGGTCAAGCAGGTCAATGGCCTGGATTTGCAGCCGCTGGTTCAGCACCTCCTCGAATTGCGCTAAATGCCACAGATCAAAATGTGGGAGCTGAATTGCCAGCTCCCACATCAATCGCATTGAGTCATGGAGACCGAGTAAAGGTTCGCTTTGTTTATCTGCCACAACCACAACAATACAGGCATCAGGAGCACCCCCATGAGTACCCCCTCTTCCGGCCAAAGCGCCGGGCAACTGGAAACACGCGGCATCGAACCGGTTCCTGAAAGCGAATGCAACGGTCACCCGCTGCAACTGTTCTGGGTGTGGTTTGCGGCCAACATCAGCATCCTCGGCTTGCCCCTTGGCGCGACGCTGGTTGCGTTTCGCGGCCTGGCGATCTGGCAGGCAATCATCGTTGCGATCCTCGGCGCCGCAGGCTCTTTCGCGGTGGTGGGCATCATCTCTATCGCGGGCCGTCGTGGCCGTGCGCCCAGCCTGACACTGTCCCGCGCCATCTTCGGCGTGCGCGGCAATATCGGCCCGACCATCGTCTCGTTGATGTCGCGCCTGGGCTGGGAAACGGTCAACACCACCACCGCCGCCTTCGTGCTGCTGTCATTGTGTTCGATCCTGTTCCACTCGCCGGTCGAGGCGAAAAGCGCGCCGATCCTGACGCTGGTGTTCATCGCGATTTTCGTGCTGCTGACCCTCGCGGTTTCCGGCCTGGGCCACGCCACCTTGTTGGTGATTCAGAAGTGGGCGACTTACGTGTTCGGCGCCTTGAACATCGTGGTCGGCGGCTTCCTCTGCGCCACCATCGACTGGAGCGCCGTATTCAACGCGACCCCGGCACCGCTGAGCGCGATGATCATCGGCGTCGGCACCATGGCCGCCGGTACCGGTATCGGGTGGGCCAACGCTGGCGCCGACATGTCGCGCTACCAGCACCGCAGCGTCAAGGCTGTGCGCCTGGTGGCCTCCGCCGCGTTTGGTGCAGGCATTCCGCTGGTGTTGCTGATCACCCTCGGCGGCCTGCTGTCAGTGGGTAACAACGACCTCGCGTCGGCGACTGATCCGATCATCGCGATCCGCGACATGCTGCCCACCTGGATGGCCGTGCCGTATCTGATTACGGCCTTTGGTGGCTTGCTGCTGTCGAACAACCTGTCGGTGTACTCGGCGGGCCTTACCACCTTGACCCTCGGTTTGAAGGTCAAGCGCGTACACGCGGTGATCGTCGACATCGTGGCGATCTTCGCCGGTTCGATTTACTTCATGCTGATCGCCGACAGTTTCTACGGCCCGTTCATTACCTTTATCTCGTTGCTGGCCGTGCCGATCACCGCATGGGTCGGGATCTTCGTGGTCGACCTGATGCACCGTCACTACTACAGCCCCAAAGACCTGCTCGACGTTACCCCAAGCAGCGCCTACTGGTACCGCGGCGGCGTGGAATGGCGTGCGTTCGGCGCCTGGGCTGTGGCGATTGTGCTGGGTTTCAGCTTCACCACCATTGGCACCACCGCGCAAAACATCTGGTTCGCCGGGCCGTTGTCCGATTCCTGGCTTGGCCACAACGGCCTGGGCTGGATCGTCACCTTTCTGGTGGCCGGCGGAATTTATGGGGTACTCGGCGGCGCAGCTGACCGCCGCCCGGCTTTGGTAGAGCGTCACAATGTCTAGATTGCTGCACACCGGCCAGGTCATCGTCGATCTGGTCATGGCCCTCGATACCCTGCCTGCAACCGGCGGCGACGTGCTGGCAAAATCTGCCAGCTTCGAAGCCGGCGGTGGCTTTAACGTGATGGCGGCGGCCCGACGTAATGGTTTGCCGGTGGTGTACCTCGGTCGCCATGGCAGTGGGCGCTTTGGCGATCTGGCCCGCGCGGCGATGCAGGCCGAAGGCGTAGTGATGGCCCAAGCCGCCAGTGAGGGCAAGGACACAGGTTTGTGTGTGTCGCTGACCGAGGCCAGCACCGAGCGCACCTTCATTTCCCATATCGGCGCTGAGGGCGACCTGAGTACCGAGGATTTGGCCGGCATTGTGCCGCGCGCCGACGACTTCGTGTATGTCAGTGGCTACAGCTTGTTGCTGGAAGGCAAGGCGCACGCACTGCTCGACTGGCTTCTGGCATTGCCGCGTGACATCCGGGTGGTGTTTGACCCGGGACCGTTGGTCAAGGCGCCGGATTCGGCACTGATGGTCGCGCTGCTGCCACGCATTGATATCTGGACCAGCAATGGCCCGGAAGCGCTGGCCTTTACCGGCGCGAGCACTCTTGCGGATGCGCTGCTCGACCTAAACCGCCATTTGCCTACCGAGACCTTGCTGGTGGTGCGCGACGGGCCGAAGGGTTGCTGGGTCAGCCAGCAGGGCAAGGCTGCGCATGTGCCGGGTTTCAAGGTGCAGGCCGTCGACAGCAACGGCGCGGGTGATGCCCATGCCGGTGTGTTTCTCGCCGGGTTGGCCAACGGTTTGAGCCCGGCACACGCAGCGCGGCGAGCCAACGCGGCGGCAGCACTGGCCGTAACGCGCTGGGGCCCGGCGACGTCACCGGGCACTGCTGAAGTGGATGCACTGTTGGCAGAAGGCTAGAGGGCACTCAGCACTCAAAAAAGTGGGAGCCGGGCTTGCCCGCGATGGCGGTGGATCAGTCTTTAATTGACTGACTGATCCACCGCCAT
>NZ_JAFCTN010000052.1:0-39325 GCF_049896045.1 Pseudomonas sp. PWP3-1b2
GTGGGGCGAAGACCTTTTGGTTACTTTTGGGGCGTTTGCCAAAAGTGACCCGCTGTAAGAGCGGAACCGATATCAGCCATCACCGCAGCAACGGATATGTACCCCGACAGACCGCTACCGCAGGCAAGCCAGCCCCCACATTTTGAGTTTCATCGAGGGGTCAAAGCAGTGTACGAGCCAGGGCTTTTTTCCAGGCCTGATAACGGCCTGCCATCGCCGGATCATCCTGCGGCTCAAACCGTTCGCGCTGACGCTCCAGCGCACTCAACGCTTTATCACTCGGCCAAATCCCCAACGCCCTGCCCGCCAGATGCGCAGCGCCCAACGCCGACACTTCCGGCGACAGGCTGCGCACCACAGGACGTTGCAGCAAGTCAGCCAAAAACTGCATCAACCAGCGATTACGCGTAGCGCCACCGTCGACCCAAAGCTCTTTCAACGGGCTGCCAATGTCTTGCTGCATGGCTTCAAATACATCGCGAATCTGATAGCCGATAGACTCCAGCGATGCACGCAAAATATGCGCGCCGGACGTCGCCTCCGTCAGCCCACAAATCAGCCCACGCGCATCGGCCTTCCAGTGCGGCGCGCCCAGCCCGGACAACGCCGGGACGAAATACACACCACCGTTGTCCGGCAATTGCGCCGCCTGCTCGGTCAGCGCATCCAAGGATTCCCCGGCGACCAGACGCAATGCCCACTGCACGGCGGCGCCGGTGTGGACGATATTGCCTTCCATGCCGAAGGTCGGTGTGCTGCCGTCATGCCAGGCCAGGGTGGTCGAAAGACCATGGGTTGAGGCAATCGGGCCGCTCATGGGCGTCATCAAGGATGAGCCAGTGCCGAGGGTGGCCTTGACCAACCCGGGCGCGAAACCACCCTGCCCATATAGAGCAGCATGAGAATCACCGATCATCGACATCACCGGAATACCCGCCGGCAAACCGCCCACGGCAGCGGTTTCAGCAAAGAACCCGGCGCTTGGCTGAATCGGTGCCAGCGCGGCCAAGGGAACGGCAAACAGGTCCAGCAGCTCAGGGTCCCACGCGCAGGTGTGCAGATTGAACAGTTGCGTACGCGCAGCGTTGGAATAGTCAGTCGCAAACACTTGGCCACCGCTGAGTTTCCACAGCAGCCAACTGTCGACCGTGCCCAAACAGATTTCACCGGCTGCGGCGCGAGCATGGCCGTTATCCAGATGGTCGAGAATCCAGCGGAATTTCCCGGCAGAAAACATCGGGTCGAGGGCCAGCCCGGTCTTATCCAGAATCAGCGCTTCATGGCCGCGTTCATGCAACTTGGCGCACAAGGCCGTGGAGCGTCGGCATTGCCAACTGATGCACGGCGACAATGGCTCGCCGCTGTGCCGGTCCCACGCCACCACCGATTCACGCTGGTTACTGATCGCCAGCGCGGTGATCGGCCGATTCACCTGGGCCAGGCATTCTTCAATCGCGGCCAGGGTGTTCTGCCAAATCAGCAGCGGGTCCTGCTCGGAAAACCCTGGCTGAGGATGATTGATGCTCAATGGCCGCGAACCCCGGGCGATCACCTGCCCGAGTTCGTTGACCAGCACCGCCTTGGCGTTGCTGGTGCCTTCGTCTATCGCCAGAATCAGCGGCGTATTGTCTGTCATGGCGTTCACCGCAACCGAGTGGCAGCCGCCACAATCCCAGCCGCGTCGATGTTATGCAAGGCGCGGGTCGGTTCGCGGGCACCCGCGGCGGCGTATTCACCGTCGCCAATGCCCAGGCGGATCAGGGTAACGCCCAGCCCGGCTTCGGCCAGCACTTCAGCGACCAGGCTGCCAAGGCCGCCATTAATGTTGTGTTCTTCCACCGTGATCACCGCACGAGTGCCGCGCAGCGCCGTGAGCAACACGTCGCGCTGCAACGGGCGAATCGAGGACAGGTTGATCACCTGCGCCGCAATGCCCTGCTCCGCCAGCAATGCGGCTGCATCGACCGCTTCATGGACCACCGAGCCCAGGGCGACGATGCTCACATCGGCGCCCTGGCGCAGGATATCCACCTGTCCGGGTACGAACTGATAGCTCGCGCCATGCACATCGGGCAAAGCCTTGCCGTCGAGGCGGATGTACACCGGGCCGTCATAGCGCAGCGCGTAATCGACGATCTGCCGACACTCCAGCGCATCTGCCGGGGCGAAAATCTGCACGTTGCCAAAACCACGCATCACGGAAATATCGTCAAGGCTGTGGTGAGTGCTGGCCAGCGGGCCGTAACTGGTGCCCGCGTTCAGGCCGAACATCTTGACGTTGGCCCGGTTGTAGCAAACGTCGACCTTGATCTGCTCGTTGGCGCGCGAGATCAGAAACGGCGCCGCGTTGCAGGTCACGGCAATTTTGCCGCCCAGCGCCAGGCCGGCCGCGACGCTGACCAGCGACTGCTCGGCAATCCCGACGTTAATCAGCCGCTCAGGGAAGCGTTGCGCGAACGGGCCGATCTTGGCCGTGGAGGTGGAGTCGCTGACCACCGGCACTACATCGAGCCCGGCATCGACCGCCGCAATAAAGGCGTCCACCATGACACTCGCCAGATGTTCACTCGCCATGACTCAACTCCTCCAGTGCCGCGTTGATTTCGTCACCCTTGGGCACGCGGTGGTGCCATTCGGGGCGGGCTTCGATAAACGACACGCCCTTGCCTTTGATGGTGTGGGCGATCAGCACCTGGGGCGCGCCGGTGTGGGCCTGCATGGTTTCCAGGGATTCGATCAACTGGCCCACGTCATTGCCGTCGCACTCGCTGACGTTGAAGCCGAAGGCGGCCCATTTCACGTCGAGCGGGTCGAGCGGCATGATCTCGGCGGTCAGGCCGGCCAGTTGCAGCTTGTTCTTGTCGACGATCACGAACAGGTTATCCAGCTTGTACTTGGCCGCCGCCATCGCCGCTTCCCAGTTCGAGCCTTCAGCCAATTCACCGTCGCCGGTCAGCACATAGATGCGTTTTTTGCTGCCGGACATCTTCGCCGCCAGCGCCAGCCCCACCGCCACCGGCAAACCGTGGCCGAGGGCGCCGGTGTTGAGTTCGATGCCGGGGGTTTTCTGGCGCACCGGGTGGCCGGGCAAATGAGAGTTGAAGTGTTGGTAGGTCGGCAGCCACTCGGTGGGGATGTAACCCGCCTGCGCCAGGCAGCAATACAAACCGCCGACGCCGTGGCCCTTGCTCTGGATGTAGATATCCCGTTCCGGGTCTTCGATGCGTTCCGGGCCGGTATTGAGGATGCGGAAATACAGGGTGGCGAGGATGTCGGTTTCCGACAGGTCGGCCCCGGTGTGGCCGCCAGCCGGAGAGTCGGCATTGAGGCGGATCACATGGCGCCGGATCAGGCGAGCCTGTTCTTTGATTTGGCGGGCGTCGTACTGGAAGGCATTCATGCAGCGGCTCCTGTGAGGCTGACCACGCGGGGGTACGCATTTGAGATAAAAGTGCCGAAAGCTGTGTTTGAATATTTATTCAGCAGTGACAATATATTTCTATTTAGGCGCTGATTCGCAGGCAGGTCAAGTGAGGGATGCGCTGAAAAATGAAATAAAAGAGGGAAATACCTCCCGGACAAACGGCCAAAATCCCACCCGCGCTACTCTATCCCGTGGCTTTGCGGGCACCGGGAACAGCGCTTTAGCGGCAGGCATAAAAAATTAAGCGCTTGACTTTGACACCGTGTCACTTGAATCTGAATTAACAATCAGGCATGCATAAATATTCAAGCAGCCCGAATGACCTCCAAAAAAAATAAGTCAGGAGAACACCGTGGACGCCAAAGCCTCAGTCCAGCATCCGGCCGACCTCAAGCCGCCCCATCGTCCTCGGTTGGTAAAACTGCTGCCCAGCAACATCGGCGGCCCGCTGATCGGCCTCGTGCTGCTGGTGCTGGTCTTCTCCTTCAGCTCCGAATTCTTCTTCTCGTTGCGCAATGGCCTGAACATCCTCGATCAGGTCACGGTGCTCGGCATCCTCGCAATCGGCATGACGGCGGTGATCGTGATCGGCGGTATCGACCTGTCTGTAGGCTCGGTGCTGGCCTTCTCGATGATGATGCTCGGCTGGCTCTATCAGGATCAGGCGGTGCCGTTGGGCTTCGCGATTCCGATCTCGATTGCCAGCGGCATGCTTGCCGGGCTGGTGTCCGGCGGCTTGATCACCTACGCCAAGTTGCCACCGTTTATTGCCACGCTGACCATGATGTCGGTGGCGCGCGGCCTGGCGAATATCCTCACTGAAGGCCGGCAGATTGTCGGCTACCCGGACTGGTTCACCAGCCTGGCCACGGTGCGCCATTTTGGTTTCCTGTCGGCCACCGTCGGGTTGTTTCTGGTGATGCTGGTGGTGGCCTGGGTGTTCCTGCGCTTTCGTGCCGGTGGCCGCAACCTGTACGCCATGGGCGGTAGCCCGGAAGTGGCGCGCCTGTCGGGCATCAAAGTGCGCGCGATTACTCTGTGGGTGTATGCAGTCAGCGGCGCCCTCGCCGGCATCGCCGCCGTCACCCTCGCCGCGCGCCTTGACTCCTCGCAACCGAGTGCCGGGCTGAGCCTGGAACTGGACGCCATCGCCGCCGTGGTGATTGGCGGCGCCAGCCTCAGTGGTGGCGTGGGCAGCATCGGCGGCACGCTGGTCGGCGTATTGATCATTGGCGTGTTGCGCAATGGCCTCAACCTGCTCGGCGTTTCGCCGTTCATTCAACAAGTGGTGATCGGCGTGGTCATCGCCCTCGCCGTGACCATCGACACCCTGCGACGCCGCTCCAGCACTGCCCGTTAACCCTGTTCGACAGTTGACACCCTCCAACAATAAAACCAGGAGTCACCGACATGTTCAGCCCCAAGAAACTGCTGATTGCCACCGCTCTCGCGGCCGCCACCCTCACCGCCGCAGGCACCACCTGGGCCAAGGACCTGACCATCGGCCTGGCCGTGGCCAACCTGCAGGCCGACTTTTTCAACCAGATCAAGCAATCGGTGGAAGCCGAGGGCAAGGCCAAGGGGATCAAGGTGATCACCGTGGACGCCCAGGGCAATTCCTCCACTCAGGTCAGCCAGATTGAAGACCTGATCACCCGCCAGATCGACGTGCTGATCTACATCCCGGCCGGTGCCACCGCTGCCGGTGTGCCGGTGAAAGCCGCCAAGGCCGCCGGTATTCCGGTCATCGCCGTGGACCGCAACGCGCCGGATGCGCCGGGCGATACCTTTATCGCCAGCGACAGCGTGGCCGGCGCCAAAACCCTGGCCGAGTACGTGGGCAAGATCACTGACGGCAAAGGCCGCATCGCAATCCTGCAAGGCCAGCTCGGCACCACGCCGGAAAACGATCGCGCCAAGGGTTTTGAAGAGGGCCTGAAAGCCTTCCCGGACCTCAAAGTGGTCGCTCAGCAACCGGCTGAATGGGCTCAGGACAAAGGCTTCGCCGTGGCCCAGGACCTGCTCCAGCGTGACCCGAATATCACCGTGTTCTTCGGCCGGGCCGATGCCATGGCCTTGGGCGCCGCTCAGGCGGTCAAGGTCGGCAACCTCGACCACAAAGTCGTGGTGGTCGGTTTTGACGGTGATGTGGCCGGGCTCAAGGCCGTGGAAAGCGGTGTGCTGAACGCCACCATGACCCAGCAAACCCAGAAAATGGGCCGCCTGGCCGTGGCCTCGGCGATTGACCTGAAAGCCGGTAAAACCGTGCCCAAGGAACAACTGCTGCCGACCGTGCTGACCACCAAAGAAAACGTCGCACCGTTCCTGCAACAGCACCCGTAAGCCCGGAGGTCATCATGCGAGCAGCAGCTCTGGATACGATGCCTGACGCGGTGTTGTGCCTGCGCGACATCAGCAAGGCCTACGGCCCGGTGCAGGTGTTGTCGCAGGTCAACGTGGACATTCGCCCCGGCGAAGTGTTGGCCTTGCTTGGCGAGAATGGCGCGGGTAAATCCACCTTGTCGTCGATCATCGCCGGGCTTGTGCAACCGCAAGACGGGGGCAGCATGACCTGGCTCGGTGAGCCCTATGCCCCCGCGTCACCGGGGGCTGCGCTGGGCGCCGGTATCGGTTTGATTCACCAGGAAATCCGCCTGCTGCCGCAGTTGTCGATCGCCGAAAACATCTTCGTCGGCCGCCTGCCCATGCGTCACGGGCGGATTGACCGCGACTACATCGAGGCCCAGGCGCAAATCCAGCTGGAGCGTTTGGGGCTCAAGGTGCCGGCCTCGCGCAAGGTTGAAGGCCTGAGCGTGGCGGCGCAGCAACTGGTAGAAATCGCCAAGGCGCTGACCCTCAAGGCGCGCTTGTTGATTCTGGACGAACCCACCGCCGCGCTGGGTGGGGAGGAAACCGAGTTGCTGTTTCAGCAGGTCGAACGGCTCAAGGCCGAGGGCGTTTCGTTCATCTATATCAGCCATCGCCTGGAAGAAATCGCGCGTATTGCCGACCGCGTGCTGGTGCTGCGCGATGGCCGCCAGATTGCCCTGCATGCCACCGCCCAGGTGCCGGTGCGTGAACTGGTGGAGCAGATGGTCGGGCGCAGCCTGGAGCGGATTTTCCCTACGTTGCAGGCGCCGAAAGACCAGGTGATGTTGCAGGTCAAAGGCCTGAGTTGCCGCGAGTTTGCCTTGCACGACATCGATTTCAGCGTGCGGGCCGGTGAAGTGTTCGGCATTGCCGGCGTGGTCGGCGCCGGGCGCACGGAGCTGGTGCGCACCATTGCTGGCGCGGCACAGGACATCCAGGGGCACATGGTGCTCGACGGCGAAGTTCGCCAGTTGCGTTCGCCGTTCGAGGCGATCCAGGCCGGTGTGGTGCTGGTGCCCGAAGACCGCAAGCAGCAAGGTGTGGTGGTGGAACATCGGATTGAAGACAACCTGATTTATGGCAACACCGACCTGCTGGATAAACGCGGCTGGGTGTTCCCTGCCCCGCTGCGCGAATTTGCGCGCACGGCGGTGGCAAGGCTGGGGGTGAAAGGTGCGCCGCAGTCGCGGATTTCCAGCCTGTCCGGGGGTAATCAACAGAAGGTGATCATTGCCAAATGGCTGGCGCGTAATCCCAAGGTGTTCATTCTCGATGAGCCCACACGCGGCATCGACGTGGGCGCGCGGGCGGCGATTTATGAAGTGATCGCGGACCTGGCGGCCAAGGGCATGGCGGTGATTGTGGTGAGTTCAGACCTGGATGAAGTGCTCGGGTTGTCCCATCGGGTGATGGTGATGAGCCGGGGGCGGCAGATGGGGATTCTCGAGCGCGGGGAAGCTACGCCGGTTTCCGTGATGGAAATGGCCACTGCCTGACTGCCTAGCCCTCACAAACAATGAAGAACCAATGTGGGAGCTGGCTTGCCTGCGATAGCGGTGGGTCAGTTGATGCAGATGTGACTGGGCTACCGCTATCGCAGGCAAGCCAGCTCCCACAGGGATCTACTGAGATTTCAAATGACGGAGTATTTCATGCAGCTTTTTAGTCTTCAGGGTCAGGTGGCTTTTGTGACCGGCGCAGGCAGCGGGATTGGGCAAGCGATTGCGGTGGGCCTCGCCCAGGCTGGCGCCGATGTGGCGTGTTTTGACTTGCCGGGCAGCCCCGGCATCGCCAGCACCGTAGAACGCATCCAGGCGTTGGGCCGTCGCGCCCTGGCCTTGAGCGGCACGGTGACCGAGCGCGCCGCCCTCGACGCCGCGGTCGCCCGCACCGAGAGCGAACTCGGCGAGCTCAGCGTGGCAGTCAACTGCGCGGGCATTGCCAATGCCCAGGCCGCCGAAGACCTTGAATTGCAACGCTGGCAAACCACCCTGGACATCAACCTCACCGGGATTTTCCTCAGTTGCCAGGCCCAGGCCGCCGTGATGCTGCCGCGCGGCAAAGGCGCCATCGTCAACATCGCGTCGATGTCCGGCAGCATCGTCAACCGAGGCTTGTTGCAGGCGCACTACAACACCTCCAAGGCCGGGGTCATCCACCTGAGCAAAAGCCTGGCGATGGAATGGGCCGACAAGGGCCTGCGGGTTAACTGCATCAGCCCCGGCTACACCGCCACGCCGATGAACTCGCGGCCGGAAGTCGCCGATCAGGTGAAGATTTTTGAACAGACTACGCCCATGGGCCGTATGGCCAGCGTGGAAGAAATGGTCGGCCCGGCGATTTTCCTGGTCAGCCAGGCCTCGTCTTTCTGTACCGGTGTCGACCTGTTGGTCGATGGCGGTTTTGTTTGCTGGTAATGCGAGGAGCCCCCGTCATGTCGCAACGATTCAGCGGTAAAACTGTAGTCATCACCGGCGCCTGCCGTGGCATTGGCGCCGGAATTGCCGAACGCTTCGCTCAGGAAGGCGCTCACCTGGTGCTGGCCTCCAACGACCTGGAACGCGTGACCTTCACCGCCAACCAACTGGCCGAGGAATACAAGGTTCAGACCCTCGCACTGGGCATCGACGTGACCAGCGAAAGCGACATTGAAAAGCTCTACCGCGAAGGCCACGCGCGGTTTGGCAGCATCGATGTGTCGGTGCAGAACGCCGGCATCATCACCATCGACCATTACGACAAGATGCCCCGCGCCGACTTCGACAAGGTGCTGCAGGTCAACACCACCGGCGTCTGGCTCGGTTGCCGGGAAGCCGCCAAGTACATGGTCAAGCAAGGCAGCGGGCGGTTGATCAACACCTCGTCCGGCCAGGGCCGCCAGGGTTTTATCTACACGCCGCACTACGCCGCGAGCAAGATGGGCGTGATCGGCATCACTCAAAGCCTGGCGCTGGAGCTGGCGCGGCATAACATCACGGTCAACGCGTTCTGCCCCGGCATCATCGAGAGCGAAATGTGGGACTACAACGACCGCGTGTGGGGCGAGATCCTCAGCACCGATGAAAAGCGCTATGGCAAAGGTGAGTTGATGGCCGAATGGGTCAAGAACATCCCCCTGCGCCGCGCCGGCAAACCTTCGGACGTGGCAGGGCTGGTGGCATTTTTGGCCTCCGACGATGCGGCCTACCTCACCGGCCAGGCAATCAATATCGACGGCGGCCTGATCATGTCGTAAGGGTTTGGTATCCTCACCGGCATTGATACACCTACTGAGGCCTTCATGAGCCAGATCGAAGAACAGCGCCTGATCACCAAGATCGCGAGCCTCTATTACGAAGAAGGGCTCAAGCAGTCCGAGATTTCCACGCAACTGGACTTGTCGCAGTCGTTTATCAGCCGCGCCCTGCGCCGGGCGCTGCAGGAAGGCGTGGTCAAAATCAGCGTAATGCGCCTGCAAGGCCTGCACCTGGAGCTGGAAAACCAGTTGCAGCGCCGCTACGGCGTGCGCCAGGTGATCGTGGTGGAAGCCACCGAGCCGGGCAATGACGAGAGCATCAAGCAGGCCATCGGCTCGGCCGCCGCGCATTATCTGGAAACCAGCCTGTCGGTTCAGGACCACATCGGTATTTCGTCGTGGAGCAGCACCATCCGCGCCATGGTCAGCCATTTGCACGCGCAACCGGGCAAGCAAGGCGCTCAGGAAGTGGTGCAACTGCTCGGTGGTGTCGGCAACAAAGGCGCGTTTGAAGCCACCTTGCTGACCCAACGCCTGGCCACCCTGCTCAATTGCCCGGCGTTTTTGCTGCCGTCGCAAAGCATCGAGCAATCGGTGGAAAGCAAGCAGCGCATCGTGCAGATGGAAGAGGTCAAGGAAGTGCTGCAACGCTTTGACAGCATCACCCTGGCGATCGTCGGCATTGGCGACCTGGAGCCCTCGCAACTGCTGCGCAACAGCGGCAACTACTACACCGAAGACATGCTGCGCCTGCTCGCCGAACGCGGCGCAGTGGGCGATATCTGCCTGCGCTACTTCGACGCCAAGGGTGAGCCGGTGCTCGATGAAGACGAAGAATTCGTGGTGTCGGTGGCGCTGCCCAAACTGCGCTCGATCCAGCGCGTGCTCGGCCTGGCGGGCGGGCTGAACAAGGTGCAGGCGATTCGCGGCGCGCTCAAGGGCGGCTACCTCGACGTGCTGATCACCGACCTCGACACCGCCCAGGCCCTGAACCACTAACCCTTTCTGGAGACTGCCGCGCATGACGTCCAAGCTCGAACAACTCAAGCAATTTACCACCGTGGTCTGCGACACCGGCGACCTGGAAGCCATCAGCCGCCTGCGCCCGGTGGACGCCACCACCAACCCTTCCCTGCTGCTGAAAGCCGCCGCTATCCCCGAATACGCCGAACTGCTGCGCGATGCCGTGAGCCTGTCCAAGGGCGACGTGGGTTTGGCGTGCGACCACTTCGCCGTGTCGGTGGGTGCGGGCATTCTTAAAGTCATTCCTGGCCGCATTTCTACCGAAGTGGACGCACGCTTGTCCTTCGATGAAGACGCGCTGTGGGCCAAAGCCAACCAGTTGATCGCCCTGTACGACCAAGCCGGCATCGGCCGCGACCGCGTGCTGATCAAGCTGGCCTCCACCTGGGAAGGCATCCGCACCGCCGAACGCCTGGAAAAAGCCGGTATTCAGACCAACCTCACCCTGTTGTTCTCCTTCGCCCAGGCCGTGGCCTGCGCCGATGCGGGCGTGTTCCTGATCTCGCCGTTCGTGGGCCGCATTTACGACTGGTACCGCAAAAACACCGGCATGGACTACAGCGGCGCCGAAGACCCGGGCGTGCAATCAGTGACGCGCATCTACAACTACTACAAGGCTAACGCCATCCCGACCGTGGTCATGGGCGCAAGCTTCCGTACGTTGAGCCAGATCGAGGAATTGGCCGGGTGCGATCGCCTGACCATCAGCCCGGACTTGCTGCAAAAGCTCGCTGAAGATAACGGCACGCTAACGCGCAAACTGGTGGCAGGTGCAGAAGGTGAAGCGCGTCAGCAACTGACCGAAGCGCAATTTCGCTGGGCGTCGAATGAAGATGCAATGGCGACGGAGAAGCTGGCGGAAGGGATCCGGCAGTTTGCGCGGGATCAGGAGAAGCTGGAGGTGGTATTGGCTGCACTGTAACGCCGTCTTGCAACCAGCCCTTTCAAGGTCTTTAGATACAACAGCTGATAAGTCCCCCCGTGGCGAGCGGGCTTGCCCCGCGTTGGGCTGCGAAGCAGCCCCAAAACCAGCGCCCGAAGAATACCTGACCCACCGCATTCTTCCTTCTGGGGTCGCTTCGCAACCCAACGCGGGGCAAGCCCGCTCGCCACAGGTACGGTGTTCGCCCATAACGGGTTGGTATCATTATGCGGGCAGGAGTTGTAAAGAAAAACGGGCGACCTTATGGTCGCCCTCTATTCATCCATTGAAACAGTCATCACGGTGGAGACAGCCATGGGAAAGTTCTTTGATGATCTGATGGAAAGCGTGCAACAGATGGATAAAATGCTGCAAACGGAACGCTCGCACTCTCAAGAACTCGCCAATAATGCGCTTGAAGACAAACGAATTAACGACGAGATGCTTGAGCATGGCGCCCGCAAAGCGGACATCCCGCAGAATCAGACGAGCCTCAAAACGGCCCCTTCGTCATCACCCGCTCATCAATAAACCTGCGCAACATTCCTATCTGCCGCGTGTAAGCGTCACTCAGGCAGCTCACTTTCGCGCCGCACGCATGGCGCTGCTTGAGCCACTCGGCCTGCCCGTCCATCAATGAACCGCGCCCGCCCATGGCCATGAAGTGTTTGTTCAGGTCGTAGAGCAACGCCATGGTCACGTCCTGGTCGTTGAGGCTGACGTTCTTGCAGATGGCAATTTCGTCAGGCGCTTTGGCCTTGGCACAATCAAAGCTTGCCGCCGAGCTTGTGGGGCTGAGCAACAGTGCAGACACACTCGCAAGCATTGCGAAAACAGCCGGTTTAATCATCACGCGTAACTCCTCAATGACTTGCCACACCCGTACCAAACTTGCGAATCGCCAGGCAGTACCCAATCAACGCCACCGCCGCCAACAACCCACCCGCCGCGCCGATCCAGGCGAAGCCGAAGTGGCTGCCGACCCAACTGCCCATGAGGGCACCGCCGCCGATGCCAATGTTGTAGATGCCGGAGAACATCGCCATGGCCACGTCGGTGGCGTCCGGTGCCAGCACCAGCACCTTGGATTGCATGGCCAGGCCGAAGCCCATGATTGCCATGCCCCAGAAAATGCTCAGCACCACCAGATAAGACTCGGCGCCGCTTAACGGCAGCAACAGCGCCAGGCACGCGGCGAGGATGAACACCGCGCTGACCACAAAAACGTGGGGGTTCAAGCGGTGCACCAGGCTGAACAGCAGCGAGCCGATGATGCCTGCGCCGCCGAACACCAGCAGGATCAGGGTCACGGCGCCGCCGCCCATGCCGGCCACGCCTTCGACGAAGGGTTCGATGTAGCTGTAGGCGGTGAATTGCGCGGTGACGGTAAGCGCGGTGAGCACGTAGAGCGCCACCAGCGCCGGGCGCTTGAACAGCAGCGGCAGGCTGCGCAGCGAGCCGGAGTTTTGGCTGGGCAGCAACGGCAAGGTACGCGCCAGCCAGAACACCAGCCCGGCGGCGAATGCGCCAATCACCAGAAAGGTAGTGCGCCAGCCCATGGCTTCACCAAGCAGACGACCCAGCGGAATGCCCAACACCATGGCCAGCGAGGTGCCGGTGGCGAGCAGGCCAAGGGCTTGCACCTGTTTGCCTTCGGGCGCCAGGCGCACGGCCAGCGAGGCTGTGATCGACCAGAACAGCGCGTGGGACAAGGCGATGCCGATTCGGCTGAGCATCAGGATGCCAAAGCTGGTGGCGACGCTGGAGAGGATATGGCTGGCGATAAACATGCCGAACAGCACGATCAGCAACTTGCGCCGTTCAACGTTACGGGTCAGCAACATCACCGGCAGCGAGGTCAGGGACACGATCCAGGCATAGATGGTGAGCATCAGGCCGACGTTGGCGATGGGCATGTCGAAGCTGGCGCCGATGGCGCTGAGCAGCCCGACGGGCACGAATTCGGTGGTATTGAACACAAAGGCGGCCAGCGCCAAGGCGATGACCGGTTGCCAGTTGGCTTGGGGCGTTGCGGCTGAAATGCTCATTGGCGGGCGAGGTACTCTGGCGATGATCCAACGGCCACGCGCAAAGGCGCCGCCGCCGAACATTCTATAGGTTTCTCGGCGCGTTGTTGACGCGGATCGTCGCCGCCGGGTTCAGGGCGACGTCAGGGTCACCACGTAGTTGCCCGACGTGATCGGCTGCCCGGCGTTGTCGACCAGCAGGTAGCGCTGATCGTAATAACGCCCGCTGCCGCTGTCTGCCACCAGCCTTATGTGGGCTTTGTCGACGCTGGCGACCGGGGCCACACTGTGCACATCAATGCGGCCGCCGCGATTGGCGCTGGAACATTCGGTCAGCTCCATCACCGGGCCGCTGCGCGCATTTGTCGCACACCCCGCCTCAACGATGGCGCCTCTGAACTCAAGGGTGCCGCCTCCCGCCGTCTGCGCCGCAGCACAGGCCCCCACCGACAGGCAAAATAGCCCTGCAAACACCCCTATACCTTTAACGTTCATGCCGACACTCCTTATTGGGCTCTCAATAAGTAAGTCGTCTGGCCGGGCGTTAACTTGAGCTCATTCGTTCAAAGGTGTGCGCTGGATCAAGGATCGACCTGCCCCATCAATTCAGGAATGCTTTCCGGGCGCCTGGCATAACGCTGGGCCAGGGCCGCACACACCATCAACTGGATCTGGTGAAACAGCATCAGCGGCAGGATCAACACGCCCATGCTCGCCCCCGCGAACAGCACCTGAGCCATGGGCACGCCGGTGGCCAGGCTTTTCTTCGAACCGCAGAACAAAATGGTGATGCGGTCTTCCTGGCTGAAGCCAAAAGCCCTGCCCAGCAACGTCGACGCCACCAGCACCAACGCCAGCAACACGCAGCACGCCACCACCAAACCGCCCAGCTCCCACAGCGGGATCTGGTGCCAGATGCCTTCGTTGACCGCTTCACTGAACGCGCCGTAAACCACCAGCAGGATCGAACCCTGGTCGACGAACTTGAGCCAGGATTTATTGCGACCGACCCACTCACCGATCCAGCGACGAGCAATTTGCCCGGCCACAAACGGCAGCAGCAACTGCACGCTGATCTTCAGGATGGCGTCGACGGTGGAACCGGCGTCGCCGTGCACGTTGAGTAAGAGAGTCACCAGCAGCGGCGTGAGGAAGATCCCGAACAGGCTGGACGCCGCCGCGCTGCAAATCGCCGCCGGGATATTGCCGCGCGCCAGCGACGTGAAGGCAATCGCCGATTGCACGGTGGCGGGCAATGCGCAGAGGTAGAGCATGCCCATGTACAGGTCTTTGCCGATCAGCGGTGACAGCACCGGTTTCAGCGCCAGGCCCAGCAGCGGGAACAGCACAAAGGTCAGGCTGAACACCAGCAAATGCAGGCGCCAATGGCCCGCACCGGCGACGATGGCCTGGCGCGACAGTTTGGCGCCGTGCAGAAAAAACAGCAGCGCGATCGCAAGGTTAGTCACCCAGCCGAAGGCCACGGCGGTCTGGCCGCTGGCGGGCAGCAAGGAGGCGAGGATCACCGTGGCGACAAGGGTCAGGGTGAAGTTATCGGGCAGGAAACGCGGGCGGGTCATAAGCAATTCTTCCAGGGGTTGCCAAGAGCATTGTCGCGACTCTAACGTAACGACTTGTTACCGACTAACGCCAATGAGCCAGTAAATGCCGCCTAAAGGACATGACAAAACCGTGCGCCGCAGTGTGCCTGGGCTTTCCAGCCTGCCACGGCCGGTGTATGGGCGCACGAAATCGCTGCCCAATCGAGCGCTGACCCGGCGGCACAGCCACCCGTGGGTGCAGCTGTCCTACGCGATTTCCGGGGTGTTGGAGATTCAGACGAGTGTCGGCCGCTTCGTCGCCCCGCCTCAGCGCGCGGTGTGGATACCCGCTGGCATGCCGCACCGGGTGTTCAGCTCGCCGCACACCGAAATGCGCAGTTTGTACCTGGATTGCAGCGTGACCACTTGGGCGGCCGAGCGCTGCCAGGTGTTGGTGGTGAGCAGTTTATTGCGCGAGTTGATCCGCAGCTTCAGCGAACTGCCGGTGGAATATGCCGAGGACGGACCGGATGGGCGCCTGGCGCAGGTGGTGCTCGACCAGCTTGCTGCGGCGCCGCAGGTGGATTTGATGCTGCCATTGCCGCTGGACCCGCGTTTGCGGCAGATCTATCGGAGTTTGAACCTGCACCCCGAGCAGCAGACGACTTTGGGCCAGTGGAGTGACAAGCTGGCAATCAGTGAGAAGACGCTGAGCCGGTTGTTTGTGAAAGACACCGGGCTGACGTTTCGGGCGTGGCGCCAGCGTCTGCGGCTGCTCAGCGCCCTGCCCGCCCTGGAGCAAGGCGAGCGAGTGACGGATGTGGCGTTGGCGTGTGGGTATGAATCGACATCGGCGTTTATCAATGCGTTTCGCCAGCAGTTTGATTCCACACCGGGGGAGTTCTTCCGCTGATTTTTCGGACGATGAAAATCAAATGTGGGAGCTGGCTTGCCTGCGATAGCGGTGTATCAGAAGGCAAATTTACTGACTGACACACCGCTATCGCAGGCAAGCCAGCTCCCACATTGTTAAGCCTGTTCGCAGGTCAGAATTGGGGCTCAGGTACCATTCCCGCCATGGGCCTCTTCAAAGAAGTAGTCCTTCCAGCTCGCGGCCTTGTTTTTCAACACGCCCAGTTCCTGCAGTTTCTCGGCATAGATATAGGTGCGCTGCGGCACGATGGTGAAGTCGATTTCCGGGTCTTGGACGATTTTCTCCACCAGGTCCAACGGGAGCTTGGATTCCTCTACCCGAATATAGGTTTTAGCCGCCGCAGGCTTGTCGGCCTTGATGATCTGCTCGGCTTCAGCCAGCGCGTCATAGAACGCCTTGTAGGTCTTGGGGTTCTCGTCGTGGAATTTCTCGGTGGTGTACAGCACGTTGAACGTCGCCTGGCCGCCGAGGATGTCGTAGGAACTGAGCACCTTGTGCACGTTGGGATTGAGCAGTTCCTGGTACTGGAACGGCGGGCTGGAGAAGTGCGAGTTGATCTCCGAGCCGCCGGCAATCAACGCCGCCGTGGCGTCGGGGTGAGCGAGGCTGATGGAGATGTCGTCGAACTTCTTGAAGTTGGAATTACCGAATCTCTTGGCGGTTTCGATCTGCAAGGTGCGCGACTGGAAGCCTACGCCGGCGGCAGGTACGGCAATGCGGTCTTTTTCGCTGAAATCGCTGAGGGTCTTCACGTTGGGGTTGTTGGTCAGCAGGTAGTTGGGCATCGAGCCGAGGGACGCGATGGCCTTGACGTTTTGCTTGCCCTTGGTGCGGTCCCACAGGGTGAGCATCGGCGGCACACCGGCCGAGACCACGTCCAGGGCGCCCGCCAGCAACGACTCGTTCATGGCGGTGGCGCCGGAAATGCTGTTCCACTCCACCTTGATGTCCAGGCCCTGCTCCTTGCCGTGCTTTTCAATCAGGTGCTGGTCGCGCACCACGTCGAGAATCAGGTAGCCGATACCAAACTGCTGGGCGATGCTGATCTTGCCTTCGGCCTGCGCGCCGGTGCTGAGCAACGCGCTCGCGGCGGCCAGGGACGCGGCCAGGAGAGTCAGGGAGGAGCGTTTGAACGTCATGGAGGGGTCTGCCGCGCTTTTGAGAAGGTAAGCGAGGGTAGCGAGCATTTTTAAGACAGGAAAAGAATATCGGGATCTATTGTTATGCAAATCCATCCCCAAAAACGCCTGTGGCTGGTATTGTGCGGCGCTTTAAAATTTTGCCGAACCTGCGAGGAAATGGACGTTGAACACTGACGAAAAAATGACCGGAGACCTGTTCGAGGTCGATAAACGCCTGTCACTCAAACCCGTGGTGGACTTCAACGCCTACCTGCGCAGCGCATTCGGCGACGGCCCGTGCACCTGCGTACGCTGCACCGCAGGCAACGGCGACGAAACCGGTTATGCGTTCCAGCACACCTTTACCTTCGATGCCAAACCCACCCAACGCCGCTTCGCCTCCACGGCGGGCAGCGATGTGTTGATGGCATTGAAGAAAGCGTGGCTGTCGTACACCAAGGCCGAATTGCCCCTCAGTGGCGTACTGGCACTGGACACCGTGAAAGAGTTTGTCGAGCCGCAGTTGCACCGGCGTTTGGCGCCACTGTTTTTGGCCAGTGAAGTGGTCAAGGACGTTGAAGGCGAACTGCAGCTCCAGCCGCAAGCCGCCTAACGTCGAAAACGCCCCCGATCAAAATGTGGCGAGCTGGCTTGTTGTGGCGGGCAGGCCTGTTGTGGCGAGCGGGCTTGCCCCGCGTTGGGCTGCGAAGCGGCCCCATGGCAGGCGACCGAGTTCTTCGGTTAGATCTCGGTCGCCGGGTTTTGGGGCTGCTGCGCAGCCCAACGCGGGGCAAGCCCGCTCGCCACAGGAAGCTAACTCTCTACTGAGAGCCTCTGCTTACTTACGCGCCGCCTCCCACGACTTGAGCAGGTCGTTATAGCTTACGGTCTCGCCTTTGGGTTTCTCGTTGGCCAGTTTCGGCTTCGGTGCGCCCGGCTGGTCGAACCAGTATTGCGCGTCACGCTCGGGGTTCATTTTCGGACCGCATACCGGTTGGACTTTGGAGCGTTCCAGGCGCGTCATGATCGCGTCCTGTTCCTTGGCCAGGTTGTCCAGCGCCTGTTGCGGGGTTTTCTCGCCGCTGGCGGCCGCCGCGATGTTGCTCCACCACAGTTGCGCCAGGCGTGGGTAGTCCGGCACGTTGGTGCCGGTCGGGGTCCACTCGACGCGGGCCGGGCTGCGGTAGAACTCCACCAAACCGCCGAGCTTGGGCGCCAGGTCGGTCATGGCCTGGGAGTTGATGTCGGACTCACGAATCGGCGTCAGGCCAACGATGGTTTTCTTCAGCGAGACGGTTTTCGAGGTCACAAACTGCGCGTAAAGCCAGGCCGCGAGTTTCTGTTTCTCCGGCGTCGACTTGAGGAAGGTCCAGGAACCCACGTCCTGATAGCCCTTCTTCATGCCCTTTTCCCAATACGGCCCGACGGGCGACGGCGCCATGCGCCATTTCGGCGTGCCGTCGGCGTTGACCACTGGCAGGCCTGGTTTGGTCATGTCGGCGGTAAACGCGGTGTACCAGAAGATCTGCTGGGCGATGGCGCCCTGGGACGGCACCGGGCCGGATTCGGAGAAGGTCATGCCCGCCGCTTCCGGTGGCGCGTAGGCTTTCATCCAGTCCACGTATTTCTGCGTGGCGAACACAGCGGCCGGGCCGTTGGTGTCGCCGCCACGGGTGACGCTGGAGCCGACCGGGTGGCAGTCCTCCACGCGAATGCCCCACTCGTCCACCGGCAAGCCGTTGGGCAAGCCCTTGTCGCCGCCACCGGCCATGGAGAACCAGGCATCGGTGAAGCGCCAGCCCAGTGACGGGTCTTTTTTGCCGTAGTCCATGTGCCCATAAACGCGTTTGCCGTCGATCTCCTTGACGTCTTCGCTGAAGAATTTGGCAATGTCTTCGTAGGCCGACCAGTTCACCGGCACGCCGAGGTCATAGCCGTATTTTTCCTTGAACTTGGCTTTCAGCTCCGGGCGCTCAAACCAGTCGGCGCGGAACCAATACAGGTTGGCGAACTGTTGGTCTGGCAGCTGGTAGATCTTGCCGTCCGGCGCGGTGGTAAACGAGATGCCGATAAAGTCCTTGATATCCAGGGTCGGCGAGGTGAAGTCCTTGCCTTCGTTGGCCATCAGGTCGGTGATCGATTCGGTCTTGCCATAGCGAAAGTGCGTACCGATCAGGTCCGAGTCGTTAACCCAGCCGTCATAGATGTTCTTGTCGGACTGCATCTGGGTTTGCAGCTTCTCCACCACGTCGCCTTCCTGCAGCAGGTCGTGGGTCAGCTTGATCCCGGTGATTTCGCTGAAGGCCTTGGCCAACACCTTGGATTCGTACTCGTGGGTGGTGAGGGTTTCCGACACCACATTAATTTTCATCCCACGGAACGGTTCCGCAGCCTTGATAAACCATTTCAACTCTTCAAGCTGTTGGGCTTCGGTGAGCGTGGATGGCTTGAACTCACTGCCGATCCATTTTTTCGCCGCGTCTTCGTATGCATCGGCCCACGCCGTGGCGCTCAAACCGCTGAGGGCCAGTACGGCGGCCAATGAAATGCTATGTCGCAGCTTATTGTTTTTATCGAACATAGAGACCTCCTGGTTGTTTATTCAAACGGAGCACTAGCCCCAACGCATCACACACAACAGCCACACCAGGGACAGCGCAGTTGCTACCCAGATGCTCCAGCCGGTTACGCCAATTACCAATAGATGCAGGTAGGCGCTGCCGAGAAGACCGATAAACAAGCGATCACCACGGGTGGTGCTGATCGGTAATAAACCGCGCCGAGGGATGCTCGGCGAGCGCAGTTCCCAGGTGGTCATGCCCACCAGAATCAGGGCGATGCCCGCAAAGAACAGTGCAGTTGGGGTGGTCCAGGCCATCCATTCCATCATCGACTCCTCAGACCCGGCCCAGGGCAAAGCCCTTGGCCACGTGGTTGCGAACAAACCAGATCACTAGCATGCCGGGCAGAATGGTCAACACCCCCGCCGCCGCCAGTACGCCCCAATCGATCCCCGACGCCGAGACCGTGCGCGTCATCACTGCCGCGATCGGCTTGGCGTTGACCGAGGTCAGGGTGCGCGCCAGCAACAGCTCAACCCAGGAAAACATGAAGCAGAAGAACGCCGTCACACCGATGCCGGAGCCGATCAGCGGGATGAAAATCTTCACGAAGAACTTGGGAAAACTGTAGCCGTCGATGTAGGCAGTTTCGTCGATTTCCTTGGGCACACCAGACATGAAGCCTTCCAGAATCCACACCGCCAACGGCACGTTGAACAGGCAGTGCGCCAGCGCCACGGCGATGTGGGTATCGAACAAACCAATCGAGGAATACAGCTGGAAGAACGGCAGCAAAAACACCGCCGGTGGCGCCATGCGGTTGGTCAACAGCCAGAAGAACAGGTGCTTGTCACCCAGAAAACGGTAGCGCGAGAACGCGTAGGCCGCCGGCAACGCCACGCTCAGGGAGATCACCGTGTTCAGACTCACGTAGTACAGCGAGTTGAGGTAGCCGGTGTACCAGCTCGGGTCGGTGAAGATCACCTTGTAGTTTGCCAGGGTGAAGTCCTGCGGAAACAGGGTCAACCCACCGAGGATTTCGGTGTTGCTCTTGAAGGACATGTTCAGCAGCCAGTAGATCGGCACCAGCAGGAACAGGATGTAGATCAGCAGCGGGATCAGCTTGCGTTTGCTCATGTCGGCGGCCTCAGCGGTTGGCGTCGGAGTGGGTCATGGCGGTGTAGAACAGCCAGGACACCAACAGGATGATCAGGAAGTACACCAGGGAAAACGCCGCCGCCGGGCCCAGGTCGAATTGGCCTACGGCCATTTGGGTCAGCGTCTGACTGAGGAACGTGGTGGCGTTACCCGGCCCGCCGCCGGTGAGTACAAACGGCTCGGTGTAGATCATGAAGCTGTCCATAAACCGCAACATCACCGCGATCAGCAGCACGCTTTTCATCTTCGGCAACTGGATATGTCGGAAAACCGCCCAGGCCGATGCACGATCAATCCGCGCCGCCTGGTAGTACACGTCCGGAATCGCCCGCAGCCCGGAGTAGCAAAGCAGCGCCACCAGCGAGGTCCAGTGCCACACGTCCATCACCAGCACGGTGACCCAGGCGTCTGCCGTGTTGGCCGCGTAGTTGTAGCTGATGCCCAGCGCGTTAAGGCTGTAACCGAGCAAACCGATGTCGGCGCGGCCGAAAATCTGCCAGATGGTGCCGACCACGTTCCACGGAATCAGCAAGGGAATGGCGAGGATGATCAGCACCAGCGACGACCAGCGGCCCTTGGTCGGCATGGTCAGGGCGATGGCAATACCCAAGGGGATTTCGATCAGCAGCACGCAGGCCGAATAGATGAACTGGCGCAGCAGCGAGTCATGCAGGCGCGGGTCGAGCAGCACCTGTTTGTACCAGTCGGCGCCGACGAAATAGCGGCTGGACTGGTCAAAAATGTCCTGCACCGAATAGTTGACCACGGTCATCATCGGGATCACCGCACTGAACGCCACCAGCAGGAACACCGGCAGCACCAGCCACCAGGCCTTGTTGTTCTGCACCTTGTTCATGGCAGCACCTCCAGCAGGTAATCATCGGCGTAGACCATCAGCCATTGCGCGGGAAAACTGATGGAAGCCTTGCCTTCAGGCACCGGTTTGTCTTCGGCCAGGCGCACTTTCAACGGCGCGCCGTCGAGGTTGAGGGTCATGATCTTGTAGGTACCAAGGTCTTCGACGTGTACGACATCCGCCTGCATTGCGTCAGGGTTGTACTCGTCCCACACATGGATAAATTCCGGGCGGATGCCTACCTGCAGCTTCTTGTAGTCCGTGTCGCGCAGGCGTTGCTGCAAGGCCTCGGACAGCGGCAGCAGCGTGTCGGCAAAGCGCACGCCGCCCGCCTCGGCCTGCACCTCAATCAGATTCATCCCCGGGCTGCCGATGAAATAGCCGACAAAGGTATGGCTCGGCCGCTCGAACAGTTCACGCGGCGTGCCGAACTGCACGATCTGCCCGCCGTACATCACCGCGATCTTGTCGGCGAAGGTCGAGGCTTCCAGCTGGTCGTGGGTCACGTAGACCATGGTGATGTTGAACTGCTCGTGGATCTGCTTGAGCTTGCGCCGCAGTTTCCATTTGAGGTGCGGGTCGATCACCGTCAGCGGTTCGTCAAACAGGATCGCCGACACGTCGTCGCGCACCAGGCCACGGCCCATGGAGACTTTCTGTTTTTCATCGGCGGTCAGGTTGCGGGCTTTTTTGCTCAGCAGGTTTTGCAGGTCGAGGACTTCGGCAATTTCCTGCACCTTGCTGTGCACTTTTGCCTCGGCCATGCCCTGGTTTCGCAGTGGAAACGCCAGGTTGTCGAACACCGTCATGGTGTCGTACACCACCGGGAACTGGAACACCTGGGCGATGTTGCGTTTTTCCGGAGTGAGGTCGTTGACCACTTTATGGTCGAACAGCACCTGGCCCTCCGACGGGCTGAGCAGGCCGGAGATGATATTGAGCAAGGTCGACTTGCCGCAGCCCGACGGCCCGAGCAAGGCGTAGGCCCCGCCCTGCTCCCACACGTGGTTCATTTCCCGAATCGCGTAGTCCTCAGGGCCGCTTGGCGTAGGGCTGTAGCTGTGGGCGAGGTTCTGCAAATGGATCTCGGCCATCAGGCAACCCTCGCGACACGGCGTCCGGGGGCCTGGACCAAACGGCCCTGGCCATCGAACACTAACAGTTTATGGGTGGGGATATACACGCGGATCGGCGCGTCGACGTCGTACTCGTGCACGCCCGGCAGATGCAGCACCAGCAGGAAGTGCTCGCTGCGCACGTGCAGGAAGGTTTCCGAGCCGCTGATCTCGGCCACTTCCACGGTCACCGCCAGCTCCAGGTCGTCATCGTTGCTCGGCACCAGGCTGATATGGCTGGGGCGCACGCCGAAACGGAATTCGCCTTCGCCGATGGGGCGCAGGTCGACGTTCAAGGGGAAGTGCACAAAATTGGCGAAGCTCACTTCATTGCCGCTGATTCGCCCCGGCATCAGGTTGATTGGCGGCTCGGAAAACAGCTCGGCGGCCAGTACGGTCTGCGGCTGGTGATAGACCTCGGCGGCCTTGCCGCTCTGGATCACCCGGCCTTCGTGAAGAATGGTGGTGGTGCCGCCCAGGGCCAGGGCCTCGTTGGGCTCGGTGGTGGCGTAGATGGCGATGGTGTGGCGCGCCTTGAACAGCTCGCGCATTTCCTGACGCAGTTCTTCGCGCAGTTTGTAGTCCAGGTTCACCAGCGGCTCATCGAACAGGATCAGCTCGGCGTCCTTGACCAGCGCGCGGGCCATGGCGGTGCGCTGCTGCTGGCCGCCGGAGAGTTCCAGCGGGTGGCGCTGCAAGAATTTCTCGATGCGCAGCATCTTTGCGGTTTCCAGCACCTTGCTCTGAATCAGTTCGTTGGACACACCGGCCTGGCGCAACGGCGAGGCGATGTTTTCGAACACCGTCATGGTTGGGTAGTTGATGAACTGCTGGTAGACCATCGACACGTTGCGCAGGCGCACCGGTTTTTGGGTGACGTCCACGCCGTTCATCAGGATGCGGCCGCTGTCGGGCTTGTCCAGGCCAGCCATCAGGCGCATCAGGCTGGTTTTACCGGACAGGGTGCGGCCCAGCAAAACGTTGAAGGAACCGGCTTCGAAACGCAGGTTGGCGTCGTCGATCCAGGTCTGGCCTTCGACAACGCGGGTGACGTGCTCCAGGGTCAATGACATGACACGACCTTTTTTATTATTGGAATGAATCTGGCCATTCGTCAGAGCGAGTTTCGTGCCAAAACTGCAAGCGTTTGATGTGTAAGGAAATGGCTGAATGGCGATGTTCAGGAGTGAACACTCCCGCTGAACAACTGAACACCTGTGGGGTTGACAATGAACAGTTCTGAACAACACTCTCATGGCTAACACAGGGCAAATGTGGGAGCTGGCTTGCCTGCGATAGCGGTGCATCAGCCATAGCAATGCAAGCTGACACAGCGCTATCGCAGGCAAGCCAGCTCTCACATTTTGACCGCGCAAGGCTCCATAAAAATAACAATAAAAAGAAGGTCAACATGGCCGAACCCTTGGCTCACGACACCCTTATCCAGGAATCCTGGCGCCGTTGCCGCGCCTTTGGCCTGGACCATCAAAGTGCCCCCAGCTTCGATCAACTGCCCGCCGAGGGCATCAGCCAATTGCTGGAAAGCCAGCATTCCTTGGTGCAGACCACCCACCAGGAAGTCCTGCCCTACTACGAAAACATCCTGAGCAATTCCAACTGCCTGATCATGCTGGCCGACAACGAGGGGCAAGTGCTGACGTCATGGGGCACCCAGCGTTTCATCGAGCCCAAACTCGCCCGTGGGTTTAACCCCGGCGCCAGCTGGCAGGAACGTTCCAGCGGCACCAACGCCATCGGCACCGCACTGGCGTGTGCGCAGGCGGTGCATATCGAGCACGACGAACACTTCCTCAAGGCCAACCGATTCATGACCGGCTCGGCAGCGCCGATCTTCGATGCGCAGCGCGAAATCATCGCGGTGCTGGATGTGTCCAGCGACAGCTACCTGCCGCCCTCCCACACCCTGGGCATGGTCAAGATGATGAGCCAGACCGTGGAAAACCGGCTGATCCTCAACCTGTTTCGCGGCGAACATTTCCAGCTGACCTTCAACACCGGCCTGAACAACCTCGACAGCCAATGGGCTGGCCTGCTGATCTTTGATGAGAGCGGCCAGGTGCTCTCGGCCAACCGCCGCGCCGACAATTTGCTCGGCATCAGCCTGTCGCGGGTGTTGATCGACAGTTTGTTCAAGGTCTCGCTGCTGGAGTTGCTGAACCAGCCGGAAGGGTTGCCGTTTGCCCTGCAGGCAGCGGGACGCAACCGGTTTCAATGTTTGTTGAAACGGCCCAGGCAAATGCCCGTGCAGGCGCGGGTTTTCAGCGAGCCTAAACCCAGCGAACCGGCACCGTTACAGCCGGCGGTGATTGGCCTCAAGACCCTGCATTTTGGCGACGCACGCGTGGAGAAAGCCGTGCGCCAGGCCGAGCGTTTGCTGGAGAAGGATATTCCGCTGTTGATCCACGGCGAGACGGGCGTGGGCAAAGAGGTGTTCGTCAAAGCCCTGCACCAGGCCAGCTCGCGCAGCCGACAGGCATTTATCGCGGTGAACTGTGCGGCGATTCCCGCAGAGCTGGTGGAATCGGAGTTGTTTGGCTACGAAAAAGGCGCGTTCACCGGTGCGAACCAGAAAGGCAGCATTGGCCTGATTCGCAAGGCAGACAAGGGCACGCTGTTTCTTGACGAGATCGGCGATATGCCACTGCCGACCCAGGCCCGTTTGTTGCGGGTATTGCAGGAGCGTTGCGTGCAACCGGTGGGCAGCAGCGAGCTGTTCCCGGTGGATTTACGCATTATCTCGGCCACCAACCGCGCCCTGCGCGAGTGGGTGCAGGCCGGGCGCTTTCGTGAGGATTTGTACTACCGCATCGGCGGCCTGACCCTCGAATTGCCGCCGTTGCGTGAACGCACGGATAAGCAGGCGTTGTTCAAGCAGCTTTGGCAACAACACCGCGAGCCTACCCAATGGGCCGGGCTCAGCGCCGAGGTGCTGGCGTTGTTCGAGCAGCACCCGTGGCCGGGCAATTTGCGTCAGGTCAGCAGCGTGTTGCAGGTGGCGCTGGCGATGGCGGAGGAGCAGCCGATTCGACCGGAGCATCTGCCGGATGATTTTTTCGTGGATTTGCACGTGCCGCCGCCACTGCCTGCCGACGAGTACATCGATGAAGACCTGGACCTGACGCAGCGCCTGAAGGCCGCGGGCGGCAACATTTCCCACCTTGCGCGGGAATTGGGCGTCAGTCGCAATACCTTGTACAAACGCCTGCGTCGAAACGAACGCTGACTCAGCGCGGTTTGACCACCACCAGCAGGTCGGTGAAGTACTCCACGCTGACCGGCAGGTTATCCGCCAGTGCCGACAGGGCTGCGGTGGTGTCGTCGAGCTTGAATACGCCGGACACCCGCAGGTTTTTCAGGGCCTGGGGGTCGAAACGCACCAAGCCGTGACGGTAGCTGGCCAGGGTTTGCAGCACGTCGCTCAGGGGCTGGTCGTTGACCTTGAGCAGGCCACGCGTCCACGCGTCGGGGTCGGTGTTGCCGATGGCTTGCGGCGGTTGGGCGTGGCCGTGATCGAGGCGCGAACGCTGGCCGGCCGCAACCTTGAACCCTTCGCCCGTTTCACCTTTGACCGCCACGCTGGACTCGATCACCGAAACCCACGTGGAATCGTCATCGCCACGCTTGACCAGATAGCGCGTCCCCAGCGCTGTGGCCGTGCCCTGATCGGTGCGCACCACGAACGGCCGTTGCGGGTCCTTGGCGACCTCCACCCAGACCTCACCTTGCAGCAGTTCGATCAGCCGTTGATGGCCGTCGAACCTCACGTCCACCGCCGAGTTGCTGTTGAGCTGCAACTGGCTGCCATCTTCGAGCACGATCTGCCGGCGCTCGCCAACCCCGGTGCGTTGGTCGGCCATCCACACTGGCAGGTGTTGCAGGCCAAACCAGCCGCACAGCACCACACCGAGCACTCCCAGCACCTGTGTGCCTCGCGAACGGTGCGGGGCGAAGGCGCGGTTGAGCGCCCTGCGCGTAGGTTGTGCCGGCAACGTGTCGAAGTTGCCCCATAAAACCCGCATGCGCTCGACGGCCACCCTATGGCGCGGGTCGGCCTCGCACCAGGTCGCGAAGGCTTGGCGGTCAGCATCGCTGACGTCTTCATCGTGCAGACGCGTCAGCCAATTCGCCGCTTGTTGAATGATCTGTTCCGAGCTCACGACAATGGGTCCGCCCCATGCAGGCTGTGGTAACAGTGCACCAAGGCGGTGGACAGATAGTTTTTAACGGTGCTGGAAGACACGTTCAGGCGGGTGGCAATCTCGCTGTAGGTGAGCCCGTCGAGGCGACTCAACAGAAACGCTTCGCGGGTTTTCACAGGCAAACCGGCGAGCATCTCGGTGATGCGCTCCAGGGCCTGCAGCGCCACATGAATGGCTGCCGGGTCGGGCATCCCGGCGTCTTCGCACTGAATGGCCAAGGCTTCCATGTAAGCCTTTTCGATGCGCCGACGCCGAGCGCCATCAATCAGCAACCGCCCTGCCGTGGTCGCCAGAAACGCGCGGGGCTCCTTGATATCTTGCGGCTCGGCCAACATCAGTACGCGGATAAATGCATCGTGGGCCAAGTCGGCCGCGTGCTGGGAACAGCCCAGTTTCCTGCGCAGCCAGCCAAGCAACCAGCCGTGATGCTCGCTGTACATTGCCGCGAGGGTCTGCTGACGGGCGCAATCGCCCGGCACGGCCGGAATGTCATGCATGCGCAAAAAATTCTCAAATGGGAAGAGTTACCAATTGCGCGAACAATGCCAGTAAATCGATGGGGGAGCAAGGGGCTCTCGATTGAGTCAGAACCGCAGGAGATAAACGCGCTACCCCGCTTACCTGTCCATTGGCTCGAGTGCCCGTATGAAATCATCTGCCTCCGAACCGTGTGGAAACCGAAAGCCATACATCGCGTCGCACGCCAGAATGTCGGCCAGGCTTTCACGCAATTGCACCTCCGATGGCGACGTACGCAGCAGTTTGTGGGCAGTCAATAACATGTCGGCAGGCGCACCTCGGGCGCTCGCCATGTCGATGACGGCAAAAAGGATAAATCGCAGGCGAACCTCGCGTTCAGTGGGCCACACCATTTTTTGCTTACCCAAGGCAGGCACTCTCATTAAGAAAAGTCCGAGGCTATTGCCCACCGAGGGGCGTTTCAACAGAGGCGGCACAAGATAGGCCGTTTCCTACGTACAAATCGGAATGACCGCACCGCCGGGCGGGGCAGGCATCACTGCATCGGCAACACCTTCATCAATAACAAGCGTTGCGCGCAGGTGAGGCCAATGCGCCGGTAGCGCTCGTCGAGCATCCGGGTCAGCAGGCCCATGCGTGCAATCCTGTCGAATACTTGCCTAATCCTCCGACTCTTCGGCGAATGGATAGATAGCCCTTGCGCCGTGGGCTAGAGTCTAACGATGTGCGCCAGTCGCCCTGAGCCTGGCCCCTAGCCGGCGTAAAACGCCCGCGTTGCACGTACTCATAAAAAAGAAAAAAGCTGCACCAACCGATGATTAGCAGGTGAGAGCAATGGAATTACGTATCAACAATAAGTCCTATCAGGTCGATGCTGACGCGGACACACCGTTGCTGTGGGTGATCCGCGATGACCTGGGCATGACCGGCACCAAGTACGGCTGCGGCCTGGCCCAGTGTGGCGCCTGCTCAGTGCTGGTGGATGGCAATGTGGTGCGCTCTTGCGTCACGCCCGTGGCCGGCGTGGTTGGCCGCGAAATCACCACCATCGAAGCCGTTGAAGACGATGCCATTGGCAAGCGCGTGGTCGCGGCCTGGGTCGAACAACAAGTGGCGCAGTGTGGTTATTGCCAGTCGGGGCAAGTGATGGCGGCCACGGCGCTGCTCAAGCACACCCCCGCGCCGACGGATGAGCAAATCGAAGCGGCAATGGTCAACCTGTGCCGTTGCGGTACCTACAACGCAATCAAAACCGCCGTGCACGATTTGGCGAAGGGGACCGTGTAATGGCCCTGCCCCCTGACATTCTTGATGCGGCGTCCGGTGAACCGGTCAACCTTTCCCGCAGACGCTTCTTGGCCAGCACCGCCGTGGGCGCGTTGGTCTTAGGCTTTGGCCTGCCGATGGGCGTTCCCAGGGCCTACGCCGCCACGGCGGGCGCTGCAGAGCGCGGCACTCAGGTGCCAGCGTTTTTGGAGATTCGCCCGGACGGCAGCGTCCGTCTGCTCAGCCCGTTTATGGAAGGCGGCCAGGGCACCCACACCGCCATGGCGCAGATTGTCGGTGAAGAGCTGGACGCCGACCCCGCCACGTTTATCGTCGAAGCCGCGCCGCCGGGTGACGCCTATGTAGTGATGGACAATGGCATGCGCATTACCGGCGGCAGCATGTCGATCCGCATGAGCTACCCGACCATGCGCCGCCTGGGCGCACTGGCGCGGGCCATGCTGTTGCAGGCCGGTGCCGAACAGCTTGGCGTGCCGGTGGCCCAACTGACCACGCAACCTGGCCGCGTCGTGCATGCCGCGTCCGGCCGCTCGCTGGGCTACGGCGAACTGGCCAGCCGCGCCCTCGATATGCCGGTGCCGGACCCCGCCACCATTACCTTGCGCGACCCGAGCCAGTTCCGCTGGATCGGCAAGCCGGTAAAACGCCTGGACGCCTACGACAAATCCACCGGCAAGGCGCAATACAGCATCGACCTGAAAGTCGACGGCATGCTCCACGCCGCCGTGCAGCATGCGCCGCGCCTGGGTATGACCGTTGCCAGCCTGCGCAACCAGCCGCAGGTCGAAGCCATGAAAGGCGTGCATTCGGTGCACACTTTGCCCGGCGCGGTGGCGGTAGTCGCCGAACGCTGGTGGCACGCCAAGCGCGCGGTGGAAGCGATTCAGGTGGAGTGGCAGGAAGCTGGCGCCGACTCGACAGTGCGGGCAATGCCGGCGGATTTTTCCACCGACAAGTACCGTGACTTTCTCGCCGCCCAGCAAGGCCCGTCCCGTGACGACGAAAACGAAGGTGATGTGCCCGGCGCGCTGAACAACGCCAAAACCAAGGTTGAAGCCACGTACCACAACCAGTATTTGAATCACGCTCAATTGGAGCCGCCGTCAGCGCTGGCACGCTTCAACCCCGACGGCACGCTCGACGTGTGGCTGCCGAACCAGGCGCCGGATATGTTCCGCGCCGACATGGCCAAGCGCACCGGGCTGTCCATAGAACAGATCAACCTGCATTCGCCGTTGCTGGGCGGTTTCTTCGGCCGGCATTTCCTGTATGACTCGGCTAACCCGTACCCGCAGGCCATTGCACTGGCCAAGGCCGTCGGCCGCCCGATCAAGCTGATCTGGAGCCGCGAAGAAGAGTTCCTGCGTGATGTGCTGCGCCCGGTCGCGGTGGTCAAGTTCCGTGCTGCACTGGACGACAAAGGCTTGCCGATCGCCATTGAAGCGGTCAGCGCCACCGAAGGCCCCACCGAAGCCATCGCCGGCAAACAAGGCGACAAAATCGACCCTACGGCCCTCGAAGGTTTGTCGGGCAAGGCTTACGCGATTCCTAACAAACGCATCGCGCAGATCTACGTCAAAGGCCCGCCGATGCTTGGTTACTGGCGTTCGGTGGGCAATTCCCTCAACGACTTCTTCTATGAAGCGTTCCTCGACGAACTGGCCGACAAAGGCGGCCACGACCCGTATGAACTGCGCTTGCACCTGCTGCGCGACAACAAGCGGCTGACCACGTTGCTGCAAGCCGTCGGTGATTTGTCCGGTGGCTGGAAACGTGGCCCATATACCGCCGAAGACGGCAGCAAGCGTGCACGCGGCGTGGCCATGGCGTCGCCGTTCGGCTCGCAGGCGGCGGTGATTGCTGAAGTGTCGATTGAAAAAGGCCAGGTCAAGGTGCACCACATCTGGGAAGCCATCGACCCGGGCAGCATCGTCAACCCGGCAATCGTCGAAGCGCAGGTCAATGGCGCTGTGGCCTTGGGCTTGTCGCAAACCCTGGTGGAGGAAGCGGTGTACGTGGACGGCAAACCACGGGCGCGCAACTACGACCTGTATCCGATCCTGCCACTCTCGCGCATGGCGCAGGTGCACGTAAGGATCGTCGAAAGTGGCGAAAAAATGGGCGGTATCGGTGAACCTCCGCTCCCCGCAGTGGCGCCGGCGGTGGCCAATGCGGTGGCGCAACTGACCGGGCAGCGCATCCGCAGCTTGCCATTGAGCCGATACACTTTTAGTTAACCGACAGGGAACGCCCATGAACAACCGACGATTCGCTAGAACCGCAGGCTGGCTGGCGCTGCCCTGCCTGGTCGCGGCAGGCCTGCTGGCCTGGTACGTAACCCGTGAGCCGGCGTCGCCTTTCGAGGCGGCACCGGTCGCCAGTGTCGACCCCGCTTTAGTCAGTCGGGGCGAGTATGTCGCCCGCCTGAGTGACTGCGTGGCTTGCCACAGCTTGCCGGGCAAGGCTCCTTTTGCGGGAGGCCTGGAAATGGCCACGCCGCTGGGGGCGATCCACGCCACCAATATCACGCCGGACAAAAAATCCGGCATCGGCGCCTACTCGCTGGCCGACTTTGACCGCGCAGTACGCCACGGCGTGGCGCCGGGCGGGCGACGGCTGTACCCGGCCATGCCCTACCCGTCTTACGCCAAGCTCAGTGACGATGACGTGCGCGCCATGTACGCGTTCTTCATGAAGGGCATCGCGCCGGCCGATCAGCCGAATATCCCCAGCAGCATTCCGTGGCCGTTGAACATGCGTTGGCCTATTGCGCTGTGGAACGGGGTGTTTGCGCCGAATGAGCCGTACGCGGCCAAAACCGATCAGGACGCACTGTGGAATCGCGGCGCTTATATTGTTCAAGGCCCGGGCCACTGCGGCAGCTGCCATACGCCGCGCGGCCTGGCTTTCAACGAGAAGGCGCTGGATGAATCCGGCAAACCGTTCCTCACCGGTGCACTGCTCGACGGCTGGTATGCGCCCAGTCTGCGCCAGGACCCCAACACTGGTTTGGGGCGCTGGAGCGAGCCGGAGATCGTGCAGTTCCTCAAGGTCGGGCGCAACAAGCATGCGGTGGTGTACGGTTCGATGACCGAAGCGTTCAATAACTCCACGCAGTTCATGGCTGACGACGACCTGGCGGCGATCGCCCGTTACCTCAAATCGCTGCCCGGCGACCCACAGCGCGACGGCACACCATGGCAGTACCAGGCCGTGGCCGCAAATGCGCGCATGGACGTTCCCGGCGCTCACACCTACGCGACTCGCTGCGCTTCCTGCCATGGCATTGATGGCAAGGGCCAGCCCGAGTCGATGCCGCCGCTGGCCGGTGCCACGTCGGCATTGGCGAAGGAAGACGCCTCGGCGATCAACATCACCCTCAACGGCTCACAACGGGTGGTGGCGGCAGGTGTACCGGATGCGTACCGCATGCCTGCGTTTCGTGAGCAGTTGTCGGACGCTGAGATCGCTCAAGTACTGAGCTACGTGCGCGGTACCTGGGGCAACAACGGTGGCGCGGTTGATGCCGCTGCGGTGAACAAGCTGCGCGGGCATACCGACCCGGCCAGCAGCAGCCCGATCATCCTGCACATGCGCTGACAAGCCTGTGGCGAGGGAGCTTGCTCCTGCTGGACTGCTTAGCAGGGCCATCTTTTGGGGCTGCTTCGCAGCCCAACGCGGGGCAAGCCCGCTCGCCACAGTGTGGGGGGGGGGGTTATGGCTTTGGGGGCAGGAAGGAGTGGCCACATGCCAGGGGTGCCAACCCCAAGTGCTGTGCCAGGGTCTGGCCGATGTCGGCAAAGCTGCTTCGCTCACCCAACCATCCGGCGGGTAACCCCGCGCCATACGCCAGTACGGGGACGTGCTCGCGGGTGTGGTCGCTGCCGGGGCGGGACGGATCGCAACCGTGATCGGCGCTGATGATCAGCAATGTCTGCGGGTCCATCTGCGCCAGCAATTGCGGCAATCGACGGTCGAAGGCCTCCAGCGCGGCGGCGTAGCCGGCCAGGTCGCGGCGGTGGCCGTAGAGCATGTCGAAGTCGACGAAGTTGGCGAACACCAGGCTGTTGTCGGGCGCCGCCTGGCAAGCCTGGAGCGTGGCGTCGAAGAGCGCGTCGTTACCGTCCGCCTTGAATAAACGGCTGATGCCACGGTGAGCAAAGATATCGCCGATCTTGCCCACCGCATGCACCGTGCCGCCGGCTTCACAGAGGTGATCCAGCAATGTCGCCGAATGCGGTGGCACGGTGTAGTCGCGGCGGTTGCCGGTGCGGCGAAACGCCCCCGCACGCTCGCCAGTGAACGGCCGGGCAATCACACGCCCAACCGTGTACTCGTCGCACAAGGTGCGCGCGATTTCACACACCCGGTACAGCGCTTCCAGCCCGAAATGGCTTTCGTGAGCCGCAATCTGAAACACGCTGTCGGCCGAGGTGTAGCAAATCGGCTGACCGCTGCGGATATGCGCCTCCCCCAAGTCGTCCAGCACCGTGGTGCCCGAGGCATGGCAATTGCCCAGAACCCCCGGCAACCCGGCTTTTTCGATCAGGTCGGCAAGCAACTGCGGCGGAAACGAGTCGACCGGTTGCTCGAAATAGCCCCAGTCAAACAACACCGGCACGCCCATCATTTCCCAATGCCCGGACGGTGTGTCCTTGCCTGAGGATTGCTCGCGGGCATGCCCAAACGCGCCAATGGGTGCCGCATCGCCCCAATGGCCAGGCAACGGCCCACCGCCACTGGCTGCGGCCGCAGCGCCCAAGCCCAGCGCACCTAAATGCGGCAGGTGCAGTGGCCCGTTGCGCAATGGCCCATCGGCCTCGCCGCGGGCACAGGCCTCGGCGATATGGCGCAGGGTATCGGCACCGGTATCACCAAACAGGGCGGCGTCGGCGCTGGCACCGATGCCCAGGGAGTCGAGCACCAACACAATGGCTTTGCTCATAACACCGCCTGGATCATGCTGCGGGCGGCCAGGCTTTCGCCGCCCAATCGATAGGCCGCGCGCAGGGCAGCCGCGCCCTGCTCCGCCTGCGTGTTATTGCGCGCGTGAACCCAACCCAATGGCCGTTGCGCGCTCACCTGCTCACCCACCAGGGCCAGCTCACTGAAGCCTACGGACAGGTCTAGAACGTCATCCGGGTGACTGCGTCCACCGCCGAGCGCCACCACCGCCAGGCCCACCGACCGGGTATCGATCTCAGTGACGCGCCCCTCAGCTTCGGCCCACACCGGCACCGACACCGCCGCCTTCGGCAGATACGCATCGGGGTTTTGTATGAAATCCTGCGGGCCGCCCAACGCGCTGACCATCTGCCCGAATCGCTGCAGCGCCGCACCGCTCTGCCAGGCCTGATGCAGCTGATCACGGGCTTGCGCGTCATCGCGCGCCAGGCCGGCCATCGTCAGTACCTCAGTGGCCAGCGCCAGGGTGACTTCCCATAAGCGCTCGCTGCGCACCTCGCCCTTGAGCAACGCCACCGCTTCGGCAACTTCCAGGGCATTCCCGGCACTGCGCGCCAATGGCTGGTTCATGTCGGTGATCAACGCGCGGGTATTGACCCCGGCGCCGTTGGCCACGGCGACGATACTCGCCGCCAGCTCGCGGGCCTGCTCAGCTTCGGCCATGAAGGCACCGTTGCCGGTCTTCACGTCCATGATCAACACATCGAGGCCGGCGGCGAGTTTCTTGCCAAGGATCGATGCAGTGATCAGATCAATCGACTCCACCGAACCGGTCACGTCGCGGATCACGTACAGGCGCTTGTCCGCCGGAGCGAGGTTGGCCGTCTGACCGATGATGGCGCAGCCGACCTCAGCCACGATTTCCCGCAGCCGCTGCGAACTCGGTTGGCAGTCATAGCCGGGAATGCTCTCGAGCTTGTCCAGGGTGCCGCCGGTATGCCCCAGGCCACGCCCGGAAATCATCGGCACGTAACAGCCGCAGGCCGCCAACAAGGGCGCCAGCACCAGGCTGATCAGGTCGCCGACGCCACCGGTGGAATGTTTGTCCACCACCGGCCCTGGCAAGTCCCAGCTCAGCACCTCGCCGGAATCACGCATGGCCTCGGTGAAGACGATGCGTTCGGTCACGTCCATGCCTTTGAGGAACACCGCCATGGCGAACGCCGCCACTTGGCCATCGCTGAGGCTGGCGTCGGCAATCCCGGCGACAAAGCGTTGAATATCCGCCGCCGCCAGGGCGTGGCCGTCGCGTTTACGCCGAATCACTTCTTGTGGCAACCACATACCGCACTCCTTACAGCGAAATGAAAAAGCCGACGATGGCCGCACTCATCAGGTTCGACAGCGTGCCGCCGATCATCGCCCGCAGGCCCAGCCGCGCCAGTTCCTGCCGGCGTTGCGGGGCGATCCCGGACAGGCCGCCCAGTTGAATCGCGATCGATGACAAATTGGCAAAACCGCACAGGGCAAAGGTGACGATCACCTGGGTGTGCACCGACAACAGCGGCACGCCGGCCTCGGCCGCCTTGGCCGGGGTGAGGTAATTGGACAGGTCGGCATACGCAACGAATTCGTTGAGCACCAGTTTTTCACCGATGAAGCCGCCCGCCATCACCGCCTCGTGCCACGGCACGCCCAGCAGAAACGCCAGGGGCGCCAGCACATACCCAAGGATCAGTTGCAGGGTCAACTGCGGATAGCCGAACCAGTTGCCGGCCCACCCCAATAGCCCGTTCAACAAGGCGATCAGGGCGATAAACGCCAGCAGCATGGCGCCCACGGCCAGGGCCAGGCGCAAGCCGACCTGGGCACCTTCGGCGGCGGCGTCGATGATATTGGTGGGGCGGTTTTCACCGTGGTCCAGTTGCGAAATCACCTGTTCGGTGCTGGCGGTTTCGGTTTCCGGTTCCATCAGCTTGGCCATCAGCAGCGCTCCAGGCGCCGACATAAAGCACGCGGCAATCAGGTATTTGAGCTCCACCCCCAACCCTGCATAACCGAGCAACACGGAACCGGCCACGGCGGCGAAACCACCGACCATCACCGCGAACAACTCCGAGCGTGTCAGCCTGGCAATAAATGGCCGTACCACCAAAGGCACTTCGGACTGGCCGATGAAAATAGCCGAGGTCACCACCATCGACTCGATGCGGCTGGTGCCCAGCAACAGGCGCAAGGTGCCGCCCACCAGACGGATGATCCAGCCCATCACACCGATGTAATACAGCACCGAAATAAAGCTGCCGAAGAACACGATCATCGGCAACACGCGGATGGCGAACACGAACCCGCCGCTGCCGAACACCTCGAACATATGCGGTGAACTCAGGCCTCCGAACAGAAACTCAATGCCCTTGTTGGCGTACAGCTGCAAAGACGACACCGCGCCGGAGAGCGATGCCAGCACGTCCTGGCCCCAGGGTACGTAGAGGGCGAAAGCGCCGATCAACACCTGCAGCGCAAAGGCCACCGAGACCGTGCGCCAATTGATCGAACGGCGCCGAGGGGATAATGCAATGGCAATGACAATAAGCGTCGCTATTCCGACAAGACTGATCATGCGGGCATCTCAACAGAGGATGAGGCGGACGCAGACCCGAAGGCCTGCCAGGGATTAGAAAGCGTCGAAGGCGCCTGGCAGCAATTGCGCCAGGGTCCAGGTACGCGTGGCCGCCGGGTCATTGCCCTGGCAGATCACCACTGCATCCTTTGCCATCAACTCCAGCATCACCTGGCGGCAGGCACCGCAAGGGCTTATCAGTGAAACGTTGGGTGCGTAGATCGCAATAGCCTTGAAACTTCCCGGTGCATGGCCCTGGCTGATGGCGCTGAACAAGGCGCTGCGCTCGGCACAGTTGGTCAGGCCGTAGGAGATGTTCTCCACATTGCAGCCCAGCACCACCTCGCCGTCAGCGGTCAGCACGGCCGCCCCGACGGGAAAATGCGAGTACGGCGAATAGGTGCGAGCAGAGGCCTGCCTTGCCTGTTCCATCAAGTCTTGTTCAATTGTCATGCGCAGTGCCACCCCGTGTTGTTGCGTGCACGACCCAGCCGGTCGAGCCGCTATTATTTTTGGTATTTAAATAACATTTAATGTGATTTTTCAATCTTTTTCGAAGGGTCTGAACCGAGGCACGCGGTGAGGCGCCATCGGCAGCCTTTTTTCCGCGTGGATATTGCTCATCGGAACCAAAAGTCCATAATGGAAAAAATAGTTTATATACGGAAATATCCATGTCCAGCACGCCTCCAGTGATCAACCGGGCTCAGGCCCGTGAGTTACTCGCCCACATCGACGTTCCTCATGTCTTGCATAAACTGTTCCGCGACATGGCGGCGGGGCTTGCAGTGCAGCCGCCGCAACAGCTGGTGGAGTTTCCAAATGGCGCCGGCGACTTTATCAATTACCTGGGCGTGCTGGCCGAAGATGAGGTGTACGGGGTCAAGACTTCGCCGTACATCGTGCGCGAACAGGGGCCACTGGTGACGGCCTGGACCCTGTTGATGTCGATGCACACCGGCCAGCCGCTGTTGCTTTGCGATGCAGGCGAGCTGACCACCGAACGCACCGCGGCCACGACGGCGCTGGCGGTGGAGGCGCTGGCACCCTTGGCCGCCAGGCGGCTGGCAATTATCGGCAGTGGCACGGTCGCCCAGGCGCATTTGCGCTACGTGCAAAACCTGCGCGACTGGCAAAGCATTCGCCTGTATTCCCCCAGCCTGGGAAGCGCCAGCGCTGAAACCCTCGCGCACCTCCAAAGCCTGGACCCACGGCTGACCATCGCCACAACGGTCGACAGTGCACTCGAAGACGCCGACGTGATCCTGCTGTGCACCTCTTCTGCGCGCCCGGTGATCGACCCGGCGCGCCTGAGCAAACCGGCGCTGATCACCTCCATCAGCACCAATGCGCCGGGCGCTCATGAAGTGCCGCCGCACAGCCTCAACGACATGCAGGTGTTCTGCGACTATCGCCAGACCACCCCAGGCGCTGCCGGCGACATGCTGATTGCCAGCGAGCTGCACGGCTGGGACAAGCGCGCCGTGATCGGCGACCTGCCCGAGTTGCTCAGCGACATGGTCCAGCGCCCCGCTTACGAACGGCATGTGTACTTCCGCTCGATCGGGCTGGGCCTGGAAGACGTGGCCCTGGCCAATGCCCTCTACCGAATCCAGCGCTAACCCTCTTTCAGGAGACGTTTATGAGCCATGCAGACTTCATCATTATCGGCGGCGGCATTGCGGGCGCGTCGACCGGGTTCTGGTTGTCGCAGCACGGCAAGGTGCTGGTGCTGGAGCGTGAAAACCACCCGGCCTATCATTCCACCGGGCGTTCGGCGGCGCTTTACACCGCCGCTTACGGCACGCCGCAAGTGCGCGCGCTGACCCTGGCCAGCCGCGCGTTTTTCGATACGCCACCGGCGGGTTTTTGCGAGCACCCATTGCTGACGCCACGCGGCGAAATGACCGTTGATTTCAGCGGCGATCCGGCGGAACTGGAAAGCCAATACCAGAGCGCCAAGGCCACGGTGTCGCAGGTGGAGCGCCTGAGTGCCGACGAGGCATGCGCACGGCTGCCGATATTGCGCCGGGAAAAAGTCCACGGCGCGATCTTCGACCCGACCGCCAGCGACATCGACACCGACGCCCTGCACCAGGGCTACTTGCGCGGTATCCGCCGCAACAACAGTGAAGTGCGCACCGACAGCCACGTGCTCGGCCTGAGCCGCGATTCTGACGGCCTTTGGCATGTACGCACCCAGGACGCGACCTACACCACGCCCATCATCATCAATGCCGCTGGCGCCTGGGCCGACCATATCGGCGGGCTGGCCGGCGCGGCCTCCATCGGGCTGCAAGCCAAGCGTCGCTCGGCGTTTATCTTCGCTGGGCCAGAAGGCGTGGACACGCACCATTGGCCGATGCTTGTGGCCCTCGACGAAGCCTTCTACATGAAGCCCGACGCGGGCATGTTTCTCGGCTCGCCAGCCAATGCCGACCCGGTCGAGCCGCAGGACATCCAGCCGGAAGAGCTGGACATCGCCATGGGCATCTACCAGATCGAAGAAGCCACCACGCTGACCATCCGCCGCCCGACACGCACCTGGGCGGGGCTGCGCAGCTTTGTGCACGATGGCGATTTACTCTCGGGTTTTGATCCCAGGGTTCCGGGGTTGTTTTGGGTGGCGGCGCAAGGCGGCTACGGCATCCAGACCTCACCGGCGATGGGCCAGGCGAGCGCTGCGCTGGTGCGCGGCGCCCCGCTGCCGGAGCAACTCACGCGGTTCGGCCTGGACGCTGGTATGCTCTCCCCCGTCCGCCTGGAGCCCCATTGATGAACACCGCCGAACAAGAAAAGGTCATGCAGAATTTTCGCGCGATCGCCGATGCGATCGCCACACTGTTTTTCCCCCACGCCGAAGTGGTGCTGCATGATTTGCGCACGCAGAAGGTCGATTACATTGCCAATAACCTGTCGAAGCGGGCGATAGGTGATGACTCGGCGCTGGAGGACATGGTCAGCGGTGATGTCAGCGAAGTGAATATCGGGCCGTACGAGAAGCTCAATTGGGACGGTCAGAAAATTCGCAGCCTCAGCACTGTGCTGCATGACCACAAGGGCCAGCGGCTTGCGGTGTTGTGCATCAACCTAAATATTTCGTTGTTTGAAAACGCCAAGGCGGCGCTGGATTTGTTTCTGTCGCCGAGCAAGTTGATTCCACAGCCCGACTCACTGTTTCGCGATGATTGGCAGGAGCGGATTAATACGTTTCTGCACGCGTGGATGCGGGAGCGGCAGTTGAGTTTGAACTTGCTGAGCCGCGACCATAAGCGCGAGCTGGTGCTGGCGTTGCATGCTGAGGGGGCGTTCAAGGGCAAGAGCGCCTCGAATTATGTGGCGAATGTGTTGGGGATGGGGCGGGCTACGGTTTACAAGCATTTGAAGGAGTTGAAGGGGTTGGCTTTGTGAATTGGGTGTATATCCGTTATCTGGGTGATGGCTGAGATTGGTTCCGCTCTTACAGCGGGTCACTTTTTGAAGAGCGCAAAAAGTAACCAAAAACGCTCCGCCCCACCACTCGGCA